>JAZLGO010000076.1:0-21955 GCA_045616305.1 Saccharofermentans sp. | reverse complement strand
CCCGTTTTTGCTATAGTCGGACTGTAACGTTAGAGTATGGTTCACACAATTATTCTAACAATAAACGGGCCCTTCGGGACCCGTTTTCTTTTGCAAAAAGATAGGGGCTATCTCATTTTGTTTTGAGACAGCCCCTTTTTTGTGTATAATAGTAAAAGATGAAGATAAACAGGAGAAGATAAAAAATGAAACTGTGGTTTGTAGTACTGATTTGTTTTATTGCCGGTGCAGGTGCGGGTATAGGAACCGGATTTGCCGGAATGAGTGCGGCAGCAATTGTCGGTCCGTTACTTACCGTGTTTTTGGGATTGCCTGCTTATCAGGCAATAGGTATAGGTCTTGCAAGTGATGTTCTTGCCAGCGCAATAAGTGCTTGGACATATAAGAAAAATAAAAATCTCGATGTAAAAAACGGCGTTATTTTACTTGTGTCCGTTTTAATTATGACGGTAGTCGGCAGTATGGTATCAAGTAAAATTCCGAACAGAGCAATGAGCGGAACGACGCAATTTGCAATGATTGCCGTTGGCTTGCGATTTCTGTTGAAACCGGTTACTACTACTAAGGAACAGATGGCTTCATTAAGCAAAAAAGAGAGAATAATCAAAGCTGTTATCGGCGGTGTTATAGTCGGATTTATATGCGGCTTTGTAGGTGCAGGCGGCGGAATGATGCTTTTGTTTGTTCTTACTTCATTTCTTGGTTATCAGATGCATGTGGCAGTCGGAACCAGCGTATTTATTATGACGTTTACTGCTCTTACCGGCAGTATAAGTCATTTTATGCTTGGCGGCACACCGGACCTTCTTTATCTGGTTTTGTGTATTGTATTTACATTTATTTGGGCACAGATAGCTGCCAGGATTGCTAATAAAGCAAGTGCTGTTACTCTTAACAGGGTTGTCGGTGTTGTGATGATATTAACCGGTGCAGTGGTACTTATTGCTGATTACTTAGTATAAGAATTGACGCAGAGATACATTAAAAGCATTTTTCGTTCATTTTTCCCTCGCACTCGTTAAATTTGCTGCATTTATAGCAGATTTCATTTTTACATGTACCTGTATTCATAAATTCGGTGATATTATTCAGTGTTGTCTCGGCAATGCTGTAAAGAGCTTCTTCAGTCAGGAAAGCTTGGTGCGAGGTGACAATGACATTAGGCATTGATATTAATCTGGCAAGAATATCGTCATCAATTATGTGACCGCTTAAATCCCTGAAAAACAGATTTGCCTCTTCCTCATATACGTCAAGACAGGCTGCTCCTACATGACGTGACTTAATAGAATTTAACAGAGCTTCAGAATCTATTAATGCACCGCGCGAAGTATTTATTATTACAACGCCTTTTTTCATTTTCTTAAGCGAAGTCTCATTTATCATATGAAGCGTATCTTCGTTAAGGGGACAGTGGAGTGAGATGATATCTGATTGTTTCCAGATAGTGTCAAGTGAGGTATAAGTGATTCGTGAGTCGTCTGACGATGATTTATCATATGCCAACACGTTCATTCCAAAGCCGAGACAGATGTTAATAAAGCATTTTCCTATTCTGCCTGTACCGATTATACCAACGGTTTTGCCGTATAGATTAAAACCGGTAAGGCTGTTCAGACTGAAGTTGAAGTCACGCGTGCGAATATATGCTTTATGAATTCTTCGAACAGAGGTAAGTAACATGGCCATGGCGTGTTCTGCCACTGCGTGCGGCGAATAGGCGGGTACGCGTACGATATGAAGTTTGCCGAAAGCATATTCGATATCGACATTGTTGTAACCGGAACAACGCAGAGCCAAAAGCTTTATATCGTATTCCAGAAGCGCATCGATTATTTTATCTGTAATCTGATCGTTTACAAAAACGCAAACCACATCGGCGCCTTTACAAAGACTTACGGTGTCTTCGGTAAGCCGCGTATCGTAGAACTTATATACTACATCATATTTTTCATTAAATCTGTTGAAGGAAGATATGTCATATTCTTTTGCATCGAAAAGAGTTACTTTCAAACTCATAAGTGTTACCTCACATATAAAAGCATTATCAGTGATTAAGTAATAACATATGGTTCATTCTTTTTATCTGAGACAGTCAGTTAAAGGCGAAAGAAAGTTGAATGAAAAGAAGTGAAATAAAACAAGGGGCTGTCTCAAAACTATAGGTACGATTTGAGACAGCCCACCCTTTCTTAATTCTAAAGATTTAGTTTTGGGATTGATAAGGTGTTTTTATTCATCCCAATACGGATTGAAGCGTTCAATGCTTGAAGGTAGTTTAAGATAATCTACAAAATCCAATAATACATCTTCCCCAAACACATCCTTTAGTAAAACTAATGATTCTTCAGTTGAAATCATATCAACTTTTCCGTACAACTGATTTGAACGCTCTAATAATGCAGTAAATCCACTTGCTCCGTAGTTATCAAAAATGTAGTTAACCAGTCGGTAACCATATAGATAATTATCCCACCTGTCTTCTTTTTCTTCCAGATATATTTTTTCAACATTCTCTTTATTTATCTCTACACGATAGTAAGAGTAGTTTTCGTCGATAGATGTCGCATCGCCCAGATTTACCAAATCTGTGGTTTGACATACTAAATTGGTTACAGTAGTTGCATATCCTTCGTCAAGAATACTTTCTAAATAGCTGGCATTTGTTCTGTGGATTGCGTGAACCATCTCATGGATAGAAGTCCAACACATTTTATCGTCGAATTGTAAATCTACTGAGTTTATTACAATGACATTGTGTTCACTGTATGGTGTTGCTGTCTCAAGAGGAACAACAAGTATATTCATTTTGTCATCGTCGAAGCTTTGACAATCTTTGAAAGCGTCACCGTAGAAATATTGGGTCTCGTAATCGGCCCAAAGCGCGCAATCATCGTTATAGGCATAGCCTAAATACTTAAGTCCGGTTATGTCTTCAATGCTGTTCAGACATTTGTTAAGATACTCAAGCGAGTCGCCGTATACTTCGCAGCCTTTATAAAGGAAAATTCTTATTCTGCCTGATTCGGCGTAACAAAAGTCGTCGATTGTTATTATATCATTGTGATTTCCGCTTAAGGTAATAAGTCTGGAAGTGCTTTTTTCCGGTGTCGGAGACGCACTTGGAGTTGCCGAAGGAGTTGTTACAGTAGGAGTAGCAGCAGGAGTCGTTGCAGGCTCGGTACTCGGTACAGCTGTCGGCTTTGCTGTAGGTTCAACTGTAGGTTCAACTGTAGGTTCGGTTGTAGGCTCAACTGTAGGCGTAACGGGATTATTGTTATTCGGAGTATATGTATTTCCCTGTACAACAAGATTACCTACTTCAATTCCGACCTCCTCACAGAGATTTGCAAATTCTGCAGAACCTGAGAAACCGTTAAATACATCTTCACGGCTCTTCTCAGAGGATACAAGATAAGCTTTCCATCCGTTGATTTCATCCTCACTCGGAGTGCGTCCCAGAAATACTCTGTAAAGAGCAGTAATATATTCCTCGTTAGTTGTATTAAGATTCAAAAATTCCTGCGAGAAAATAAAACCATATACAGCTTCGGTGCCTGATATTTGCCTTGTGTATAGATTCTCTGTCCAGAATGCTTGCCCTGCCAAATCACCTTGTCTTCCAAGACAAACCTTATAAAGCTCGGTTACGAAATTGTTTAATTTTGCATTGTAATCCATGCCGATTTTCATGATATAGTGTCCGGCGGATATTCCGTAGTCGCTGCAAAGATTGTAGAATTCCTGTGAATTTGCGAAACCGTAGAATATCAATTCCTTATCTGTTCCGTTGTTAAGCATATCCACCCAGTAGGCTTTTCCCTCCGGATCGGAATCACGGCCGAGAAGCATGTTGTACATTTTCTCTACATAAACAGCATTATCGAATCCTGCATTTTGAAACTCCGGTGAATAAACAAATCCGTATGCAACGGATACTCCGCATTGTTTTCCTGAAAGTAAATCTTCGGTCCAACCTTCGAGTCCTTCCTGATCCGGTTCTCTGTCAAGAGCTATCTCATAGCATCGTCTTACAAATGCACTTACATCATTGTTTTGTTCATTGCTGTCGGCGTATACTGCATTTGTTCTAATAAGCCCCGAACAGTAGTTTTTTGCAATCGGCCCGCTCATTGTAATTAGCATTGTTGCACTCAAAATAGAGGCAACCATTTTTGTTTTGCTTATCATGCTCAATTTCCTTCCTTCATTGTTGTGCATTTTGATTATTACATACATAAAAACAGTAATAAAGAACTTCTTTCTTTATTTTTTTACATTGTATTACCCTTACCGGGCAAAATAGATGTAGATTGCGGTAAATTAAAAAAGTTTTGTTTTTTCTTAAGTTATTTTCCGAAAAGATATATAATCAAATAAAAAGAGTCAGGAGACTGTTGCTATATGCTTCTTGGTGCGGAAATCAGTAATTATGATGTTTTTGATGACGATTGCTGCGGTTGCCTTATGGATGATTATCCTCAGGGAATCAAACTTAAGCGATTGACTTCTCTTATAGGTCGTAATCAGACCGGTAAGACGTCATTCATAGATGCGTTGAATTTTGTTAAGGATACAGTAAAAAGAAATGTTGAAGAGGCTTCAATTAATCACGGAAGACCGGGCTTTGCCAAACTTGTTATTGACAGAGAGAAAGAAGCTTCATTTAAGCTGTATTTTAAGCTTCCGTCAATTGATGAGGAACACAGATATCTTTTGGTTCAATATGAATTGGATGTCAAAGCTTCAGCTAACGGCGGACCGTATATAACTGCTGAGAGACTCTACATGCTGAATAAAACCAATGACGGCAAAGAAAACAAATATAGTAAGCAGACAATTATGGACATATGTAACGGCCGCGGATTTGTTACAAACAGAAACGGAAATGCAGAAGACGTACAACTCGAAGAAATTAATATGACAGCGCTCGGTATTTGGGGTAAGATTACCAATTATCCTATAATTTGCAGTGCCTACAGAGAAATGATGAGATGGTTTTTCTGCAGATTTTCGACAGAAAATAAGAATAATTATTACGTTGAAGGAAATGCACCCGGCGGTCATAAACATTTGAACAGTGACGGAAGTAATGTCGGTAACGTCCTTGAATATCTCGAATCGCTCGATAAAGCGCAGTATGATTCTTTGATAGATGATATAAGAAGTAAGATTCCGAATATGAAGAAGGGCGGAAAACTTCCTGATAATGTAGAGAACAGTCCGGATCGACTTTTTCTGTATTTGCTTTTGCTCAGAGATCCTGAACCGAATTCTACTATTTTTATAGAGACACCTGATAAAGACCTTTATCATGATATGGTGGATGTACTGTCAAATGAGATGAGACAATTCTCGCTCAGACGAGGTTATTCTCAAATTTTGTTTTCTACGCATAATCCATATATTCTTGAGACAATGTCTCCGAAAGAGATATGGTTGTTCAAGCGTGAGTTTGAGAAGGATGAAGGCGATGTTACGATAAGTTGCGTCGGCAGTAATGATATTGTAAATGCTCTTTCACAGGAGGGAGTCGGAATGGGTGCCATTTGGTATGGTGGATATTTAGACTGAGGTTTACTGTTATGCATGTAGAAATTTTATCGGAGGATAAATCCGGAGCTGTTGTGGTTGAACGACTGACAAGACAGCTTTTGGAAAAAGAAAGTAAAGCTTTTACTCTGGCAGTGAGACCGCACAGGGGATGCGGAAGCTTACCCAAAAATCCTGATGATAAGCCTGCTCCGTTGGCAAACAGCCTTCTCGGACTTCTTCCGGCTGAACTTCGTGCATATAACAGCGTCTTAAAGGCGAATGAGGATATACTGATAATTGTAATGGATTCTGATGATAAGGATCCTGTTGAACTTCGTGACAGACTTTATCAGGTTTGCAGACGCTATGCTACTAATATAAGAACTGTTGTAGGTCTTTGTACGGAAGAGGTTGAAGCGTGGATTTTGGGCGATCCCAAAGCAATTATTACTGCTTTTCCGGAGGCTGATATCGGCGCATTAGATGACTATGTTCAAGATTCGGTATGTGGTTCTTGGGAAAAGCTTTGTGAGGTAGTATGTCCGGAAGATTATCAGGAACTTCTTGATATAGGTTATCCTGCAATAGGGAACTACAAAGCATTATGGGCTGAGACCATATCACAGAGTATGCATTATGAACGTAACGTGTCACCAAGCTTTATTCTTTATAAGAACGCTCTTATTACCGCAATAAAAAATTCATCTGTTATTTCTAAACCGAGAATAAACAGAACCTCATTCTAGGAGTAATATGGGAAAACATTTTTACATTCATATTCCGTTTTGTCTTAATAAGTGTCCGTATTGCAGTTTTTACTCAGTCAAACCTGAATCTTTCGATGTGATTGACGGCTATACGACGGCTGTTATTAAAGAAATCAAAATTTGTGCTGCCGATACGAACTTTATAAGTGGCTACAGTGAAGATGAGGATAAGGATACTGTTTACATAGGCGGGGGAACTCCTTCTGTTCTGCCACCTCAAAATGCTGTCAGAATTTTAAAAAAGCTCAGTGAATGCTTCAATCTTGATTTAGATAATCCGTCGAAAACAGAGATAACAATTGAAGTAAATCCTTTTACTGCAGATTATGGCAAATTGAAACTTTTGCGTGAAGGCGGTTTTAATCGTCTTTCAATCGGAGTGCAGTCACTTGATGACAACGTGCTTAAAACACTCGGTCGACTTCACGATTCGCAAAAAGCAATTGACACCGTAACACAGGCGCAGAAAGCCGGTTTTGATAATGTGTCTGCCGATTTAATAATAGGCGTTCCGGGAGAGACTGTTAAAGGTGTAATAAGGGATACAGAAACCTTGTTTAATCTCGGTGTTAAACATATAAGCACATATTCGCTCAGTATAGAAGAGGGAACTCCGTTTGCAAAAAGATATAAGAATCTGGACAGATTTATTTCTCAGGAAGACGAACGTGCCATGTATCACGGTCTTCGGGCTTTCCTTGAGACAAAAGGCTATGTAGATTATGAGATATCAAACTCTTCACTTCCGGGTTATGAGAGTCAACATAATAATTGTTAT
This sequence comes from Saccharofermentans sp., assembly GCA_045616305.1. Classification (GTDB taxonomy): domain Bacteria; phylum Bacillota; class Clostridia; order Saccharofermentanales; family Saccharofermentanaceae; genus Saccharofermentans. Next base: position 14,875 of record JAZLGO010000076.1, on the reverse strand, counting down.
TGGCGTGCCGTTGAGTATTATGCTTTCGGTGCCGGTGCTCACGGTTATGTAAACAGTATAAGATTCAGTCATTCGGATAATTATAAAGAGTACATTGAGAAGCTCTTAGCTTATTCTGAAAATGATATGACAAAACTGATAAATACCGAAGAAGTACTTGATGATTACGATAAAATGAAGGAATATATGATGCTGGCTTTTCGGACCAAGGAAGGCGTTAATCTTGATTATTTCAGGAGAAGGTTTAATAAAGATGCAGAGACTTTATTTAGTGATGAGTTGCAGAGATTATTCAGACAGGGGCTTATAGTAAAGGATAACAATTCTTTGCATTACACAAAAAACGGCCTCAATTTTGCCAATATTATTTTTGAAGAATTTGTTTGACATTTTTTGACTTTGACGTATAATGTAGTTGGCACTCGAAGAGATAGAGTGCTAATTATATTGAAACGGAGGAGTGAATAAGATGCTTGATGCCAGGAAAAAGCAGGTTTTACAGGCAATTGTAGATGATTATGTATCAACTTCCGAGCCTGTCGGTTCCAAGTCTCTTATCGAACGTCACAATTTCAGTGTCAGTTCTGCTACTCTTCGTAACGATATGGCTGAGCTTGAGAAGATGGGTCTTATAGAGAAACCTCATACTTCTGCCGGCAGAATTCCTTCTGATAAGGGATACAGAGAATATGTAAATTCACTTATGAGAATGGATGTTCTAACCGAACAGGATAAATCGGATATTCAGGCAAGAATATCTGACAGTGTCTCTCAGGTTACCGATTTGATAAAAAATGCAGCTGATACGCTGTCTGATATGACAGGTTATGTATCATTGGCACTTACACCGAAGCTTGCCAAAAGTTATCTGACTCAGCTTAAGATGATGATGATAGAGCCGGGTAAAGCACTCGTAGTTGTAGTTTTATCTGTCGGCGTTGTAAAAGATAAGATTGTAAGAATTCCTAATTTTCTTACCAATGAACAGATTTATCAGATATCAAATGCCGTTGAGCGCGGATTATGCGGTAAATCTTTGGATGAGATAACGCTTATTACTGTTGCTTCTTCTGTTAAGGATACACCGATTCCGGATTCACTTTTGAATCAGATTTTGTATGAGGCATACGTTACTATAAAGCAAGCAGATAAGCTGGATGTTTATCTTGAAGGTGAGCATAAACTTCTGTCTCTTCCTGAGTTTAAAGAATTGAGCAGGGCACAGGATTTGCTCGGAACGCTTGCCGATGACGGAATGGTTGCCGGATATGTAAGTGAATTGGGAAATTCCTATGACGAGGCTAAGGATGATAAGTATCTGATAAGAATAGGACAGGAGATTACACTGGAGGGTCTTGAAGAGTGCAGCTTTATAACGACAACCTATAACGTCGGAGGAGTACTCTCGGGCAATATAGGTATTATCGGACCTAAACGAATGGAATATTCAAAGGTTATATCACAGATTGATTTTGTTCGTATGACTTTAAATGACGAGATTAAAAAACTTACTGAATAAAATAATTAGATAAAAAGCGAAAGGAGTTTTTATAAGAAATGCTTTTTGATGACGAGAACGAGGAAAAACAGGATTTAAACAATTCTGAGACGGAGAATAGTATTGAAGTTGAAGCGGATGATAGCGAGAACGCAGATATTCAAGACGAAGATACAGCCGAGAATTCTGCTGAGGAAGCCGATGACGCTGATGCATCCAAGGATCTTGAATTAGAGAAACGTTATTTGAGTCTTTACGCCGAATACGAGAATTTTCGCAAAAGAAGCGTAAAAGAGAAAGAGGCTTTATATGCCGATGCAGTTGCAGAGGTTTCTTCAAACTGGCTTTTGCTTCTTGATAATATTGACCGAGCTATTACAGCAAATAAAGTTGTAACGGCCGATACTTATGAAAATGTTATTCAGGGTGTTGAGATGCTCGGTAAACAGGCGCAGGATATTATTGCCAAAATCGGTATTGAGGAGATAGAGTGTACCAGAGGTACAGAGTTTAATCCTGAATTACATGAGGCGGTAATGCATGTTGAGGATGAAGAACTCGGTGAACAGCAGATAGCTAATGTATTCCAGAAGGGCTTTATCTATAAAGGTAAGGTAATAAGACACGCAGTTGTTCAGGTTGCCAATTAATTAAGTTAATCTATTAGTCAAATAAAGGGATTAAATATTTTATATAAAGGAGAAAAACAATGGAAGATTTATTAAGAGCAGCTTTGGTTCCTACAGTAATTGAGTCTTCAAGCCGCGGTGAGCGAGCTTATGATATCTACTCACGTTTGCTTAAGGAACGTATTGTAATACTTTCAGATGAGGTTAATTCAACTACAGCAAGTCTCATCACAGCGCAGCTTTTGTTCTTGGAGGCAGAAGATCCGGATAAGGATATTCAGTTCTACATTAACAGCCCGGGAGGATCTGTTACCGACGGACTTATGATTTACGATACAATGCAGCTTATTAAGCCTGATGTACAGACAATCTGTATGGGTATGGCAGCATCGATGGGTTCTTTCCTTCTTGCAGCAGGCACAAAGGGAAAGAGATCTATTCTTCCTAATGCTGAAGTAATGATTCATCAGCCTTTGGGCGGTGCTCAGGGACAGGCAACAGAGATTTTGATTGCCGCAGATCACATCAAAGCAACAAGAAATCGTTTGAATTCAATTCTTGCAGAGAGAACAGGAAAGTCACTCGAGCAGATTGCAAGAGACACAGACAGAGATAACTGGATGACTGCTGAACAGGCTCTTGAATACGGAATCGTAGATAAGATTCTCGAAAGCAAGAAGTAATAATTAAGTAATTTATTTACATTTGGAGGATAATAAAATGTCAAAAGTAATAGGTATTGATTTAGGTACAACTAATTCATGCGTAGCAGTTATGGAAGGTTCGGAAGCAGTAGTAATTCCTAATCCGGAAGGCGCAAGAACTACTCCTTCTGTAGTAGCTTTTTCTAAGACAGGTGAGAGACTTGTAGGTCAGGTAGCAAAGAGACAGGCCGTTACAAATCCTGATAAGACAATTCAGTCAATTAAAAGAGAGATGGGTTCAAGCTATAAGGTAAATATTGATGATAAGTCTTATACACCTCAGGAGATTTCAGCAATGATTCTTTCTAAGTTGAAATCAGATGCAGAAGCTTATCTCGGACAGACAGTTACCCAGGCTGTTATTACAGTTCCTGCTTATTTTTCTGACTCACAGCGTCAGGCTACAAAGGATGCAGGTAAGATTGCAGGTCTCGAGGTATTGAGAATTATCAACGAGCCTACAGCAGCTTCACTTGCTTACGGTCTTGATAAAGAAAATGATCAGAAGATTCTTGTATTCGACCTCGGCGGCGGTACATTCGATGTATCTATCCTTGAGATCGGCGACGGCGTATTTGAGGTTCTTGCAACAGCAGGTAACAACAGACTCGGCGGTGATGACTTCGATAATAAGATTGTTGATTATCTCCTTGATTCATTTAAGCAGCAGGAGGGCGTTGATCTCCGTAATGACAGAATGGCAATGCAGCGTTTGAGAGAGGCTGCAGAGAAGGCTAAGATTGAGCTTTCAGGTGTTACAACATCGAATATCAATCTTCCTTATATCTATTCAGATCCGGCTACAGGCCCTAAGCATATGGATATTACTCTTACAAGAGCTAAGTTTGATGAGATTACAAGAGATCTTGTACAGGCTACAATGGAGCCTGTAAAGCGTGCTATGTCTGATTCAGGTGTATCAGCAAGTGATATTGATAAGATTCTTCTTGTAGGTGGTTCTACAAGAATTCCTGCAGTTCAGGATGCAGTAAAGAATTACTTCGGTAAAGAACCGTTTAAGGGCATTAATCCTGATGAGTGTGTTGCTATCGGTGCTGCTATTCAGGCTGCAGTTCTTACAGGTGATGTAAAGGGACTTCTTCTTCTCGATGTTACTCCGTTGTCACTCGGTATTGAGACTGCCGGCGGTGTATTTACAAGAATGATTGAGCGTAATACAACAATTCCTACAAAGAAGAGTCAGGTATTCTCAACATATGCTGATAACCAGACACAGGTTGATGTTCATGTTCTTCAGGGTGAGCGTGATATGGCTCAATACAATAAGACGCTCGGAAACTTCATCCTTGACGGTATTGCACCGGCACCTCGCGGAGTTCCTCAGATTGAGGTTACATTTGATATCGATGCAAACGGTATCGTTAATGTAAGTGCTAAGGATCTCGGTACAGGCCGTGAGCAGAAGATTACAATTACCGCTTCTTCTAATATGAGTGAGGATGAGATTAATCGTGCTGTTAAGGAGGCAGAGCTCCATGCCGCTGAGGATAAGGAGCGTAAGGAGAAGGTTGAGATTAAGAATCATGCTGAATCCACCGTATATCAGACAGAGAAGACTTTGAATGAACTCGGAGATAAGATTTCTGCAGAGGATAAGGCTCCTGTTGAGGAGGCACTCGGCCGTCTTAAGGATGCAATTTCGAGAGATGACAGCGATGCTATGAAGACAGAGACTGAGAATGTTACTCAGGCCTTCTATAAGGTTTCCGAAAAGCTTTACTCACAGGCTAATCCGGGTGCCGGAGCAGGCGCACAGGATTACACCGGTTTTAACGGCGCAGGTGCTCAGAATAATTATACTGACTTTAACAACGCAGGACCTGATATGGGTAATATGGGCGGAGATAATGCAGGTGACGGTTTTAAGAGTGCCGGCGGAGATTTCTGATAAAAAGTAAAATATTTTTCCCTAAGCTTTGCGTTCGCTTGAATGCAAAGCTTTTGGGTTGTTTATTATTAGTGGAGGAATAAGACTTTGGCTGATTCAAAGAGAGATTATTACGAGGTGCTGGGCGTAAATAAGGGCGCCAATGACGATGAATTGAAGAAAGCATATCGTAAGATGGCAAAACAGTATCATCCGGATTTGCATCCGGGCGATCAGGAAGCTGAAGCTAAATTTAAGGAAGTAAGTGAGGCTTATGCCGTGCTTTCGGATGCTGATAAACGTCGTAAGTATGATCAATTCGGTCATGCAGCGTTTGACGGTGCCGGCGGTGGCGGAGGATTCTCATATCAGAATTTTAATTTTGATGATTTGGGAGATATTTTCGGTTCGTTCTTCGGCGGCGGTTTCGGCGGTTCAAGAAGTTCGCGTCGCAACGGCCCGCAGAGAGGCGCTAACCTTAAGTACAACATGAAGCTTGAGTTTATGGAAGCTGCTTTCGGTGTTGAGAAGGATGTAACAATTACCAAAGAAGACACATGTACACAGTGTAAGGGAAGCGGTGCTCAACCTGGAACGGTACCGGAGACATGCCCTAATTGTAAGGGTTCCGGTAGAATTAATCAGCAAACTCAGACATTGTTCGGTATGACAATGGTAACAAAAGATTGCCCTACCTGTAACGGTAACGGAACGGTTATACGTACTCCTTGTACTGCTTGCGGCGGTCGCGGAAGAAAAAATATTAAGAAGACTATACATATTAAAGTACCTGCAGGTGTAGATGACGGCGATATGCTTCCGATATCAGGTGAGGGTGAGCCCGGAAGAAAGGGAGGACCTAACGGCGATCTCTATGTTGAATTTCGTGTCGGAAAGCATGAGGTGTTTACTCGTAACGGTACCACTACATATTGTGAGATTCCCCTTACCATTGCTCAGGCAGTACTCGGCGGTGAGATAGAGATTCCTACAATTGACGGACCTGTTAAGTACAATGTTAAGGAAGGAACACAGGCGGGTGATACCTATACATTACGCGGAAAAGGTATTCCGAATAAGAATTCATCAAGTATGAGAGGCGATCATATTTGTAAGTTTAATATAGAGATACCTACTCGTCTTTCTGAATCGCAGAAACTGAAATTACGTGAATTTGAAGCCACACTTACAGAGCGTAATTACGAGAAGAGAAACGGTTTCTTTAACAAAGTGAAGAATATATTTAAACTCTGATGTGAGCATTAAAGGGAAAGTAAAAGCACGGCGGTTTTTACTTTCCCCTTTTTTTTCTTTGAATAATATAGTATCATCTCTACGACAAAAATAACTGGAAACTAGATATAAATAAGTCAAAATACTATTATTGGAGTACAGATATGCAGTGGCTTGAAATTACAATCGTTACGACAGAAGATGCTTCGGATGCAATTTGTGAGATGCTTGCTCAGATAGGGGCAGACGGTATTGCGGTGGAAAATCCGTATGAGATAAAGAGAATTATTGAGGATCCGGATTCACTTGCATATGCGGATGAGGGGTATCTTGATTCACTCGGTCCTGATGTCACAATTAAAGCTTATTTTGCTGAGTTTGACGACGGAATCAGACTCGGTGCCAAGAGTGAAGAATATGATAATCCTGACGGTGTCGGAATGATTTATTCCAATATTCGTAATACAACAGTTTCAAAAGATAATGCAATAGAATTTCTTAAAGAAAGACTCGATAACATAGGTGAGTTTTTGCCTTTGGGTAAGGGCTTAACAGGTTACAAGTATGTTAAGGATGAAGATTGGGCAAATAATTGGAAGGTGAATTATCATGCATTTGATATTTCAGACAGAATTACTATCTGTCCGTCATGGCTTGCAGACGAGAATGAGTCTGAAAAGATTACTATTTTCCTTGATCCGGGTTCAGCATTCGGTACCGGTACCCATGAGACAACATCTATGTGTGCCGAGGTGCTTGATCAGGTGATTAAACCTGAAGATAAGATTCTTGATGTAGGTACGGGTTCTGGAATTCTTGCGATAATTTGTTCTAAGTTAGGTTGTAAGAATGTTGAAGCCGTAGATATAGACAGACTTGCAGTTGATGTTGCAATAGATAATTGTTCGAAGAATGACTGCTCGGATATATATTGCCATACAGGTGAACTTAAGGATGCAGCAGGTAAAGGGTATACGGTAATTGTGGCTAATATTATTGCCGATGTAATATGTGCTATAGCAGGTGATGTTCCGAATGCGCTTGCTCCTGATGGTACTTTCATTTGTTCCGGAATAATTAATACGAAGAAGGAACGAGTTGAAAAAGCACTGAAAGAAGCCGGCTTTAAAATTGAAGAAATTCGTGAGAAAAATGATTGGATGTTGTATCGTTGTCGCAAGATTTAATTTGTGCATTTGATATAATAAAAGAACATTTTTTGTAAATTTGAGCGTGAAACGTTTTTTGAAATGCTTGATTATATTTTTGTGAATTTTTGGTGAAAAGCTTTGTAAATCGGAAGAAAATTGATTTTTGTATCCTTTTGATATATTAAAAAGTGTTAATGAATTGTTACCGATTTTTTTCTGATTTTTGTATGTTTTGTGCTATTATTAACAAAAAATAAACCGCACTATTGACAAAATGCACAATTAATTTGTTGCTAATTCTACTCTTATTATTATTGAAAAATGCTCTTGAATATGAGATTCTAAATATGAAGAAAGTTTAACAATTAGGACACATTTACAGAATGGAGGATGCCTTATGAAATCTATTCTCATAGTTTCTAACTCGATAGAATATGCAGATTTCGACATAAGGAATGATGTCGATACTGTATCGTTCTGTGAGATGAGTCCTATAGTTGTTGCTCCTGTTATTCAAAATCGTGATTCTGAACCGATAGTTTGTGATGACGTCACTGAGGCAATGGAGTACTGCTTCAGGGAGTCATATCCTTCTGCTATTTGTATAGGTTACCTCAATGATGGTGAGATTATTTTTAAGGTGATGGACGATTTGGATGAGCATCCGAGTGTTCCGTGTGTTATGTATCCTAAGTTCATTACAGATGACGGCGATCTCATGGTAAGCGAGGATATTTACAATGAACTTGTAACAAAAATTCTTCCTAGAGTTAAGCTTGTAGTAATTAATTCATTGGAAGCAGAACTGATTGCCGGATTTGCTTGTGCAGATGAGAGCACATTTAAGAGAGCGATGAAGAAAGTTTACAATTTGAGTGGTTGTTCAGTACTTATCAAGCCAAGTGATATATGTCCGCAGTTTATGTTTTTTGACGGCAGACAGTTTTGTGATTTTAAGCCTGAGGAGTTCAGACTTTCCGGTTTTGATTTCTCAGAGACAAATTTCTCATTAGGTACGGCTTGTGCTTGTGCATTAGGAAGCGGTGCGACAATGTATGATGCTATTTGTGCGGGCATAGAGGTATATATTGAAGGTTCTCCTTCAGCAAGAAGATTAAAGGTAATTGAGAAGCCTGATGCCAGAACTGCAGATAAGTCAGTAGTTAAGACTGAAGTGAAAGTTGAAGAGCCTGTTGTTCCGGTTGTTGCATCTGCTGAAGGCAGTGTAAACGAAGCGATTTCGACGTCTCTTGTATCACCTGTTAAGTCTCTTCGTGACAGAGCAAGAAGCCTTGAGGAGAAATATTCATCAGTTGCAAGTGCTAATAATACTTCTTCCGGCGAGGACATTGATGAGCATAAGCGTGGCGTGGTTCTTGATTTGATGCAGGCAGCTGCTACAGAAAAAGAGAAGCAGGAAATAAAAGAGCAGCAGAAGGAAGAGGAAATTGAGAATGATGCTCTCAACAGAATTCATAATCTTCGCAATCGTTTAAGCAATATGTAATATTTTTTCGGTTAGTAATTAATTGATTAAAAAGTTCGGTTCGCCGAACTTTTTTGTTATGGAGTCGTGACTCCGTTGAGCACGCGAGGAACGAAGAGTGCGAAACAATAAACCACCCGCTATGCGGGTGAGAGATAAAGGTTATACAAAGAAATCACCTTTCCATATAATTAGGGTGTTCAAGCCTACAATTAAGAAAGGAAAGGTGATTTCATGGCAAACGCCAGTAACAGTTTATCGCACACTAAATGGATGTGTAAATATCATATAGTGTTCACGGCAAAGTACAGAAGGAAAATAATATATGCGCAGTATCGTCAAAGTATAGGCCCAATACTAAGGCAACTGTGTCAGTACAAAGGAGTAGAAATAATAGAAGGGCATTTGATGGAAGATCATGTCCATATGTTAGTGAGCATCCCACCCAAATATTCAGTAGCACAGTTCATGAGATATCTGAAAGGCAAGAGTGCACTAATGATATTCGACAAACATGCCAATCTGAAATATAAATTCGGAAGCCGACATTTTTGGGCGGAAGGATATTACGTGAGTACGGTGGGACTAAATGAAGCAACAATAAAGAAATACATTCAAGATCAAGAGAAACATGATATAGCACTTGATAAGTTGAGTGTAAAAGAATATGAAGACCCTTTTAAGAGTGGTAAGTAATACCAAAGCCCTTTCAAGGGGCAGCTAAGAGTCAAAGGCAGTAAGGCTTGAACAAATGTGAAAGCCAGCGTCTTTAGGCGCTGGCCGATAACATGGGCTTATAGCCCTAGTGCAAACCACCCGTTGGACGGGTGGTTATGATTATATGAAGAACCATTTACAGATTTTTGTTCACACACTCAACATCGTGGTTTATTAAGTCTTCTGGAGTTGGCAGCATATAAGTTTCATGAAAACCATATTCACATATAGGACAGATATACGTGGCTTCATATTTTTCCTCATAATATTTCATAACGCAATCGCAATTAGAGCATTTTTCTACCATACTTTCACTCCTCGAGATTCTTAAGTTTATTTATTTCTCTGATAATATTGTCGTCTTTGAGTGGATTGTAGTAAGGGTCATCTTTAATGTTTATGAGCTGCTGATTATTTAGAATTCTTACTGCAATACTATCAAATAAATCGCCAGCTCTATCCCAGTAAGTATTCATATCGACATGAGCATACAAGTATCCTAAAAATCTATATGGCTCTGGGTTGTAATTGTCCGCACCTTCATAATAGAAATACAGATTAGCAAAATTGATTACCTCTTCGGCAGTGTGACAGTTGCTGTATAAGTAGTTATGCCATTCAGAAATAATATCTTTCCAGGAAAAGTTCTCCTGTAATTCGTGAGCTTTGTCGAGATGAATCTCATTACCTTCAGGATCAAAGGCTTCATCAAAATAGTTACAGTTAAATAAATAGTTTGTAATAGTTTTTATGTTCTCGTTCATATAATTATCCTCGTTTCTTCTTAAATAATACTGGCGGTAACTTGCTGAATGCTGCGTCTGCTACTGCCATTGAATTTATATGTGGCTTAAAATGTCCACTATTTGCATCATAAGAAGCAATCTTGCCACCTTGAATATGGAGTATGCCAGCCATTGCAACTTGTGGATCTTTTCCGCCTATTAATGTTGGATGTGGTGTAGCCATACCTCCACGACCATTACCGTTTCTTCTACCTATGATTATATCTCCATTTGGAGTAACAACATAGGGCATGTCAATATTGGTATTTTTATCTCCTAAATAATTGCCAGAGATCATATCATTTATGTTCTTCGCTGTTGGATTAACATCATAATGACCATCGTGAAAAATTCCGGCTTCGATATCTTTCTGATGCATTGATTTTTCTACATGATATGTTGATGAATATGGTTGAGATTTGTCATAAGGTCCATAAGATCCGCTACCCATTAATTAGTCCCCCTTTTAATTCTTGTTGTCCAGTCATCATAGCGATGAAAATTAGTTGAATTCATATAGTCTTTAAATACACAATCTGGCATTGCACCATACACAAGAACATCTGTTGGTTCTAGTTCAATTAACATTGACTCTAGTCCAGCCTTGAAATAATATTTGTCTTCTCTACTTTGGATACAACCATAAGTACCAATTGCAACAATGCTTCGCTTTGGAGCTCCTAAAAAGGCGACTTTTTCAGGGAGAACTTTTGTTGTATATGTTTCTTCAGATCCCCATCTGATTTGAGGAATTACATAATGCCCCTGAATTTGAGCTTGATAGCCAATAGCACGATTTCTATAGACATTTGTAATTTGAGCAGATAAAGGAGCATTTCTATACAAAGAACAGTCTGGTGTAATAACTGCAGCATAAGGACGCATTTTATCCAGACATTCATTGGTATTTATGAGGATATCTGAAAAATTAATGTCCATCTCATAAAATCCAATGGCATTGAGCTCGGCCTCGTTATCTCTGTCAATCTTAGTAAATGGAGTGATAGATTTTGGGATTATGATGTTATTATTAGGTTTTATCTTGGGTATTTGCAGGATACCGTCAAATTCTGCATTTCTTACCAATTCTGGGTTCATTCCATCATCAATGATAGCTTTTCTTTTATGATTCTTATTATTCATTTTTAACCTCGTTTCTCCCGTATCGGGAATTTTTATTGATGCTTTTATGGTAATTTTTCTGATACTCAGAAAACAGGAATATTAACGAGGAATTTATGGACAAAAAATAGTCAAAACTTTGCGATTGTAAAGTTTATATATATATTATTGAAAAAATATATTTAATGTTATAATGTAACTGGTGATAAAGATTGAAAGAAGGATAGTAGCAATGAAATTTAGTTATAAAAAACTGTGGAAGATGCTTATCGATAAAAATATGACGAAAAAAGATTTGATGGGAATGACATCAATTACGGCTGCAACAATGGCTAAAATGGGCAAGGGACTTTCTGTTAGTTTGGATGTACTTGGTCGTATATGTGATGCTTTGGATGTTAACATTGGCGATATAGTCGATTATGTTGGAGGAGAGTAATGATTGAGTTATGTCTTGGAACTTTTTTGGTTGTACTAAAATACGGAAAATCACCTGCTATAAAACAGAATAGATTAGGTAGAGCCATTTATGGTGCAATTCAGCCAGACAGTAATGTTAATGAAGATGATTCTGCTATATCTGCTTTATTTTGTGGTAAAAGAAATCTTAATAACTATCTTCAGTTAGATGTAGAAGATATTGATCCTAAGGTTTTATCGCTGAACTTTATGAGAAATGTTATTCCTCTGCTTGATGAAAACAAGCGAACTCTTATTGTTAGGTTGTTGCAGATGCTTATAGAGCAAGATTCTATTGATGAAGAAACGCATGTTGAATTAGTTAATAAAATCAAGAAAAAAGACTTGGTTCATATGGATGAGGTTGTATTTGAAGAGTTTATAACAGGAGTGTTCTTATATACTGTAAAAAATACTAACAATTTGCATAAGGAGAAAACGGTTAAAGAATTTAAGAGTTTTTTTAGAACAGTTCCTATTGAGACTTACAAGAAAGTAGATTTCATTCCACAGTATTTAGCTAATACAATTTTTAATGATAATTTGATTAGACCTAATTTAACATTGTATAAACAAGGCTCTACTATTATTGATGTTGTAGCTGGTGATGTTTTTGAAATAGCGCGAGTACAATCGCCGTTCAATAAAATAAATATAATAATTCCTGTAAACACATCGTTTGAAACAAGAATTGAGACGCGTGTTGGAAACGATGTTGTTTCGTTAGTATCTGAAAATACTATACATGGTCAGTGGATAAATTATATGAAGAAACAAGGTGAATCCATTTCAGATATAGATTTACAAATACTAAGAAGTTTAAATCGTAACCAGTTTTTTAAATGTGGTGTTAGAGATACTAATGTTGGAAAACAAAATGTTTACCCTATGGCTAGTGTAGCGCTTGTTTCTACAGATAGAGTTAAATATTATTTATTGGCTTTATCTGAATTTGATAAAAAGAACAAGGCACAGAGTTCTAAATTTTATATCGAGAAAGCAATTGATTCTGTAATTGATTATTATGATATAGAAGGACAAGGGTTTGACTTGTATATACCTTTAGTAGGATCAGGACGGTCACGAGCAGGGTTATCATTGCAAGAATCGTATGAGTTAATTAGGAAAATAATACTTTTAAGAAAAAATGAGATTTATGGAAGAGTACATATAGTTATTCACCACAGTCAAATTGATCAAGTAAATTTGGAGGTATGATATGTCATATTATAGAACTAGAACATATATTGCAGGTGATTGGGATAATGATAAAGACCTTATCGATAAATTATATAAATGGAATGACGATGATAATTTATCTTTTTCGTTTTCTGATGCACATAAACTAATGCAAGCACGAGACACAAGCCTATATTGTTCGATTAAGAGATCGCTTTCAGAAAGATTAAACGCCTCTAAAACATTTCTTCTTGTGGTTGGTGAAAAAACAACAACAGTAACAAAAGGACAGTGTAGATATTGTGGCAGTTACAGTAGCTATTTGGAATCTTGTCGACGTGGATATAGCGTAGATAACAGGAGTTTTATTCAATATGAATGCGAGAAAGCTGTAAAAGATAATTTGAATATCATCGTTGTATATAATTATGCTTATGTTGATAAATCTAAATGTCCGGAGATATTAAGACAAAGAGGAATTCACATTAATGGTTATTCTCGCACAAGTGATGGTATAAAATTCTGGAATCGCAAAGGCATTGCAGATGCAGTTTTAAGATATTGAGGAATTATATGATGAATGATAAGGAAATTAGCAAGTTCATTAGTTTGATTCTTAGACATAAACCTGAAACAATAGGCATAACACTTGATGAACATGGATGGGCTAATGTTCAAGAGTTACTGGCTGGAATTTCTAAAACACAATATATTGATATGGCAATGCTTGAACAGATTGTCTCCGAAGATGAAAAGCAAAGATATTCATTTAATGAAGATAAGACATTAATAAGAGCAAATCAGGGACATTCAATTCCTGTGGATGTTGAGTTAGAAGAGTTGGTTCCGCCTGAAATTCTGTACCATGGTACAGGAGAAAAATATGTTGAATCAATAAAAGCTACGGGACTTATACCTAAATCTCGCCTTTATGTTCATTTATCTTTGGATAGAGAAACTGCGACCAAAGTTGGGCAGCGCCATGGAAAGCCATATATATATACTATTAAAAGTGGAGATATGTATCGTTCTGGATATAAGTTTTATCGCTCTGTTAACGGTGTGTGGTTAACCAAAATGGTTCCAGTAGAGTTTCTAGTAGATGATAAGTGAAAGATTGTATTGAGTTGTTTACTATTGAGACAATATGAAGTGACCCCCAAATTGTAGATTCGTGGATTTACCTGTAATCTTAAAGTGAATAAACAAAGGTAACAGGGATTACCGCATACAATAGGAGGCCACAATGAATACTATAGTATACGTTGGAATGGATGTCCATAAGGAAAGCTACACTTTATGTTGTTACTGCTACGATACAGATAAGGTTGAGTATAAGCAGACGATACCATCCGATTACAAATTGGTTCTTAAATATATGGAATCAGTTCGTAATAGATACGAAGGAGAGGTCTCTTTTGTATGTGGATATGAAGCAGGATGTCTTGGATATTCGTTATACCACCAGCTCAGAGAGCATGAGGTAGATTGCAAGATTCTGGCACCAACAACTATGGCTATAACGAATACTAATAGAATAAAGACAGACAGAAGAGATGCAGCAAATATCGCAAGATGTTTAGCGTTTCACACATATAGTGAAGTGTATGTTCCTGATGCAGAGGATAATTCTGTAAAAGAATATATCAGAATGCGAGACGATCAGAAACAAATGCTTAAGAGAACAAAACAACAGATACTTACTTTTGTGTTAAGAGCAGGCAAGAAATTTGAAGGAGGCAAAACATATTGGACGATAGCACATATTAAATGGCTTAAATCTCTTGATTTAGTTGGAATAGAAAAAGAGACGCTTACCAGAATACATTGTTACCTACGAATATCTGACAGAAAAGATAAATCGTCTGGATGCAAGAATTTGCATCTAGACACAATCATTTAGGCTTTTACCGATATGATATCGCTTGATGTTTTCATTCGGTTACAACCATTGTCGGTTCAAACCCTAACTTTTTTAGAATCTCAAGATCCTTACGGCGTGTGTTTTTGAGATTCCAGCTGTT
>JAZLGO010000075.1:0-6660 GCA_045616305.1 Saccharofermentans sp. | reverse complement strand
ACAAGCATTGTGACAGAGTAAAGATGGCTAATATTGCTCAGCTTGTTAATGTGCTTCAGGCTGTAATTCTTACAGATGGTGACAAGATGGTTAAAACACCAACTTATTATGCCTTTAAAATGTGCAGTTGTCATCAGAACGGAATACTTGTTGAAAGTACAATAGAAACCGATACTATAGGTGAAGAGCCTGAGTATATGGTTCCGAATTTGTCAGAGTCTGTTTCCGAGGATAAGGACGGAAAGCTTCATATTACACTGACTAACCTTTCCTGTACGGATGCATATGAGATTGAAGGGAATTTGCTCGGACACAAGGTGAAGAATATAAAGGCTGAGATATTATCAGGAGAAATGCATTCTCATAATACTTTCGATAATCCGGATGTTGTAAAATCCGTAAGCTTTGATGCGATAAAAGCGGAAGGAGACAGAATTAATTTTACTGTTCCGGCTTCGTCTTTGGTTGCAATTGAAGTTGAGACAGAATGATGAATCAAAGGCCTTGTAAGAAATGTCTGTTAAGTGAGATAAGCGGTAAGGATTATCATGAGATTGTCGAAAACGGTCTTTCTAATCTTAAAGCTGACGATTTAACAGATGATGAGATTTGCAGTAAAAGACTCGGCATATGTAAAGAATGCGATAACCTCAACACAGGAACCTGTCTTGCATGCGGTTGTTATGTTGAGATAAGGGCGGCGCTTAAAAGCGGTAAATGTCCGGAACATAAATGGAAATAAAAAAATAATTATATAGGGGGATTACCTGATGGATACAAAGGAAATGCTTTTAAACGGAAAATGTGCACTCGGAATTGAATTCGGTTCTACAAGAATCAAGGCTGTAGTAGTTGATGTCGATGGAAATCCGGTTGCTTCAGGCGGTAAAGAATGGGAAAACAGTCTGGTTGACGGAATTTGGACATATTCAGACAAAGAGATTTGGGACGGACTTCGTGATTGCTACAAGGACTTAAAGGAGAATGTAAGAAAAGAGTTCGGAGTTACTCTTACATCTTTCGTTGCAATCGGTTTTTCTGCCATGATGCACGGATACCTGCCTTTCGATAAGAATGATAATCTTCTTGTTCCTTTCAGAACCTGGCGTAATACTATTACCGGAGAGGCTGCAGATAAGCTTACTGATGCATTTGGTTTTAATATTCCGCAGAGATGGAGCATATCTCATTTATATCAGGCGATTTTAAACGGTGAGAGTCATATTAAAGATATAGCTCACTTTACTACATTGGCAGGATATGTTCATTTTAAGCTCAGCGGTCGTAAAGTTCTCGGTGTAGGTGATGCTTCCGGTATGTTCCCGATAGATTCTGTAACCTGTAATTATGATGATAAAATGCTCAGTATATTTGATATTCTTGTTGCTGATAAGGATTTTGACTGGGAGCTCAGATATATTTTGCCTGAGGTTCTTGCTGCAGGTGAGGATGCAGGTACTCTTACTAAGGAAGGCGCTTTATTGCTTGACCCTGAGGGGGATTTGAAGGAAGGTATTCCGATGTGCCCGCCTGAAGGTGACGCCGGAACGGGTATGGTTGCAACAAATTCTGTTGCAGTGGAGACCGGTAACATTTCCGCAGGAACTTCGGTATTTGCAATGGTAGTTCTTAAAAATGCTATGTCAAAGCTTCATAAGGAGATTGATATGGTTACAACTCCTGTTGGTGATCCGGTAGCAATGGTTCATTGTAATAACTGTACCTCTGAGATAAATGCATGGGTTAAGCTTTTCGGTGAGTTTGCTCAGCTTATGGGAACTGAATATGACAGAGGAACCATGTTTGAGAAGCTTTACGGAGTTGCTCTGGAAGGAGAGCCTGATTGCGGCGGCTTGCTTTCATATAATTACGTTTCAGGTGAGCCTGTTACAGGTTTCCTTAAAGGAAGTCCGTTGTTTGTAAGATCAGCCGAAGATAATTTTACTCTTGCTAACTTTATGCGAATGAATCTCTATTCTGCTTTGGCAGCACTTAAAGTCGGTCTTGATATACTTACAAAGGAAGAGAAGGTTACCGTTAAAAAAATGTATGGCCACGGCGGTTTCTTTAAAACTCCTAAGGCAGGGCAGACAATGGCTTCTGCGGCAATCGGTTCAACTGTTTGTGTTATGAAGACGGCAGGCGAAGGCGGAGCTTGGGGTATGGCTCTTCTTGCTTTGTATCTTTCTTCGAAAAAGGAATATTCAACTCTTTCCGATTTCCTTGACAAAAAGATTTTTGCTTCCGCTGAAGGTGTTGAACTTACGGCAGATGCTAAGGATATAAAGGGCTTTGATGATTTCTTGACAAAATATGTTGCCGGACTTACTATTGAGCAGGCTGCAGTGAATTTGACGGAGGATTAACACAATGCTTGAAGATTTAAAACAAAAGGTTTTTGAAGCAAATATGCTTCTTCCTAAATATGGTTTAGTTACATTTACATGGGGAAATGTCAGCGGGATTGACAGAGAAAAAGGATTGATTGTAATTAAACCGAGCGGTGTTGCATATGAGACAATGACTGCTGATGATATGGTTGTACTTGATTTAGACGGTAACAGAGTGGAAGGTAAATATAAACCTTCTTCAGACACAGCAACACATATTGTACTTTACAAAAGATTTGCTGATATCGGAGGTGTTGTTCATACTCACTCTTCATATGCTACATCTTGGGCTCAGAGCGGCAGAGATATTCCGTGTTACGGTACAACACATGCTGATTATTATTACGGCAGCATTCCTTGTGTAAGAAATCTTACCCAGGAAGAAATAGAAGATAACTACGAGCTTAATACCGGAATTTTGATTGCTGATGAATTTGAGCGTCAAGGCTTGGATTATGCGGCTGTTCCGGGTGTGTTATGTAAAAATCACGGACCTTTTACTTGGGGTAAGGATCCTAACGAGGCTGTGCACAATGCTGTTGTGCTCGAAGAAGTGGGGAAGATGGCATATCGTACTGAATTGATAAATAAAGATGTTCAGCCGGCACCGCAGGAATTACAGGATAAACATTACTATCGTAAGCATGGTGCAAATGCTTATTACGGACAGAATTGATAACTGAGATTAATTTATTATGGCCATCTCAAAGCTTGATAAGTTTTGGGATGGTTATTATATGCGATTGAAAATTTTTATGTTTTATCTGATAATATATAATGTTTTGGTATGTTTCGGAATAATACATAAAAGAAAGTTCTTTATATGATAAAGTTGGCAAGAAAATTATTATATAACTCAAGACTCAATAGGAAGTTTCTTATTGTATACATTTGCTGTGTTATCATTCCTCTGGTTGCTACAGATTCGCTTATCTTTTACGGATTGCTGACAGCTGAGGCAAACAACAGAGAGAACGAACGTGTTAATGAGGCAATTGCATATCAGAATATTATAATAAGTGCAATGGAATACGATTCCATTATTGCCAGAGCTGCTTCCAAAAACAGTAGTCTTAATGAATTTCTTGACAGAAGATACCCTCGTCCGATTGATTTTTATGATGCATATTCGAATTATATTTCATCGTCATTTTTTAATACATTATCAGGCTTGAAGAGTGATAATATTACGGTTTATGCAGATAATCCGACTTTGCGTAACGGCGGTTTTTTCCAGCAGTTGAGTAAAGCTGAGAATTCTCAGTGGTACAAGCGCTATTTGGAATCAGGTAAAGAAGAAACACTTTTGGTTTTCTATGATGATAACGATAATATCAGAAGAGATAAGAGAAAGAAAATAATTTATGTTAAGAGACTTACGGATTATGAGACTGAATCCAAGACCAGTAAAATTATTACCATTGAGAATGACTATTATCGAATGGCACAGTCTTTAAAGGATTTATCTGCTGTTTGTCCTATGTATATTTGTGTTGACGATTTCTGCGTTTTTTCCAGTGAGGGAGATAATATTCCTTATTCGGAGGTAGTTGAGAGATATACTAATGAGACAAGATACCTGACTGAGCGAAGTTTTACTTATCGCGGAACCGAGTTTAAAATCTATATCTTCAGTGATGACTATAATTTATATACTGTTATAAAAGAGAGAATATGGATTATTTTACTGTTGCTTGTATTTACCATTTTGTTTCCTATATTAATAATGAAAGTTATTGAACGTTCGATAACCGGTCGTATTTCAGTTCTTAAGTCTGCTTTCGACGGTGATGAATCAGGCTCCTTTAAACCGATAAACAGTATAGTAGGTTCGGATGAGATAGCCTCTTTAATGGAAAACTACAATCGAATTGTAAGCATAAATAATCATCTTATTCAAACCGTTTATAAGGACAGATTAAGAGAACAGGAAAGTGATATAGCACGTAAAAATGCTGAACTTCTCGCTTTACAAAGTCAAATCAATCCGCATTTTCTGTTTAATGCACTTGAAAGTATCAGAATGCACAGTGTTCTTAAAGGCGAAGATGAGACTGCTGCAATGGTTGAGAAACTTGCAGTAATGGAGAGACAGAACGTAGAATGGGAACATGATTCGGTTACGATTAAGAAGGAAATGGAATTTGTACGAGCATATCTTGCATTACAGAATTACAGATTCGGTGAGAGATTGTCCTTTGACATTGATATAGATGAGGGTTGTGAGAATATACTTATCCCTAAACTTACTTTGACAACATTTGTTGAGAATGCCTGTGTTCACGGAATTGAATCAAAATCTTCTCAGGGTTGGATTTTTGTAAGAGTATACAAAAATGCCGATAATCTCTGCATAGAGATTGAGGATACGGGTGACGGAATGGAAGAGAATGAAGTTGAAGCATTAAGCAGAAGTATTAATTCCATCGATATAGAGACAATTAAGACAAAGAAGAGAGTAGGAATACTTAATGCCTGTCTCAGAATTAAAATGATGTTTGATAATGCTGTCAGATTTGTAATTGAGAGTGAGAAGGGCATTGGATTCAGTGTGGTTATTTATATCGCGCTTGATAAGATAAATGAACAATAAAAAGGTAAAGGTGAATAACATGCTTAAAGTATTAATTATTGATGATGAGCCATATATCCTTCAGGGTTTACAGGTTTTGGTGGACTGGAAGAGTGAAGGATATGAAATTGCGGCTGCGTTATCTAATGGTAAAGAAGCATTGAATTTTCTTAAAGAAAACCAGGTGGATCTGATTATTTCCGATATTCAGATGCCTATAATGAATGGTATTGAACTTCTTGAGACAATTAACGAGAATAAAATTTCCGATGCGCGTTTTGTAATTCTTACAGGTTACGATGAATTCACTTATATGCAGAAGGCAATTCGCAACAACTGTATGGATTATATAATGAAACCTGTATCCAGAGAGGATTTACTCGCGATTCTTCGCAATGTCTCCAATCTTGCCGAAGAGAAAAGCCGAATAAAGGAAAATCAGGAGAAGATGGCAGATGCTTTTCTTGCCAGCAATATAATTGCACTTCTTAAACGTAAATTTGATGATACTAATCTTGAATATGTGAATAATCATATGCAATTAATAGGCGATGTGCGATTTGTAGATATAGAGGTAATAAGTGAGCCATTGGATGGTGAAGATGATGATTATGATTTGAGATTGATACAAAAGCAGTTATATAATGCCTGCAAAGAGGTTCTTAACGAGAACAGTTATCATTTCATTTTTGATGTTTCTTATGATGAAGATAATTATGACGTAGGTTTTATTTATTGTGAGAATATGGCAACAAGACGTGATATGAATGAGATGGAGTTCTTCAGCATGATGCTTCACAAGCTTGAAGTTATCATGGGAAAACAGGTAAGGCTTCTTTGCGGTAAAAAGGTTGCCAATATATCATCAATTTCAAAATCCTACAGTTCATGTTGTCGTCTTAACAGTATCAAGAGCTTCCATAATCAGAAGAGCATATATGTTTATGAAGATGAAGTACAGGTAGGTCAGAACAGTATAGTTTTGTGTAAAAATGCAATTGATGAGGTAATGGTTGCAATTGAAAATAACATTCCTGAGCAAATAGACAGTGCAGTTGATAAGCTTTATGATGAATTTAAGGGCTATGATGAGAATTCAAATGTTCTGGATTTAAATCTTAACTATCTTCTGTTTCAACTTATTTATCTTGCAAGTGAGCAGGACGACAGTATTAATCAGGAAGAGATAATTCAGTATATATCCGAAAGTTCATTTGAAAGCTCTCTTATTCGAGGAAGCAGTCAGCATATGAAGCGCTTTGCCAAAGAATATGCGAATTATCTTACTGAATTGCGTAAGAGTATATCGAGAGGAATTCTTGCCGATATCGAGAATGACATAAAAGAGAATTTTCGCGAGAATATCAGTCTCAGATATCTGGGGGACAAGTATCATATAAACAGCTCATATTTAGGTC
Source organism: Saccharofermentans sp. (assembly GCA_045616305.1). Taxonomy (GTDB): domain Bacteria; phylum Bacillota; class Clostridia; order Saccharofermentanales; family Saccharofermentanaceae; genus Saccharofermentans. The sequence continues at coordinate 280 of JAZLGO010000075.1, read as the reverse complement.
AGGTGTTTAAGAAAAAATATGATATGTCTTTTAAAAATTACCTTACAAATTATAGAATTAAGGAAGCTGCCAAGCAGGTTATAAGCAGTGATAAAAAAATCAATCAGATAGCAGAAGAAGTAGGCTATAAGGATTGTGACTATTTTATCCGCAAATTCATTGAAATAAAGGGCTGTACGCCTTCTAAATACCGCAAAAATAATCGTTCATCCTGAACAAAAAAACAGCAAAATACACTGACATATTTTAGTGACTTTTTCAAAATAGTATAGAATTCTTC
>JAZLGO010000074.1:0-4506 GCA_045616305.1 Saccharofermentans sp. | reverse complement strand
TAAATATTTTGAAGAGGTTAATGAATCACCAGTAGTTTATCACTGGAAATATAAGCTTGACGAAATAGATCCAATTGAAGAAATCACTGTGGATACATTACCTGTTAAAAAGTCGAGTTAATTAATGACGGTTATACTAGTTTTGGCTGCTGATAAGAACAGTAACCTTACCGCATATGAAGGTCTCAACCTCACTGGCACCAAGAGAACCGCTCAACCACAAATAAACTGTATTTGCTGTAGAATTTACACTTCCCTTGCCGAGACTGAAATCAGTAACAGCTGTTGCAGATGAATCATTACTTCCTGTAAACCAGCCGTTTATTGTTCCGAATCCTTCAATCGGTGTATAGCTCAAATCAATATCAACACCGATGGATGAACTGTTTGTGACCTTTATATAGTTGGCTCCCGCTGCAGCAGGTGCAGCTGTCAAGCTGCCATCACCATATGAATGGTTGCTCGGGTCCCAATCATCATCACGGGTAAGATCAAATTCCATGTCACCCCACTCAACCTTAACGCTTATGATATCGTCCGTATAGTAAACATAAACCGTTAAATCAGATGCACCCATTGTTCCGGATACAACCTCTCTGTCACAGCTGTGATTCTTAAGAACCGGTGAAGTAACAGAATAAGTATCACCGAGCTTAATATTCTTAACTACATCCTCAACCGGTTCACCCGTCTCAGGATTAATCATCTGTACATCGCCGTTATCTTTGTCAACATACTTGATTGTTAACGTCAACGCTTTTTTAGTATATGTAACCTTAACCGTCAAGCCGTCAACACTGTTCATTGTACCTGATACGGTAGCAATACTCGGAACATAACCTTGTATCGTCGGTGAAGTTACGGAATAGCTTCCGTTATAGTCCACCTGCTCGGTATAAGTGGTTGCAGCAATTGAATCATCCTCATAAACATAGTTAACAGTAAGTGTATATTTATTAGGAGTATATGTAACGGTTATTGTCTTACCCTCATCATCCATTGCACCGGCAACAGTAGAAATATCAGCCGTATAACCGGTTATACTCGGAGAAGCTACTGAATAATTATTGCCATAAACAACATCTTCTTCATGGGTCTCATAAGCAGTTGCACCGCCGACATATACATATTCTACTGTAAGCTTATAGGTGTCCGGAGCATAAGAGCCGTTTACCGTCCAATTAGAACCGGGCATTGTTGTAAGAGGCTCATTTCCTGTTGTACCCCAATTCCATGAGAAAACAAATCCCTTAACAGAAGCCGGCACAAAATTATTATAGAAATCCAAATCTATTGTTGCGCCTCTCTCATAAGTTTCTTCATGTTCATCGAAAACAAAACCGCTGCCTTGCGGCACCTGATATATATAAGTAAGAACATAAGACGGAACCTTACCTGATGCAGTAATTACGATATTGCCGGTAATATTAGTTTTAGGTATCGTTACTGCACCGGTCGCATTGTTGTATGTATATTTATCTGTAGCAAGAGCAGTTCCGCCGACTGTAATTGCGATACTGTCCGGCAAAATAAAATCTGTCGCCGGAGCTATCGTTGCGGAAAAATCAGATGTTGCATCAGTCGTCTCTGATGACTTTGAAGTCATGTTTGTGAAACTGTAGGTTACACTGTAATCAACATAACAGGTAGCCGTATCAGAAGCGCTCTTTGTAACAGCAGTTGTACCGATAGTTGATGTCGGAGTTACTGTCTTAGGAGCAATACTTACACTGAAATCATAATCTGTTCTAACAGCAGGTGCTATATTTGTCGTCAAATCAGTAGCCGTAAAATCAACATAATCATATTTCCAGCTCTCTGAAGGCTTTGACGTCATACTTGTAACCATAGCGCCCTTTGTCGTCGAGCTTCCGCTGACAATATGTATATCCTTTACCGAAAGGCTTACGTCCGGTATAGGTACATTAACATTTGCAGCACCACCTGCTGTATCTGTCGAAGTACCCTTAGTAAGAGTTACTGCAGAAGTAGTAAGCGGCACATCGTTACCACCGAGGAAACCTTCCTTCGGCTGAAGCTTAACCTGAATGGTTGCATTTCCTGTAGCATCAACAGCATAGTAATCGCACATCGAATCACTGCTTGAAGGTTCTGTATCACCGGTAAAAGAAATCGCAGGGTTAACATCGGTAATGTTTAAGGTATTACCGCTCATGGAATAACTCAAGCTTCCGCTTCCGCTGATTGATACATCCGTAACAGTAAAATAATTCGAGATGCCTGTTGATATACTGAATCCCTGTAAAGAAGCTGCCATAGTATTCTTCATATCATCAATAGTACCCGGTGTTCCTGCATTCATGTGTGCATCTGTCTCAAGGCAGGTGATAACAACTCCTGCAGATGAGAGAGAAGATAAACTCTGAGCATTTGCCAAAGCATCTCCCTGACCGCTGAGAGTAGATGTGCTGGTAGAGTAAGCACTGTCAATGAAATAATAACCATTACTTCCTTCATCACCACCGGTAGCTGTTATTCCACCTTTGGCGTAACCTTTAGCACCATCTGTCGAATCATGTGTCCAACTAACCCAACCACCCATACTCGAACCAGAAGCCGTCGCATCTGCAAACGAATCTGCTTTACTATAAGTACTACTTGCACTTTTTCCATTACTACTATCATCTCCGGCAGCACCACCGCCGCCGCCACCGCCGCCGCCTGCAATAATAACACCTGTACCATCTACAGAAACACTTGAAAATGTACCTCTTGTTCCTCCATTTGCATAAGCTTTTTCCTTTGTTCCAAAAGCCTTCGATGAATACACTGTTCTGGTATCAGGCGCAGAACTACCATTCGTTCCGACCTTATAACTTACCGTTTGATTTGCGTCAAAATGCTTATATGCAACTGTATAATATCCTGCCGCACCGGTTCCACCGACGCCAACAGCTTCAGATCCCAAATGCTTATGTATTTCAGTATAAGAATCATCTTCATAAGTACGTGCCGTACCACCGTTACCGCCACTACCGCCGCGAACCTGAATAGCATACCAACCTGTTTCAGGAATCGTATACGAAGAACTGCCACTGGTAGCATTTACCAGTGCCTGTGCCGTAAACGGCAGAACATCAGCATATACCTGCTGTGCGTGATTTCCTGACAAGCCGATATTCAGCACATAATCGGTGCCATCGTACGTAATGCTGCTGGAGAGCGCAATGTTGCTTCCGTCAGGTGCTGCAATTGTCGGTCTTATATTAACTGCATTTGCCGAAATCGGGGTACAAAATCCTTGTACAATCATTGTTGCAGCAGTAAATACCGACAATAATCTATTAACTGCTTTTCTTTTCATCATAGCTACCCCGCCCCTCTGTTCTTTCTTATGCTATTATTTTATACTTGCTTGCAGTTGTGAATCAATAAAAAATTTGATAACATCAATTTGTATGTAAATTATTTGTTAACAATTTTCGATTATTAAGTAAAAATGCGGTTCATTTGCGAAAGAATTGAATTAATCGTAGGTCCGCATGGTAGAATTATTAAAAAATTGAAAGAGTACTGAATATGAATGAGAAAACTACAAAAATATTGACAATTATCAGCATCACCGCTGCGGCATTATTTTTAATTGCGGTTCTGGTAGTATTAATAGTAAGAAATAATAAGCCTGAGGGATATGTAAAGCCCCTTTTCGATAAGAATTGCATAACAATGAGCTTTGATGATGCACCCGGCAATAAAGTGGGAGTGACTGAAGGTTTTACGGTTGCGGTTCCTAATTCTGTAAGCGGAAACAAAAAGGGTATTAATGTATGCTTTGCTTCAGCATCTGACAATAAGGGGAATATCAAACTCGAACTTATAGATAGCGACGGAAATATAGTTGCCGAATCCGGGCTTATAAAACCGGGAGAGTACCTTGAGACCATATCAAAGGTTTATTCAAAGAATTTACCTAAGAGTGACTGTGATATAACAATAAAGGTTCTTACATACGAACCTGAGACATATGTAAGTCTCGGTTCTTGTACATTTAAGGTAAAATATATTTGCAACTGATGTTGAGATGTTCATTGGAATATCTCATGCTATAAGCATAATTATCGAAAATGAGAGAAGGCTGTCTCCGAAGAAACAGCCTTCTCTCATTCATCTATTACGCTTTGGTCAAGAATTCAATAAAATCTATTATGCGGCAAGATATTCCACCACCCAAACAAAATCTAAACTAAGCTTCTTTTAAGCGATAATGCCGTAGCTTGCGCACAAATTTATAAACTCAGCTGAACCTGTAAAGCCTGCAAAAACGTCCTCACGAGTTGCTGTGCCTGCGTTAAGCATATCTACCCAGTATGCTAATCCTGCTTCATCAGCCTCACGACCGAAGAATGCGTTGTACATATACTTAACAAAATCTGTGTTATCCAAATTCAAATTAGTAAACTCTTCTGAGAATACAAATCCGTATGCGCAGGTTGATCCTGTTACTTCACCGTTCATAAGCTTCATTACCCAGCCTGCCTGACCGCC
>JAZLGO010000073.1:0-10681 GCA_045616305.1 Saccharofermentans sp. | reverse complement strand
CACGGTAAAACCCGATTTTAGTCGCGGTAAGAGTGAAAAAAATGGCCGATTACCGTGAATCCTGGTGGTTGGTGGCACAGATTCACGGTAAAACCCGATTTTAGTCGCGGTAAAAGTGAAAAAACGAATTATGCAGGTTTTGAATTTACACACAAATATGGACTTGACTAATTCCGTGCACTTTTCTCGGGAATTCGACAATTTATATTACAAAATTCCCGTAGAATCGCAGGTTCTATCAAAAATCGTGACTGAATCTCGGGAATTTTCTGTTTTACGACCAAGAATTCCCGTGAAGCCCCCATAAAAAAAATAACGCCCAACCTCATTCTCGAGATCGGGCTTATTTTCATTGAAGATTTACTGTTTAAGTTTAATCTCATAATGCCGAAAGAAATAAATAGCAAACATAATGATTCCGATAACTGCAAGCAATGTTCCAACAATCGGAAATCTATTATCGGGACAGTAGTAAGTAATTAATAAATGCACCGGCGCGAGAAGTATTGCAATTACCAACCATATCACTTCTGTTCGTAATAGGCTTTTATTTGCCTCTTCTTTCTTTTCTTGCAACTCAATTAAATTCTCTTCTGCCTTCTCTTTATGATTATCCATAGCAATATGTTCCCCTGTCAGGAGTTCCATTGACATTTATTTTTAATAGGTTGCATAATTCAAGCATTATAGATGCATCCGGCATACTTTTTCCTATCTCCCACTTCGACACTGCTCTGTTAGTTATCCCTAGTTTCTCGGCAAGAGCCGTCTGAGTATACCCACATTCTTTTCTGCATAATGCTATAAATTTTCCTGTTTACCCTAATCCATTTTGAGGAACTCTCCTTTCGATATAAACCCTACCCCGTATCTCATTTTTATGCCACGGACCAACAGGTGATTTTGTTAAAAAACAGTACAATAATACATTCAACCAATAGTTGATAAGCAAAAATTCATGAAGAAATCTCTTCCAATTTATTTTCAATATAATCGAAAATACAGTCACACAACCATTATATACTTCTAAAGATATGTTTTTTCTTGATTGTTATGTGGCTGATATGATATATAGATAAAGGGTTTACGTTAAAGTGTTAACGTTAGAGTGTGAAAGAAAGGAATCCGAAGAAAATGAGAAAACGTATTTTGTCGATGCTTTTATGCATCATGATGTGTATTATAATCCTACCGATGATGATTTTTGCAAACGTTATAAATAATAAAGTATATGCAGTGTTGGATGATGACGGCACAATGACCATCGGAGCTTGGGATACAAAGCCGGAGGGAGCATATGAATTCTCGATTCTTAAATCGGTAAATTCTCCGGATGAAATTCCGTGGTATAACAAAAGAAAAATAATTAAGAAGGTTGAGTTTGATTCTTCTATTAAGAACTATAAACCTACGTCACTTAATTATTGGTTCTATGATTGCAATGCATTGCTTACTGTATCAAATACAGAATATTTGGATACTTCATCTGTTACGGATATGTGTTGTATGTTTGACTCCTGTTCTTCACTGACAACCCTAGATGTATCCAACTGGGATACCTCGTCTGTTACGGTTATGAATAGTATGTTTAGCTCTTGTTCTTCACTGACAACCCTTGATTTATCAGGTTGGGATACTTCATCTGTTACGGATATGAGTTATATGTTTTACTACTGTAGTCCACTGACAACCCTAGATGTATCCAAATGGGATACATCGGCTGTTACAAATATGGCTTGTATGTTTTACGGATGTCATTCACTGACAACCCTTGATTTATCAGGTTGGGATACTTCATCTGTTACGGATATGAGTGAAATGTTTTACCACTGTCATTTACTGACAACCCTAGGTGTATCCAACTGGGATACCTCGTCTGTTACAAATATGGCTTGCATGTTTGACTCCTGTTCTTCACTGACAACCCTAGATGTATCCGAATGGGATACTTCATCTGTTACGGATATGAGTCATATGTTTTACTACTGTAGTTCACTGACAACCCTAGATGTATCCAAATGGGACACCTCGGCTGTTACTGATATGTCAACTATGTTTTGGATCTGTCCATCACTGACAACCCTAGATGTATCCAAATGGGATACTTCATCTGTTACGGATATGTGTAGTATGTTTAGCTCTTCTTCTTCACTGACAACCCTTGATTTATCAGGTTGGAATACTTCATCTGTTATGGATATGAGCTGGATGTTTAACGGATGTTCTTCACTGACAACCCTAGATGTATCCAACTGGGATACCTCGTCTGTTACGGTTATGGATAGTATGTTTAGATCTTGTTCTTCACTGACAACCCTTGATTTATCAGGTTGGAATACTTCATCTGTTATGGATATGAGCTGGATGTTTAACGGATGTTCTTCACTGACAACTCTTGATTTATCAGGTTGGGACATGTCTTCTGTAGGGTATGATTCAGAAAATTATATAACAGGCATTTCCTCGATGTTTTTAGATTGTTCTAAACTTAAGACAATCTACGTGAGCAACAATTTGACTCTCTCTGATTCGGCAACAGAAAATTCATATGACGTTTTTAAGAATTGCACTTCATTAACAGGCGGTGCTGGTACTGTTTATAAAGATATTTACAACACTTATGACGTAAATGACACGAATTATGCTCATATAGACGGCGGCACTTCCAATCCGGGATATTTTACTTTCGGTTATCACATAACCTTTGATATCGGAGAAGGCACCACAGGGGAAGCTCCTGAAAGTGTTTTTGTAACAACAGGAAAACAGATTATATTACCATCTGCTTCTTCTCTCTTCTTGAAAGTCGGTTACAAATTCATCGGCTGGTCAGACGGAACTAAAACCTATGAAGCGGGAACAACATTTACTGTAGGAACAGAAGTTGTTAATTTTACTGCAGTATGGGAGAAATGTTCTGATGCACATGATGTATACAACTATAATGTTTGGGTAAACGGTTACCGTTTTACAACAGAAGTTCCGTTTATTGTATGTGGCGAAGGTACCGCTGTATTTAATCCGGCTAATAACACGTTAACGCTGAATAATGCAACGATAACTAATGAGTATTATGATTATGAAAATCATTTCGGTGGTGGTATAGCTTCGGATGGACCTTTAACTATTGTATTAGAGGGTAAAAACGTAATTGATTTTACAAACAAAGAAGGAAGAGGTGATGGAATCTTTGTAAGTGGTGATTTAACTCTTACCGGAGCGGGTTCACTTGATATTATCGGTTGTACTACCGGTATTTATACTGATGAAGGTGATACTAACATCGACATGGATGGAGATTTGTATATAAATACTTATTGGGGTGACTTTTACTGTATTATAGCAGGATGTGATATTAATATTTCCGGAAGCGGTAATATAGAGCTTATCAGCGGAGCTAATTATGATTGCGGTCTTGAGGCATATGGTAGTTGTAATATTTCCGGAAGCGGAAATCTATCTATTAAAGCATCTGATTGGGGTATACTTACTTTAGGCGGAGGTACAAATATTTCAGGAGACCGTAATATAACTATTGATTCATTAAATTCATGTATTTTTGCACAATATGCTGATATTAATATTACGGGCAGCGGAGATATAACACTTAACGGTATGCATGCGTCCGGTATATATGTACAGTTAGAAACAGCAAGTCCAACTCACATATACGTTAATACATCAGGTAAATTGACCATTAATGCAAGGGACTATGGAATGTATGAACCACATAATATTATAATTGAAGGTACCGGAGACATTGAGATTAATTCTAATGTCGGGTTAGCCGTTGATACACTCGAAAGCCTAATTAGTGTCGCAGGAAGCGGAAATGTGGTTATTAATTCTGCTGCGTCGGGAATCAGTTCTTTTGGTGATGTTAAAATATCAAGCAATGGACATGTAGATATAACTTCAGAGGGTTCGGTTGGCATTGGCGTAGGTAACGGTATGTTGGATGTTTCGGGTAACGGAACATTAAATGTAACGAGTAAAGCGGATGCGGCTATTGATATATTAAATACCTCCGAAAAGTTAGTATTAAACGGAAATAATCGAGAAGTTGCATTCACATCTGCTCCTGGTTTTTCGGCTGTTTATAATTCTATTACACAAGATAAATTTCCGGTAACTTTGTTAAATGGTGATAGATACATTATAATCGGTTCACCTGAAGAGAGTTCAGTTGTATATTCAATGGAATATTATATAGTTAACTTTGAAATGAATGGACACGGAACGGCACCTGCGGAGCAACGTGTAGTTGACGGAAATACGGCAACCAAACCGGATGAACCCTGTGCAGATGGCTGGACGTTTGATGGTTGGTATGTTGATTCTTTATTTACAACACCGTTTGATTTTGATTCTGCAATCACAAGTGATACTGAACTCTATGCAAAGTGGACATGTAAACATGCAGATACTGAGATAAAAGATGTCAAGGAAGCAACCTGTACAGCAGACGGATATACCGGAGATACATACTGTAAGGTTTGCGGAGAGAAACTTGAAGAAGGTGAAGTAATTCCTGCAGGACATATCTGGGAAAATGACTTCACAGTTGATAAAGAACCTACATATACAGAAGAGGGAAGTAAGTCAATCCACTGTACAAAGTGTGGGGCAACCAAGGATGTAACCGCTATTCCTACACTGACATCGGAACCGACAAATACTCCGACTCCAACTCCGACACCGACTCCGGAACCGACCACAACTCCGGCACCTGAACTTAACGTAGGTGATTTTGTCACTCGTTGCTATGAAGTAGCACTCGGAAGAGATGCTGATGAAGGAGGTTATGATTACTGGAAGAATCAGCTCATAAACGGAGAAGTTTGTGGTAGCCAGGCAGCATTTGGATTTATCTTTAGTACAGAGTATGCAAACAAGGACACAACTAATGAGCAGTTCGTAACAGATATGTATTCAATGTTATTCGGTCGTAAGCCGGATGAAGCAGGATATAACTACTGGTTAGAGCAACTTAACGGAGAGACAGCAACAAGAGAGCAGGTATTTGCAGGTTTTGCAAATTCAGAAGAATTCTATAACTTGTGTAATAAGTACGGAGTAGTAAGCGGTGCTTATATAGATGGCGTATCTAACGAACAGCAGGGCGGTGTAAACTGCTTCGTAGCTCGTTTGTACAAGGTGTGCTTGAACAGACTTCCTGATCAGGGCGGCCAGGCAGGCTGGGTACAGAAACTTATAAACGGTGAATTATCCGGTTCTACATGCGCATACGGATTTGTATTCTCAGAAGAATTTACAAATATGAATTTGGACAACACAGATTTTGTTAAGAATATGTACGCAGCATTCTTCGGACGTGAAGCTGATGAAGAGGGATTGAACTATTGGGTTGATATGCTTAACGGCGGAACAGCAACTCGTGAGGACGTGTTCAACGGCTTTACAGGTTCACCTGAGTTTGCTAATTTGTGCGCAAGCTACGGAATTAACGTTTAATAGCGCTTAGGTTCTTTACTCTGACTTCATACAAGTGCTCGACACTAAAGTGTCTGCGCAACTTGTCAGAGCCAAAGAAGCCTTTGCTTGATTTAGGCCTAATAATTTTAATGACGACCGCCCCGCTTCTTGTCAGTTAAAGGAAGCGGGGCGGGATGTTGGAATTGATTCGTAAGTAAAATTCTACTAAAATCGGCCAAAATTATAAGTGGAATTAGAGCGTATAGATGATATTATTGAAACATCTAATTTATAGAGGAGGAAATTTAGTTAATGAAGAAACGATTGTTATCAACAATTCTCAGCATGGCTGTGTGTGTGTCAGCTTTGCCTATGTCGGCATTTGCCAGTGGGGAAATGTATGATGTATGGGTTAACGGTGAGCAATTTTATAGCGGGAACCCAATAATTAAGTGCGGAGACGGTACTGCAGAATTTGATCCGGATACAAACAAATTAACGCTTACGGATGTGACATTAACCGATTATTATGAGAAATTTGTAATATATGCCGAGCAGAACATTGATATTGTAACAGAAGGTATTAATGTTATTAATGCGAAATGCGGCGGTATACGTGTGAATGGTGATTTAACATTAAGCGGAGAAGGTTCACTTGATATTATAACCGGTGGTAGTGAAGATAATTACAATGGTATTTATACAGTAAACGGTGATTTAACTGTTGATATGACAGGTAAATTAACAATTAATACCAATTATTATGGACTTAATGCAGATAATGATTTGAAAGTAACAGGCATTGGAGATATTGATATTACAGCAGGCGAAGATGGACTGTATTCTGAAAAAGGAGATATAATTTTGTCCGGCAGCGGAAATATTAAAATCAGTGATACTTCGTGTGGTATATCTGCCGGAACAGTTGAGATTGCCGGCAGCGGAGACATAAATATAGAAGATTCTGAGTATGGAATATGTGCAAATTTTATTACTTTATCCGGCACCGGTGATTTTATCGCAACAGCAAAAGAAGTTGGCATTGGCATTTTTGGTGGTGATTTAGTTCTCTCCGGTACCGGAAAAGTAGACATAACCAGCCAAGAGTATAATGCTGTTTTGTTTAGTGATTCAGGATGTGCAGTTTTGTTAAATGGGGAGAACAGTGAAGTAAAGTTTACTACTTCTGACGGAAATCCGGCTGTATATATTGATGATTTTTCAGGTGGTGCGGGTGCGGGTAATGTAGCCGGTAACAATATTGGTAAGTATGATGTAGAAGGTGCACCGGGAAAGAGTTCGGTTAAATACACATTAAAAACCTATACTGTAACCTTTGATATCGGTGAGCACGGAACAGCCCCGGAGAATCAGAAGATTGTTTTTGAAAACAAAGCGGAGAAACCAACTGCTCCCGAAGCAGACAGATGGACATTTGAAGGCTGGTACACAGACAAGGAGTGTACAAATGAATATGATTTCGCTACTCCTATCACCGAAAATATAACTCTCTACGCCAAGTGGTCATGCTTACACGAGAATACAGAGGTAAGAGATGCAAAGGATGTAACATGCACAGAAGACGGATACACCGGTGATACATATTGCTTGGATTGCGAGAAGATAATCGAGGAAGGTAAAGCAATTCCTGCAATCGAGCATACCTGGGAGAAGGATTTTACAGTAGATAAGGAACCTACATATGAAGAAGAAGGAAGCAAGTCAATTCACTGTGCAAAGTGTGAGGCAACAAAGGATATAACAGCTATTCCTACATTGGAGCCGACAAATACTCCGACACCTAGTCCGGAGCCTTCAGGCGAGCCGACACCAACTCCGACACCTGAACTTAATGCAGGCGACTTTGTGGATCGTTGCTATGAAGTACCACTCGCAAGCGAAGCTGATCAACAAGGCTATAACTACTGGAAGAATCAGCTTGTAGATGGAGAAGCATGCGGCGCTCAGGCGGGCTTTGGATTTATCTTCAGCGCAGAGTATGCAAGTAAGAACACAACTAATGAGCAGTTTGTAACAGATATGTATTCAATGTTCTTCGGTCGTGAGGCAGATGAAGCAGGATATAACTACTGGTTAGAGCAACTTAAAGGTGCAACAGCAACAAGAGAGCAGGTATTTGCAGGTTTTGCAAATTCAGAAGAGTTCTATAACCTCTGTTCTAAGTACGGAGTAGTAAGCGGTGCTTATATAGATGGCGTATCTAACGAACAGCAAGGCGGTGTAAACTGCTTCGTAGCACGTTTGTATAAGGTATGCTTGAACAGACTTCCTGATCAGGCCGGACAGGTAGGCTGGGTAATGAAGCTTATGAACGGCGAAGTAACAGGATCAAGTTGTAGCTACGGATTTGTATTCAGCCCTGAGTTTGTTAATATGAATCTTGATAACACAGATTTTGTTAAGTATATGTACAACGCATTCTTCGGTCGTGAGGCTGATGAGGAGGGCTTGAACTATTGGGTTGATATGCTTAACGGCGAAACAGCAACTCGTGAGGACGTATTCAACGGCTTTACAGGTTCAGTTGAGTTTGCTAATTTGTGTACACGCTACGGTATAAATGCTTAAGTTGATTGATTAATCACACATTTTCGAGAAGAGTCGATGTAAAAAGTCGGCTCTTCTTTTGTTGAGCCCGACTTAAGTGAGTAGTCGTATCTTCCATCTGCAATAAGATACTTATCGACGTCTCCATTCAAAAGCCTTTTAAAAAGATAATGTAGCAGTTGCAGCAGTCAAGAATAGTAGACACACAGAGTATTTTTTACTCATTTCCTTTTTTAAAGTCAATTATAGACCAGCGAAATCTCTGTTTTTAATTGTGTTTTCGCTGACTTATAAGCATGAGATCATGCTAATCAGGATTACTATAGATTTTAAACCTGCATTGTCAAAATCATCTGACTTATTTTTTCTTGTAAATTTCAAATACTTTATTTCTGGCGTCTGTACGACTTATTAAGAACTCTCGACGCTTCAAACAAATTGCCATATTTCTCAATGCTTTTATAGGTTCGATTATGTGGGTGATAAGTATAAATCACTTCACAATCAGACATGCCCGCAATTCTTCCACCAACCGCCAATTGCACTCTTGTATCATTTAGGGGTAACCATACTGTTTCTTCAAAAATACAGCTGTGGGCACCATAAATGCAAGAAACTATAATGTCAGGCTTAAGTATCTATTGCTTCTACAATTCTCTTAAACCTCTCACAAATATCACCGGGTTCTTTCAGAAGAAAGAGTATCTTTGTCTTTGCATTAGCGTACTTGATATAATCAACGCAACCATCCGGATAGAATGACTTCTTGAAGTCTTCATCGTACCGTTGTTATGGTCAAGGATTGGAATAATGACAATATTTACGTAGCATTTATAGGATATATTTGGTATTGTTTATTCAGAGAATTGTCGGTGCGATGCATCGATAAAATTCAGTTTTTTTAATGTAAAAGAGTGTTGCATATGGAGAATGGTTATGAAAGAAGAATGTTTGATTTGCAAAGCTCCACTGGAATACCTTCAAGAAGATATTCTGATGGAATGTGCAATATGTCATAAGAAAGAAATGAGCAAAACCCGTTGCATTAGAGGGCACTATGTATGCAACGAATGTCATACACAGGGAATTGACAGCATCTGGGGGTTGTGCCTTTCGGAAACATCAAAGAATCCGATTGAAATAATTAAAAAGATGATGTCAATGGAGTTTTGCCATATGCACGGACCGGAACATCATATTATGGTCGGATCTGCATTACTGACGGCTTATAAAAATGCGGGCGGAGATATTGATTTGGAAAAGGCTCTTGTTGAAATGAGAAACAGAGGGAAATCAGTTCCGGGCGGTGCATGCGGATTTTGGGGTGCCTGTGGTGCGGGTATCAGTTCAGGGATGTTTGTTTCCATAATTTCCGGATCGACACCACTGGCCAATGAACCGTTTGGTCTGTCCAACAAGATGACATCGAAGTCACTCATGGCAATAGGCGAAGTGGGAGGGCCGCGTTGCTGTAAGAGGGATTCATTTCTTTCGATTCTGGCAGCAATAGAATTTGTAAAGGAGCATTTCGATATTGAGATGGAATGCGGCGAAGTTGTTTGCGAGTATTCAGGAAGAAATAATCAGTGCCTTGGAAAACGTTGTCCTTATTCAAAGGTGAAATAGAACATATCGATTGAGAAAGATGATATGGTATTTGTTAAAATTGCAACTTAGGTGTGATAGCACCAATTCCGATTTTTGAATTAGTGAAGTGGTAAGAGCAAAAAATATGGGTGAAGAAAAGTATGAAAAAGAAAAAAGAACTATTAGAGCAGAATGTTTGCAGAGTCATAAAAATAGATAAAGAGGCTTTATTTGAGTTTATTTATGAGAGTTTTGTGCGAGATCAAGAGCAACTATTAGGTATCTCCGCTTGTGATCATATGAATAACTTTACAATAGACTGGGAGAGTGGAGAATTCATATTTACGGCACACAGAGACGAAGATGAGAATGGAAAGATAACACCTTTACCGAAAGACATAGATATTCAAAAGGTATTAAGGAAGATTCCATCTACAACGGACTCTGTATTAAGTTCTGGAAATATATATAAGGATTATACATTTGATGAACTAAGAGAAATGATAAAGGAATGAAATTCTGATTTTGCTGTGAAAGGATGGTTATATGGTTACACATATAGGTACAAAAACAATTACTACGGAGAGATTGATTCTTAGACGTTTTGATTATTTAGATATTAGAAATTGATTGTCGCACAGCTAATGAGGCTTCTAAAAAAGTTATTGAAAAGTGTGGGCTAACTTATGAAGGAACATTTCGTGATTTCTTTTGGAGAAAAGATCATTATGAAGGAAGACAAGTGTTTTCTATATTAAAGGCTGAATACGAAAATACATTTTCTTGATATGAAAATTAAGAGTTAACAACTCGGAAAACGAAAAAATATTCAAAACTGTGTCGTTAACCGCTTGTTTTATGTATTATAATGGATGCATAAATTATAAGAAGAGGTGTTGGCATGGAATTATTTCGTCGAGAACAGTATCTGTCCAAAATACGAGGTTTCTATCATGAAAATGATATTATTAAAGTCATTACCGGAGTAAGAAGATGTGGTAAATCAAGCCTCATGGAAATGATTAAGGATGAACTTTTAGAGTCAGGAATATCTGAAGAACGTATTATTTATATTGATTTGGATGCAAGA
>JAZLGO010000072.1:0-8079 GCA_045616305.1 Saccharofermentans sp. | reverse complement strand
AATTGTCGAATTCCCGTGATGCGGACACGAAATTCAGAAAACATTGCAATTTCACGGGAATTCTTGGTCGTAAAACAGAAAATTCCCGAGATTCAGTCACGTTTTCTGATAAAAACCGCAATTTCACGGGAATTTTGTAATAAAAATTGTCGAATTCCCGTGATGCGGACACGAAATTCAGAAAACATTGCAATTTCACGGGAATTCTTGGTCGTAAAACAGAAAATTCCCGAGATTCGGTCACGCTTTTTGAAGAACCCTGCAATTTCACGGGAATTTTGTAATATAAATGGTAGTAGAGAAGTTTTCAATCCGAGCTGCGGCTATTCTGTATATTTACTGCATGTAAAAGCGGAACAAACACGTGCTCGTTCAGACCACATCCCCATAGAAACCGCTATTTCATGCGAACTGCTATCTCGTTCGAATCGCCGCCCCCATGCTGAATTCACAGTCCGATTCTTATTGTCCGAACACCACCTACATCGTTCACACTACTCCCCAATCTACAGTCCGATGCATGTTGTTCGGCCCCTTCACACCGCCACACCCATCCACCTCATCCACCCCACTCACACCGCTCACGTTGCCTTCTCAATCGTTTTTTAATAAAAATATATCGAAAAACAATAAAAAACTCTTGCAATTCAATAAAAGAGGTGCTATTATACTGCTATCAGGAGGTGGAGAGAAATGACACAGAAAAAACAAGATAAAAAGAAAATCGATATAATTGAGTTTACCAAGGTTTTAACGGTATTATTGGGATTGGTTACGCTGGCAGCTGATGTTTTCAGTAAAACCATAGCAGAGTATAGTGTTTACTATGTAATAGGCGAGAATAGCAGTACAAAAGTATATATGCTGATGGCAGTTATATATTTTGCAAGTGTAGCAGCATATGCACTTCTGATATTACTGTTTATGTTACTCAACAATCTCGGTAAGGGGAAGGTATTCATAAAAGATAATGTGAAATATCTGAAGGGCGTAGGCATTGGACTTCTTGTGATTACATTGGCATCGGTTGTGGGTGCAATACTTGTAAATTCAAGTATATTCCTTATAGGTTTCATAATGCTTTTCGTAGCTTTGATCGTATTCTGCGTTCAGCTTGTAATCGAGAAGGCTATTGAGATGAAAGATGAATTGGATTATACAGTGTGAGGTGATTAATATGTCAATCGTAGTTAATTTGGATGTAATGATGGCAAAGCGTAAAATCTCCTCCGGTGAACTGGCAGAGAGAATAGGAATAACGCCGGCCAATCTGTCGATATTGAAGAACCAGAAGGCAAAAGCGGTGAGATTCTCGACACTTAATGACATTTGCAAGGTGCTTGAGTGTCAGCCGGGTGATATTTTGGAGTTTTGTGACGATTAAAATTTTGTTTTCGGAATCAAGATACGGACAGTATTTATAATTGAGCTTTGGTTCATGACGCTTTTAGGTTGTTTTTTTCGAGAAATCGCTCTTCGAGGGAGCTGATTTTCAGAAAAATTCTCTGAAAACCGTTTATGGAGAAAAAACAACCTCCCCCAAGGGACCGTGAACCGAACGGATATCGAGAAGCATTTTTCATAAGAAAGAGAAGGTTAATAGAAATGATTAATGATGCAGGTGCCTTAAATGACACGGGTATGGTCCCATGTACAATAAATTCAGATAAACCCAACCGTAAAGCTGCCGTAAAGCGCCTACTCGGTGTTGTTGTAAGTTATATTGCCGGTTATCTGTTTGTGAAGACTGTGGGTTATGAATATGTTTATTTATTTAACATAGCTCTTGTTTTGCTTGTCATTGTTTGGAATGAGTGCATAATGATAAGACAAAAGGAAGAAAATATATATGCATTAAGTCGTTCGGGTCTTACAGAAACGAGGTTTTGGGAAGGTGTTCTTCTCGCGATTGCGTTAATCGGAAACGAGACGTACGATTGGGGTTTGAACGTCTTTTTTGAAGTCTGTATAGTTACTTATATGTCTATGTGTGCTACCGGTCATTTACTTCGTGAGGAGACCAGCGTGTATCTTGTTATTGATGCATTTAAGGGAATGGTTAGCAAACCTTTTGCTGCTATGGGAAGCAGAGTGCAGGCGATATCGTATTTTTGCAGATATCTGAGAACAAATAAAAAAGATAAAAACGGCGAGGATACCTCTGTAAACGTGTACGCATACGTTGCCGGTGTGCTCATGGTCCTTATTGCCATTCCGGTTTTCTTAGTTGTCTTGAGCATTCTTACTGATGTAGACAGCAATTTTTCCAATTGGGTTAATAATATTTTTGAAGGGATTTTTGATGCATTGATGAAGATGTCATTTCCGCTGTCACTTGGCGAAATAATATTTTCGATTCCGTGCGGTCTTTATATTCACAGCGTTTTTGAAGGAAAACTGAATTCGTCTTCGTGTATTGAACGCGATAATGAGAAGGAACTCAACAGAAACATTAAGGAAAAGCACATTGTTCCGTTTGGCTTTATTATCGGTATAGTTTTTGTTTTCCTGATTACATACATTATATTTATAGCTTTTCAGGCAAACAATTTGTTCAGTGTGTTTCGCGGAATTGTTCCGGGAACCTTGACTGCGGCAAACTATGCACGCGAAGGTTTCTTTGAACTTTGTCGGGTAATGGTAATAAATTTGGGAATTATGGCTTCCATATCCGTTTTCTCCTACAGAGATGTTTATGAATCAAAGGCGATGAAAGCTACAGGAATCACTTTCATGGCAGTGAGCCTTTTGTTCTCGGTTATTTCTGTATCGAAGCTTTGTCTTTATATAAACAGATTCGGTTATACTTCTGCTCGCTTCATCTCGCTTTGGGCTGCGACCGTGCTTGGGGGAAGCTGCATAGCAATCATTATAAATTTGATTACAGAAAAGAAGACCGCAAAAATCTGGTTGATGTCTTCGGCAGTGCTGTACATTCTCATGAATATTTTTACTATCGTCATGTATTGAGAATTAAAGAAGGCTTTGCCCCTTTTCGAAAAGGGACAGTAATGGTATCTTGATAACAGATAACGAATGAAGGCGGCTGGTTTATGCGGATACTCAGAAAATCTCTCATATGTTTTCTTTGTCTGGCGACTGTATTGGTCGGATTTTGCGGGTGCTCAAAGGAGATAAAGCAAATGACCGAGGTCGGTAACTGCAAATATACCTGTGAATATGACGGGATTACAAGAACTTTTCTGCTATATGCTCCGTCTGAAGCTCCTAAGGGGATAATTATTATGCTTCACGGTGCGGGTTCGGACGGCGAGGCCTTCAGGCTTATGACGGGTATGGATTCGGTTGCCTGCGAGCGCGGCTATGCCGTAGCTTACGTATACGGAACGGTTAATCCGTACAGTCAAAGCGCAGACTCGACCGGCTGGAATTCTGGAATTGCCGCTAGAGGACAGGATGACATAGGCTTTCTTTGTTCTCTTGCCTCATATTTACAGGATAAATACAGTTTGACGCGTGACGAGACCTTTGCGGTCGGATTCAGTAACGGTGCCTTCATGACATACAGAATTGCAGCCGAAGGTCAGAAAAGCTTCGGAGCTACTGTAAGTGTTGCCGGCATGATGCCTCAGAGAATCTGGAATAACAAAACCGATAAAAGCAATATATCCTTATTGCAGATAAGCGGTAACAAGGATGACGTTGTTCCGATGAATTCCAACGGTACGGCTGCAACTTCAGTTAATCCGGCAATCGAGGATGTTATGGCATACTTTGCGGAAGCGGCAGGTCTTAATAAGTATTCTTCAGAAGAAATATCCGACAAATCAACGCTTTATAAATATACCGGGGAAGGTTCAGAGCTTAAAGTGTGGAGAATAGAGATAAGTGAAGGCAGACATTCTTGGCCTGAAGAGAAGTTTGCAGGCTTTAATACTAATGAGATGATTTTATCTTTTCTTGATTCCTGCATGTGAATTCGGCGTATATCAGAATATTTTGAAGCTTACCAGCAAAACGCATAAACAAAGGCGTGCAGAAGAAGTTATTATTATTAATTTTCGTCTTAATGTCGCAAGTCATCATTGCTGTTTAAGATGATATAATTACCCTTGGTTTATGAGAGAAATTCTATTGTGTAAGAAGTGTTGGGAAAAGGTAATCATATGGCAGCGAAAAGAACAGATTTGGATCTTACAAATGGCTCACCGTTTAAGTTGATTATTGCTTTTGCAATTCCGATGATTTTGGGAAATCTTTTGCAACAGCTTTATAATTTTGTTGATACCATGATAGTCGGGCATTTTCTGGGAATAGATGCTCTTGCCGGCGTAGGTGCGACCGGCAGTATTAATTTTCTCATATTAGGCTTTTGCATGGGAGTATGCTCCGGCTTTGCCATTCCGGTGGCACAGATGTACGGAGCCAAGGAGTACGATAAGCTTCGTAAATATGTAGCCAATGCCGTATATCTTACTCTTATTTTCTCAGCAATCGTAACTACGGTCGTAGCTATTAATTGCAGACAGATACTCGTGTTCATGGATACTCCGGCCAATATCATTGAATACTCCTATACGTACATTCTTACCATATTTTTGGGAATACCTGTCACATTCATATATAACATAGAAGCGGGAATTATCCGTTCAGTAGGAGATTCCAAGACACCGCTGATTTTTCTTTTGATATCTACGATTATCAATGTCGGTCTTGATATATTCTTTATAGCAACTCTTAATCTCGGCGTATTCGGTGCAGCGCTTGCTACGGTTCTTTCTCAGCTTATATCCGGTATTTTGTGCTTTATAGTAATTATTAAGAAATTCGATATTCTCCATGTTAAGGGAAAAGAGTGGAAAATAAGCGGGAAATATATGTACAAACTCTGCTATATGGGTATTCCTATGGGCCTTCAGTATTCAATAACCGCCATCGGTTCTGTTATTCTTCAGACCAACGTTAACGGCTTGGGTTCTGTAGTTGTAGCAGCCGTAACTTCAGCAGGTAAGGTGAATATGCTTTTCCTTTGTATTCTTGATGCACTCGGTGCTGCAATGGCTACCTATGCAGGACAGAATCTCGGAGCCGGCAGAATAGACAGAATCCGTGCAGGTACACGCGCATCGGCCGTTATAGGTATAGCTTATTGCGTTTTCGCATTCCTGGCTGTTATTTTTGTACGACGTCCGCTGATCTCACTCTTTTTGGACGAACCGAATCCTGAGATGCTTGAGATGGCCGCCAAACATGTACTTATCACTACCGGCAGCCTTGCGCTTCTGGTCTTCGTTAACAATCTGAGATTTACCATACAGGGAGTCGGTTTCTCATTTTTTGCAATTTTGGCAGGCGTATTTGAGATGATTGCACGAGCTGTTGCAGGACTTGTTTTTATACCGCATTTCGGTTTTGTAGGTGCGTGCGTGGCATCACCGTTCGCTTGGCTTCTCGCTGATTTATTCCTTGTACCTGCATATTTTTATGTGGTTCGCAAGTTGAGTTTAAAATATGGTACTCCTTTTCGAAAAGGGGAGAAAGAGGTAATTAAATGACAATTCCTAAGGATCCCGTAATGATGCTGAGTTTTGTAAACACGCAGCTGCGCGACAATTACGACAGCCTTGATGAGCTTATCAGGGCTTTTGATGCAGATAAGACGGAGATGATTTCCAAGCTCGAAGGAATCGGCTATACATACAATCCTGAACAGAATAGATTTATGTGAGTTTAGGTGATATAATTTCTGAGGTTAATTAAGAATAATTTTTAAGGAGATAAAAAAATGAGCAGAAAACCGGTAGTTTTAATGGTACTCGATGGTTACGGTATTACTGATGATACTAAGGAAGGAAACGCAATTTATGCAGCCAATACTCCAAACATGGATAAGCTTATGGCTACTTCTCCGTATCAGCTTGGTTATGCTTCAGGTCTCTCTGTAGGTCTTCCTGACGGACAGATGGGTAACTCTGAGGTAGGTCACATGAACATTGGTTCAGGAAGAATTATTTATCAGGACCTTACACTTATTACAAAGTATATTGAGGACGGCGTTTTCTTTGAGAACGAGGAACTTTTGAGAGCAATCAACAACTGTAAAGAAAACAACTCGGATCTTCATATCTGGGGACTTCTCTCAGACGGCGGCGTTCACAGCCACATCACACACCTTTATGCAATTATTGAGATGTGTAAGAAGAATGGTTTGGACAGAGTTTACGTTCATCCTTTCTTTGACGGACGTGATACACCTCCTGCATCAGGAAAGAGTTATCTCCAGGCACTCGTAGACAAGATGAACGAGATTGGTTGCGGTAAGGTTGCAACAATGTCAGGCCGTTATTATGCTATGGACCGAGATAACAACTGGGATCGTATCCAGAAGGCATATGATGCGCTTGTTCTCGGTGAAGGAGTTAAGGCTTCTGATTGTATCGAGGCTATGCAGGCTTCTTATGATGCAGGTGTAACTGATGAGTTCGTACTCCCGACAGTTATCACTAATGCTGACGGTACACCGGTTGCTTCCGTTAAGCCTAACGATTCTGTTATTTTCTTCAATTTCCGTCCTGACAGAGCTCGTGAGATTACCAAGGCTTTCTGCTTCAGTGATGACGATATCAAGGCTCAGGGCGGTGACGCTTCTGACAATAAGTCAATTGCATCCCTTAAGAGAGCAAACGGTTTTATGCCTTTGACATATGTATGCTTCAAGGATTATGATGAGACAATCGGCAACAAGTACATTGCTTTCAAGAAGGTTGAGATTACAAATACTCTCGGTGAGTATCTCGCAGCTAAGGGCCTTCGTCAGCTCAGACTTGCAGAGACAGAGAAGTATGCACATGTTACATTCTTCTTCAACGGCGGTATCGAGGAGCCGAATAATGGTGAGGACAGAACACTCGTAAATTCACCAAAGGTTGCTACATATGATCTCCAGCCTGAGATGAGCGCTCCTGAGGTATCAGAGAAATTGGATGCTGCAATTACATCAGGTGATTATGATGTTATTATTATCAACTTTGCTAACCCGGATATGGTTGGTCATACAGGTGTTATCGCAGCTGCCACAAAGGCTGTTGAACGTGTTGATGCCTGCGTAGGTGCTGCAGTTGAGGCTGTAAAGAAGGTTGACGGTGTTCTCTTCATTTGTGCCGACCACGGTAACGCAGAACAGATGATTAACTATGAGACCGGTAATCCGCACACAGCTCATACAACAAATCCTGTTCCGTTCATCCTTTATAACTATGATGATGCTTATACTCTCGCAGAGGGCGGAAGACTTTGCGATATTGCTCCTACACTCCTTGAGATTATGGGCTTGGAGCAGCCGGCTGAGATGACAGGTAAGTCACTTCTTGTCAGAAAATAATCCTAATTGAATATTATTTTGAATTTAGCGGGGGCGTCTCTCAATGGATGAGACAGCTCCCGTTTTTTGTGTGGATTTGTATAGAGGCGGTCGGCTGGCCGGCTCGCAGCGACGGCCACGACCGACGGCTTCGCAGCGACGGCCACGACTGACGGCTTCGCAGCGACGGCCACGACCGACGGCAGGTACAGGGTGGTGGAGAGTGACCGGTTGAGCGGCCCGGTGGAGTGTGACCGGTGGAGTGTGACCGGTGGAGGGTGACCGGTGGAGTGTGACCGGCACATGTTGTCTGACAGAATCTCACCAAAAACGGCCATTTTTCTCACCCAAGGGTGAGATTTTTCCTTGATTTTGGTGAGATTTACATTGCGGCTCCGATCGCCGCAAGTTGTCTGACAGAATCTCACCAAAAACAGCCATTTTTCTCACCCAAGGGTGAGATTTTTCCTCGATTTTGGTGAGATTTGCATTGTGGCTCTGATCGCCGCAAGTTGTCCGACAGAATCTCACCAAAAACGGCCATTTTTCTCACCCAAGGGTGAGATTTTTCCTCGATTTTGGTGAGATTTGATTTACGGGAGGCGCCGCGTGCGGACGGCCGACAGAATCTCACCAAACACAGCCTTTTTTCTCACCCAAGGGTGAGATTTTTCCTCGATTTTGGTGAGATTTAATTCATGGGAGGCGCCGCGTGCGGACGGCCGACAGAATCTCACCAAAAACAGCCTTTTTTCTCA
>JAZLGO010000071.1:0-41662 GCA_045616305.1 Saccharofermentans sp. | reverse complement strand
AGCAGGCCGCCGCAGTACGTTGGAAGCACTTGCCGAGAACAAATTGCGTTAGAATCGTCAAAAAAAATGCATTTCTAACGCAAATCAGGGTTGAAGCAGCCCGCCGCAGTACGTTGGAAGCACTTGCCGAGAACAAATTGCGTTAGAATCGTCAAAAAAAATGCATTTCTAACGCAAATCAGGGTTGAAGCAGGCCGCCAAACAGTCTGGATTCACTGAAAACCCCGTTTTGAGTCAACGCACCCGTTCCGAGTTTCCCCGAAGAAATATTAATTTAGACACACATCTCACGGATAATACTTTGGAAAGCGTTGAAGTTTTGAGACAGCCCCAATAAGGCTGTTTTTGGTGAGATTCTGTCGGGCGCAATATTCCGAGTGGATATCGGGGACAACAAAGGTTGAGATAACCGCCATCGCTGTCGCAACCACTGCACCACCGCACCACCGCACCGCCGCATCACCACAACCACCGCAACCGCCGCAACACCACAACCCCCGCACCGCCACAACCGCCCCTCAAACCGCAGCCAAGCCGACATTTTTTGAAGGGGAATGTAAGAGTATGTTTTTCATTGACAAATAGTAGTATGGGTGATAACATATGAACGATTAAACATATGAACATATAAGCATATGTTGTAGCAGAATTATTATTCTAAGAGGTGAAAAATCATATGCATAATCATGAAGACGCTGTAAAGAGAGTAAAAGCAGATATTCCGGATGACGAGCTTTTATGCGATTTGGGAGATTTATTCAAGGTTTTCGGAGATTCTACAAGAATTAAAATTTTATACTCGCTTTTTGAGAAAGAACTGTGTGTTTGCGCTATAGCTGATCTTTTGAATATGACGCAATCGGCTGTATCACATCAACTCAAAACATTGAAGGATGCCAAGCTGGTATCGAACAGAAGGGATGGAAAGACAATATTCTATTCTTTGGCCGATGAGCATGTTAAGACCATTATCGGAATGGGCTTCGAGCATATTACAGAGCATGATTGATTTAGGAGGTTTTTATTATGAGAAAGACATTTGAACTTGAAGATTTGGATTGTGCAAATTGCGCACGTAAGATGCAGGAAGCAATTGCTAAGATTGACGGCGTAACTTATGTCTCGATTAATTATATGGCTCAGAAAATGGTATTGGAGGCAGAAGAACAGATATTTGATGAAGTTCTTTCTAAAGCTGTGAAAGCAATAAAGAAAGTCGAGCCTGACTGTTCTGTAGTAGTAAAATGATTAGTAAATTTTTAAACGGACTTACAAGAAAACAGCGAAAGATGCTATTAAGACTTGTTGCATCGATTTTGCTGACAATTGTTCTTTGTTATGTACCTGTGAGCGGATATATCAGCTTGGTTCTGTTTTTGATACCGTATTTGATAATCGGCTATGATGTTCTTTTAAAGGCTGCTCGCAATATAGCCGGAGGAAGCATTTTCGATGAGAAATTTCTGATGACGATTGCGACGGCAGGTGCTTTTTTTACGGGTGATTACCGTGAAGCATGTGCGATTATGATTTTCTATCAGTTGGGTGAATTGTTTGAGAATATTGCTGTAGGAAGAACACGTAAATCAATTGCTGCAATAATGGATATTAGACCTGACTATGCTAATGTTATCAGAGATAATGCGGAGCAGACTGTCAGTCCGGATGAAGTTTTGATAAATGATATTATTGTAATAAAACCGGGTGAACGTGTTCCTTTGGACGGTGTTGTTCTGGAAGGTCAGAGTTCACTTAATACAGCACCGCTTACAGGTGAAGCTTTGCCTGTTGATGTTGCTGTGGGTGATAATGTAATAAGCGGTGCCATAAATTTAAACGGAGTTATTAGGGTCAGAGTTACAAGCGATTACAGCGGAAGTACTGTATCAAAGATATTGGAGCTGGTCGAGAATGCTTCTGATAAGAAGGCTCGTGTTGAGGGCTTTGTATCAAGATTTGCAAGATATTATACGCCGATAGTAGTAATTATGGCTGTTGCGTTGGCTTTAGTGCCGCCTTTGTTTTTGCATTACGGCTGGAGTGAGTGGATACACAGAGCATTGATATTTTTGGTAGTATCCTGTCCGTGTGCTCTTGTGGTATCGGTTCCGCTTACATTTTTTTGCGGAATAGGTTGTGCTTCAAAGAATGGAATTCTTATAAAGGGTTCTAATTATCTTGAGCTTTTGTCAAAGGTGTCTACTGTCGTTTTTGATAAGACGGGAACACTTACAAAAGGTGTATTTGAGGTGGAAGCCATTCATTCTGAGCAAGATAAACATGATTTGTTTGAATTGGCCGCAATTGCCGAGAGTAAGTCCAATCATCCTATAGCTTTGTCGATAGTTCGCGCTTACGGTAGGTTCGGCAAAGAAACTGACAGCAGCAGACTCGGTAAGGTTGAGGAAATAGCAGGTAAGGGAATTAAAGCTGAGATAGACGGTGAAGAAGTTTTTGTAGGAAACGGAGCACTTATGGAGTTATCCGGAGCTCAATTCCATGATTGCCATAAAACAGGAACAATTTTGCATGTCTCTGTAAGTAACAAGTATTTGGGACATATTGTAATTAATGATGAGATAAAGCCTGATTCAAAAAAAGCCGTAGCTGAGCTTACAAAAGATAACATAAAAACAGTTATGCTTACGGGAGATAAGAAAGCAAGAGCTGAAGAGATAGGAAAAGAACTTGGAATAGATATGGTTTATTCTGAATTGCTTCCACAGGATAAGGTGACTAAGGTTGAAGAACTTATTGCAGAAGCTTCCTCTAAGCTCGCCTTTGCAGGCGACGGAATTAATGATGCTCCGGCGTTGATGCGTTCCGATGTCGGCATTGCCATGGGTGCTCTGGGAAGTGATGCTGCGGTTGAAGCTTCGGATGTTGTATTGATGAATGATAATCCGCTTAATCTGTCGCTTGCCGTTGCTATTGCGCGTCGGACAATGAGAATTGTAAAGGAGAATATAGTTTTCGCACTGGCTGTTAAGGTGCTGATACTTATTCTCGGTGCAATCGGAGTTGCCGGTATGTGGATAGCGGTATTCGGAGATGTCGGAGTGCTGATATTGGCTGTGTTAAACGCTCTTCGTGCGTTCAAAGTAAAACATTAGTTGTTGGAGAATACCGTTGGCATCACCGTATATATTCTCGTCAAAGCTACCGTTATAGTATTTGTCGAGAATACGTTGTATCCAAACATCTACCGGAAACCTTGCTGTTCTTGCATATGAATAAAGCATAATGCAGTTTGCTACCTTTTTGCCTACGCCGAGTATTTCCAGAAGGCTGTTAAAAAGGGAAGAGTCGTCTTTATTTTCCAGTTCTGTCAGATTCAGCATGTTTGTGTTGATTCGTTTAACCGCATCGTATATATACTCGGCACGATATCCGACACCAAGCTGACGCAGAGCTGCGATATCAGCTTGGTCAAGATTCGAGGGACTTGGAAAGGAATAGTATTTTTCCTTCAGAGGCTTCTCGAAAATGTGATTCCCGAATATTTCTTTATCAACAGTAATAATTTCTCCGTACTGCTCTGCAATTCGTTCAACTGCAGTCATTATTGAAGGAATGGATTTGCGTTGGGAGATTATGTAGCTTATAAGTGTCTCGAAGTGTTCCTGTCGCAGGATTCTTATTCCGTAGCTATAGTGTGCAGCTTCGGTCAGAAAAGCATCATCAGAATGTATTTTTCGAATTATGTTCTCGTAATCTCCTGATATATCGAAGTATTCGGCCCAGATATATTTATATTCGTTTTCGCTGCATGAGAAGGCGTAGTTATTGTCTTCAAGCTTAGCAATTTGCAGATAACGTCCGTAGGCAACGAGCTCTGCATGCGTATCATCTATCATGTGCATTCTGAAGCACTGACCGCTCTCGGCAATTTTGCGTAAATCCATATATTTGATTTGGGTAATAAACATATCGTTAATCTCCGAAGTTTCTGTTATAATGTTATCCATTATAACGTTTTTTGCATATTTTCGAAGAGGTAAACAATAAATGAAATTATCAGAGATATACAGCAAGCCGGAAAGAGTTTTGTCTTTTGAGATATTTCCGCCGAAGCATGACGAGGAATTAAAGAATATTGATGCAACATTAGAGGTTTTATGTGACCTTAAGCCTGATTATATCAGTGTTACTTTCGGTGCGGGCGGAAGCTCAAATAATAATAAAACAATAGCCTTGGCACGTAAGATAAAGGAAGAGTATAAGGTTGAGCCTGTAGTTCACCTTACATGCATGACTTATTCAAAGGCAGAGATTGATGAGTTCTGTAAAGAACTTGCCGATAACGGTATTGAGAATATTTTGGCATTGAGAGGTGATTATAATCCTAATGTACCGCCTAAGGATGACTTTAAGCATGCTTCTGAATTAATTGAATATATTAAACCTAAGACTTCTTTCTGCATTGCAGGTGCTTGTTATCCGGAGTGCCATCCGGAATCCAAGGGTAAGATAGATGAGTTTGTTAATCTTCGTAAAAAGGTTGATGCAGGCGCTGAGGTTTTGCTTTCTCAATTATTTTTTGATAATAAGTTTTTCTATGATTTCGTAGAGAATGCCAGAATTGCGGGAATTAATGTTCCTATAACTCCGGGTATTATGCCGGTTCTTAATGCAGGTCAGATTAAGAGAATGGTTACAACCTGCGGTGCATCGCTTCCGCCGAGATTCGAGAGGATAATCGAGAGATACGGTGATGATAAGGAAGCACTTTTTGATGCTGGCATGTATTATGCAATCAGTCAGATTATTGATTTATTGGCAAACGGTTCAGACGGAATACATCTTTATACAATGAATAATCCGGTAGTCGCAAGAAGAATTTGCGATGCGATAAAGAACATTATCTGATTCATAATTGTCTTTGGATATTTATATAGTTGTTTTCAAGACAATGCTTGATGATATCGATTAATTGCATCTCAAATTCATAGCGAATAAGAAAAGATTCTGCACTTTTGTGTATGAAAATCGTATTTTGAAGAAATATATTATCTGTATCGGTATAGCCGATAATCTCATGATTGTCTTCGCTGATATACTTTACGAGAATGTATTTGTTCATAAACGGAAGATACATCGTGAATTCAGGTTTAAGTTTATTTGAATTAACTGATATCTCGGTATCGGCGTAGTATTTTATGTCATAAAATTTCATATAGCTTATCAGCTGCCTGTCGATATTTGTTGCTGATTTGGGAAGAGTGTTGACGGCATTTGTTGCATCGAAGGATATAGATAATTCCTCGAATTTTATTTGATAGTCATGATAAAAAATATGCATATCATCGGATATTTTTTTCCATAATTTAAGAATGGTATTCTCGTACTTTGACTCAAAATCAGCATCGAACGATTGCACCTCTTCAGAATGTTTTGAACAGTAGGATTTGATACTGACTTTCATATCTTTAATGTTACGCAAAACGCTATTGTAATCCATAATATTCAAAGTCCTTTCACTCTGCAAAATTATCTTCAGACAATCTGATTTTTTGTTCGATACGTAAAATTTAACATATTTTCTGTAAAGTGAGAAGTTTATATATGCCTTTTTTACGATTGTGTGGTAGAATTGCCGATAGTGCGTTTTTTAAGGAGATGAATATTTTGGAAGAAGAGCTTACCCAAGAACAAAAACAATTTAATCGTATGACTGAATCACCGATTTGTCCGCTTATTATGAAGTTAGCATTGCCTACGACAATAAGTATGCTTGTAACTTCAGTATATAACCTTGCCGATACTTTTTTTGTATCACAGATTAATACCGATGCTTCAGGTGCAGTAAGTGTTGTTTTCTCACTTATGGCTATTATTCAGGCCATAGGTTTTACTCTTGGTATGGGAGGAGGAAGTATTATTTCCAGAAGTCTCGGTGCCAAGGAACAGAAGAAAGCAAGTGAAGTGTTTTCTACGGCTTTTTTCAGCGCACTTGCATTAGGTCTTGTCATAGCTGTTCTGGGAATAGCATTTTCACAACCACTGATGAATTTTCTCGGCGCAGTACCGAATGTTTTGCCGTATGCACAGGCTTATTCTAAATATATTTTATTCGGTGCTCCTGTTATGATGGGCTCCTATGTATTGAATAATGTATGGAGAGCGGAAGGAAAGGCCGTATTCTCGATGATTGCTCTCGGCTTGGGAGGAATAATTAATATTTTCCTTGATCCTGTATTTATATATACATTGGATTTGGGTATTTCAGGCGCAGCCATAGCTACGCTCATAAGTCAGCTTGTATCCTTTATTTTGTTATTCATTCCTATTTTACAGCATAAGAATGTATCATCTTTGGGATTTAAGTATTTCTCTCGTAAGTTAAGCCTCAATGCAGATATCTGGCTTACAGGTTTACCTTCTTTATTGCGACAGGGCTTATCCAGTATATCTACTATTTTACTGAATAAGGTTGCCGGCGCAATAGCAGGAGCAGCAGCTTTGTCGGCCATGGGAATATTCTCCAAGATTTTTATGATGATTTTCTGTGTAGGACTCGGAATAGGTCAGGGCTATCAGCCTGTTCTCGGTTATAATTACGGTGCGCGTAAGTTGAAGCGCGTAAGACAGGCTTTCATATTTACTTTTATATTCAGTACCGGAATAATGGTTGCTTTCGGTTTGGCATTGTATATATTTGCACCTGACATTATGCCTTTATTTATTTCTGATCCTGAAGTTATAGACATAGGAACCTATGCTCTTCGTTTTGAAGCTTTGGTTATGCCTTTGCTGCCTATAAATGTTATGTGTAATATGACATTTCAGTCACTCGGACACAGATTTAAGGCTTCGTTCCTTTCATGCTTGCGTCAAGGCCTGTTTTTTATACCGTGCATTTATGTTCTCAGCAGTGTATGGGGAATTCGCGGAATTGAAGCGGTTCAGCCTATAAGTGACGTTTTGACATTTATTGTCAGCGTGCCGTTTGCATTTGTCTTCTTGAGAAAACTCGGTAAGGAAGCAAATGCTTGATTCAACATTTCAAATGTGGTCAATTTTGTTACGATAACATCACAATTATGATGTGCAGATAAGGATTTATTAAAAATACTGTATAATCTATTCGTATTTATATGATTAAAGGAGAAAATTTAATGCGAATAAAATACAGAGCTTTGTCTGCGGTTGTTACGGTGCTTATTGCTGTTACCGTAATTTTTCCGGGACAATTGTTATTTGCCGATATTGAGACAAATGCCAAAATAGTAAACGTTAACGAATATGTTAATCTTCGTAAGGAGGCAACTACCAAATCAGATGTTGTTGCAACTATACCTGTCTCATCACGCGTTTATATTATCGAAAATGTTGACGCCAAAGCAGGCGACACTTCCGGATACAGTGTATGGTGCCATATAAAAGCAGAGAAGGGCGGAACTCTTTATGAGGGATATGTAGCTTCTCACTTTGTTCAGAAAGATGCACCTGTAAGTACACCGAGTTCTGATACGGCTTTTGAGAATTCCATTTCAGTTTTTCCGGAATCCTATAAAGTGTATTTACGTAACCTGCATGAGTCACATCCAAACTGGGTGTTTATACCTGTAAATTCCGGTGCTTCATGGAATGATGTTTTGGATAAGGAAGCAAAGAACGGTGTATCCTTGGTTCAGGACAATGTGGATTCTTCATGGATATCACAGTCATTTCCGGGCATAGTGGATTCTCCGAACTGGGTTAATGCTTCAAGAGCTATAATCGCTTATTATCTGGATCCGCGTAATCTTCTTTCTGATTCGGCAGTTTTCCAATTTCTTGATTTGAGAAGTCAAGCTTCGGAAATAGATAACGAAAGCATTAATAAAGTTTTGAACGGAACATTTATGGCATCACCTGCGAAGGCTGAGTATGAAGATAAGGATTACGAATATTCCGATATATTCAAAATGGCTGCCAGGTCTTCAAACATCAATCCTATTTTCCTTGCAAGTCATGCAATTCAGGAATGCGGTCTTCATGGAAGTTCTTCCTCCAACGGAACCGGCGGAGTATATAATTTCTATAATATAGGTGCTTATTCCGATGTAATTGATGCAGCAAGAGTCGGACTTGATTTTGCAGCTAACGGCCTTGATCCTGTTTT
The DNA here is from genome assembly GCA_045616305.1 of Saccharofermentans sp. Classification (GTDB taxonomy): domain Bacteria; phylum Bacillota; class Clostridia; order Saccharofermentanales; family Saccharofermentanaceae; genus Saccharofermentans. The sequence goes on along the minus strand of JAZLGO010000071.1, from coordinate 33,555 downwards.
TAATGAGAAGTATTTATTACCTTGGACCACTCAGGGTTCTTCAATCATAGGCGGTTCAATGTGGATTAATGATAACTATATATCAAAGGGGCAGTATACTCTTTACTATATGCGATTTAATGTTGCTGCAGAGAGAACTTATAGCCTTTGTGTTCATCAATATATGACGGCACTTCAGTCAGCAACTTCTGAGGCAGGCAGAATGTGTACTTCATATAAGGCTTCAGGTCTCATTAATTCTGCACTTACTTTCTATATTCCTATATATGAGAATATGCCTGAAGTAGCTTGTGAACTTCCTACGAGTACAACAAAATATGACAGCTTCATTTATCGTACTTATAACGTTCTATTATCCAGAGATCCAAGTTCAACCGAGATGGCTGACAGCAGAGGAATTCTTGCTGACTGTTCAGTAGGAAAATATATAGCTTCAATTCTTTATTCCGTTGATTTTAAGGAATTAGGTTTGTCAGACGAAGCATTCGTTGATCTCATGTACGAATTCCTTTTGAATCGTAAAGCTGATGATGCAGGTAAGCAGTATTGTCTGGAGCTTCTTGATAACTACTGTTCCCGAAAAGCAATTCTTGCTCTTCTTGTTAACAGCAGTGAAGCAAAGAATTATCTTGGCTTGTACAGCGTAAATCTTTCTGAATATAAAAGTGATGATTATATTGATAATCATCAGGATTTGATACCTCTTGTTCAGTCGCTTTATGAGGGCTTCCTCGGACGTAAGGCTGAATACGACGGAATGGTAAACTGGGTTACTGTTCTTGCAGAAGGTAAGAAGAGCGGACCTCAGGTAGCAGCTGCTTTTGCAACATCCAAGGAGTTTATGAATATGGATGTATCAAACGGTGAATTTGTATCGATATTGTACAGAATATCCTTTAATCGTGAAGCAGATGCGGATGGTTTTGCTTATTGGGTAGGTTTACTTGATAATCATTATTCAAGAGAATATGTAATTCAGGGATTTGTTAATTCTCCGGAGTTCTGTGCTATCTTTGCAAGCTATGGAGTATCAACTACACCTTATGAAGCTACATCAACTTATACATTAATTCCTGATGAAGAGAAAATCGGTGCTTTCGTTAACAGACTGTATGAGCTTGCTCTCGGACGTCCGGCTGATGAAGAAGGCTTCAACGGTTGGAAGGACGTTCTTGTGAATCAGACAAGTACCGGTTACGATGTTGCATACGGATTCATATTCAGTAATGAGATGAAGCAGCAATATTTGTCTAACGAAGAATTTATCACAAGAATGTACAGAATATTCCTTGACAGAGAACCGGATACTGAAGGCTTTGAAGGATGGGTAGCAAAGCTTGAGAACGGTGAATCACTCGAGACAATATTTGACGGTTTTGTATATTCACCTGAATTTGTTCAGAGTTGTGTAGATGCCGGATTCTATCCGTACAGCGGATATGTAGTAAGTTTCTGATGTAAATTAAGAATTCTCACAAAATCGTTCATAAAAAGGCAGCCTCAATATTGATTATTGGGGTTGCCTTGATTATTGTTTGGTTTTTAACGGATTTGCTGTTACATCAACATGTTATTTCAATATTATGTGTTGTTGCGCAAGGATTGTCGGTTCGCATAAAATGTACTGTTTGAAAGAAACAGAAGGTTTTGATATAAGAGACTATAAGGTAACATAGAGAATATGTTACCGACAAATAGATTTGGAGTAATAATATCTGATGATTAAAATAGGCTCTTCACGTTTTCCTTGGGAAATAGATTGCAAAACAATTTGTATTTAGTTTTGTGATTCATGACGCTTCGTATAGAGCCTGGATTCACTATAATTGCCTTTTCTGCAAAAAAACATGTTTTCCTTTGTATTTTATGAAGATATCTTGCGACTTGTAGCCTCTATTCACAAATTTCCGTGAAATTGCAATATTTTCTGAATTCCGTGTTCTATTCTCGGGAATTCGACGTTTTGTTTTATATTACAAAATTCCCGTGAAATTGCAGGTTTTATCAAAAAACGTGACTGAATCTCGGGAATTTATTGTTTTACAACCAAGAATTCCCGTGAAACTGCATTATTTTTTGAATTTCGTGTTCGATTCTCGGGAATTCGACAATTTATATTACAAAATTCCCGTAGAATTGCAGATTTTATCAGAAAGTGTGACTGAATCTCGGGAATTTTCTGTTTTACGACCAAGAATTCCCGTAGAATTGCAATATTTTCTGAATTCCGTGTTCTATTCTCGGGAATTTCTGTCCTTCAACCATAAATTCCGCAAGAATCAGCGTTTTTTCTTCGAATTCTATGGACACATCTTGCGGAATTACCGTCTTCAATTGTGAATGAAAATGTGTGCGGGGGTGGTGCAGCGTGGGGAACGACGATTATTGTCGGTTCAGTGTTGCAAATCAGTTCTGTCTTTGTTTCATTGTTTGCTACTCAAACGTTAGAATTTATATGCTCCCATATAAACTGTTTATTCCCAAGTTTTCCGTGAAAACCAACATAAAAGCATAAAAAATTGAGCTATCCTTTGAAATATCTTCAAAAAAACAGCTCAACACTAATTCTGAATCAGACTGAAAATTACTTTGCAGCAGCAGCGCCCTTATCAAACGCACTTACATTAGTAGGAATTACCTTCGGCTTATTGGCAAAAGCCTCCTCAATAGATTCTTTCCAAATCTTCTCATCCACACCGAGATAATTTGAAAGAGCACCCATCATAACCATATTAACAGCTTTTGAAGTACCGCACTCATTAGCAATTGACAAAGCATCAAATTCAACTACCTTAGTATTTCCGATAACAGCTGATTTAAGCGAGTTCTCTATATCAGAAGGATACTGTGCCTGACCGAGAAGAACCGGCAATGATTTAATCTTCTGACTGTTTACAATCATTACACCATCCTTTTTGAGAAGTGATGACCAACGAACTGCCTCAACCTCTTCAAAAGCAAGGAGGAAATCTGCCGTTGCTTCCTCGATTATCGGTGAATTAACCTTCTCACCGATTTTAACATATGTAATAACAGAGCCGCCTCTCTGACTCATACCATGAACCTCAGATACCTTTACATCAAGACCGAGCTTTAATGCAAGGATTCCGAGAAGTTTACCGGCAATCAAAGTACCCTGTCCGCCGACACCTGCCAATACAATAGAAGCTTCTATGTTTGCCATATTACTCTACCCCCTTAATAAGTGCGTCAAATTTACACATATTTACACAAAGTCCGCAGTTATTACAGCTCTCGGCATCAATAACCGGCTTTTTGTCCTCACCCATAATAAGTGCCGGACACATTATTCTTCCGCATGCACCGCAAGACTTACACTTAGAAGCATCAAGTGATACCTCAACACCCTTCTTTGCTCTTCCCGTAGGAATAAGTGCACAAGGGCGACGTGCTATAACAACAGAAACAATATCCTTATCAAGTTCTTCCTTTATAACCTTCTCACATTCAAAAGTATCAACAGGATCAACTACTCTGATTGAAGCTACGCCGAGGCTTCTGCAAAGACCTTCAAGATCAAGTGCCGGAGCGTCCTTAAGGCGAATGTTCTTTCCGGTTGCAGGGTTCTGCTGATGTCCTGTCATACTGGTAATTGAATTATCGAGAATAATAAGAGTAATAGAACTCTCATTATACACAGCATTAAGAAGATTCGTTATACCTGAATGCATAAATGTTGAATCTCCGATAACACCTACTGTTTTTCTTGAATCTGCACCGTCAGTTGCCTTATCAAAGCCATGAGCCATACCTACAGATGCGCCCATACAAACACAAGCATCAATAGCCTGCATAGGAGGAAGTGCACCGAGTGTATAACAACCGATATCGCCCATAACCTGAACCTTAAGTCTGTTCAAAGCAAGGAACAAACCCTTATGCGGACAGCCTGCACAAAGAACCGGAGGACGGCCCGGAGGAGTAGGAAGACTTTCTCTTTTAAGTCCCATCTCAAATTTAGGAGCTGAAGTAAGAGCACTTCTTACCATATCTGCAGTGTACTCACCGAGAAGTGTAAAGAGTTCCTTTCCTTCGCACTTTATACCTGCTGCCTTAATCTCAGTCTCAATAAACGGATCAAGCTCTTCAACAACAACAAGTCTGTCTACCTTAGAAGCAAAATCTTTAATTAAATCAATCGGAAGAGGCCATACCATACCGAGCTTTAAAACACTGGCATCAGGTGCACCGTCTCTTACATACTGATAAGAAGCACCTGCAGTAATAATACCGAGCGCAGTATCACGCATCTCAACTCTGTGAAGACCGATTTTACCGTTATCCTTTGAGGTATCCTCGATAATCTTCTTTGTTCTGTCCTCTACAACTACATGACGCTTAATTGCCATAGCAGGCATCATAACATTCTTCTGGGAGTCCTTTACGTAATCCTTAACAATCTGCTCTTCAGGCTCACCGAGTTCTACAATACTTCTCGAATGAGATACTCTGGTATGAAGTCTCAAAAGAACAGGTGTATCGTATTTCTCGGAGAAATCAAAAGCATACTTCATGAAGTCCTTGCACTCCTGGCTGTCAGAAGGTTCAAGCATAGGAATCTTAGAAGATCTTGCATGATTTCTTGAATCCTGCTCATTTTGTGATGAGTGCATACCCGGATCATCTGCGACACAGAATACCAAACCGCCGTTTACACCGGTATAAGCTACTGTAAACATAGGATCTGCAGCAACATTTAAACCTACATGTTTCATGCACGTCATTGAACGTGCACCTCTTATGGAAGCACCGATAGCAACCTCTGCACCGACCTTCTCATTAACTGCCCATTCAACATTTACTCTGTCATACTTTACAATTTCTTCAGTAATTTCAGTACTCGGTGTTCCAGGATATGAAGAACAAACCTTAACGCCTGCTTCATATGCACCTCTGGCAACAGCCTCATTACCAAGCATAATTTCCTTCATAGGACTCCTCCGTTATATATTACCTCCGCCAAAGCGAAAGCTTAATCTCGAAATGCATAACAAAAATTATACCACAATTTAAGAAAATAAGCACCAATTAAATAGTACTGTCTGTAAAGCTGAATTGTTCGTTACACGCAACGTCAGTCAAAAGTTCTGAGATTTTCTCCATTGATTCTATACATATATATTCATATTTTCCGTGAAAATTATGACCGCCGGTACAGATATTCGGACACGGCAGTCCCATAAAAGACAGTCTCGCACCGTCTGTTCCGCCGCGAATAGGCGTAATTACCGGTTCAATTGAGAGTTTCTTCATGCACTTACTTACATTATCAACGAGGAACATAAAATTCGGCTCGATTTTCTCACGCATATTATAATAGGAATCCTCTATTTTAAGCTGAATCACATCTGCTCCGTATTTCTCGTTAATTATGTCAGCTATTTCAAGTGCTGTTTTCTTCTTATTTTCGAAAAGCTCACGCGAATGATCTCTGATAATGTATGATAAGAATGCATCTTCAACATTTCCTGTCATAGAGCACAAATGAAAAAATCCTTCATATCCGCTTGTGTTCTCCGGTCGCATCTGAGCCGGAAGCATACTGTCAAATTCCATGGCAATTCTTGAAGCATTCTTCATTTTATCCTTGGCTTCGCCCGGGTGTACGGTAACACCTTTAACTTGAACTTCAAGAGAAGCCGCATTAAAGTTCTCATACTCCAATTCACCCAAAGCGCCTCCGTCAACCGTATAGGCATAATCAGCACCGAATCTTTTCACATCAAACCGATCTACACCGCTTCCTATCTCTTCATCCGGAGTAAATGCTATTCTTATCTCGCCGTGTGAATACTTCCCAGGTTCATTAAGAAGCTTCTCAGCCATTGTCATTATCTCTGCAATTCCCGCTTTATCATCTCCGCCGAGAAGAGTATCGCCTGAAGCAGTAATAAGACTTAAGCCGACATATCTTTTAAGCTCGGGAAAGCTTTGAGGACTTAAAACAAGTCCCGAGACTCCGAGCGGAATATCTTTACCGTCATAATTTACAATTATTTGAGGCTTAACATCTGTTCCGGTTGTCTCAGGCGAAGTATCCATATGTGCGATAAATCCTGTAACTTTCTCCTTCTCTCTGCCGATTGAAGCCGGAATTGTTGCATAAACATAGCAATATCTATCGTCAAGATAAACATCTCGTGCTCCCATCTCTCGCAATTCATCTGCAAGAAGTCGTGCCAAAACAAACTGTTTTTCCGTACTCGGAAAAGAGTCCGATTCTTCCGAAGACGAGGTATCAATCTTTATATATCTGAGAAAACGTTCAACTACTCTGCTCATTTTTTTCCTTTTATGTCACTGTCAGAAAAGAAATTACCGCAAGCTTCACAACGTCTCTGCATCGGTACACCGTTGTCATGAATAAAATTGCAATACGGACACGTAAAAGCAGAAGGCTGTTTACTCATATTTCCGAGAACATTACCGACATTCATCCCCGACACAATGCGCACACCGCCGTGCATATTGGAAGCAGCCGTATTCATAGCCTGCGTCTGTCCCAGAATTGCTGCTGCCGTAAGCGCCTTCGGATCCTCACCGAATATCTTACCTTGATCAAACTGCTCTGCTCTTGCCCTTGAAGCCTCATCAACAAAGAAATTCAAGGTTACGGAATATATCTCCATTCCGCGTTTCTCACGCCAAATATCATTAATATATTTTACCACCGGTTCTTTTAATTCGGACATGTGTGACATAACATCAGCAAAAGACGAACTGCCTGACAATTTGTTGACTGCTTCGACAACATAATTATTCACTTCATCAATAATCATTCCTTTGCTCAGTTCTTCTGCTCTGAACTCTTCTGCAACACAACCGGAAACATTGGTAATAAAAATACCCGGATCGACTATTTTGTAAGAAAAAACTATCCGCGCTTTAAGATACATTACACGATAATCTTTATCCTTAAAAGGAATAGAACTCTCACTTGAGGCCTTATTATCACGAATCTCAAGCATATTAACAAAATAGATACGCTCAGTATGCGGAATCTCAGCACCAAACTTTACACGTTCAAATATCTCTCCCGCTATACTTTTTAAACCGCCTGAAGCAAATATTGAACCTGAAGAATTATTAACCTTATATGTTCCTGACTTAAGAACTGTCTCTTTTATCTCGCCGGCATCTATGATTACAGCAGCGCAACCTTCCGGAACAACAACCATCGAACCGTCAGATATAACATCATCACTGCCTTTGTTATTACCGTTCTTATTCTTACGATGACCTCTTTTTACCAAAACATCCTGCCCCAAAGAATCAACCGTAAATACCTCAAGATATTGATCTTTTAAAGTTGAGCCGGCAGAATCACCTATTACAGACAGTATACTCATATTATTCCCACCCGAACTTATCTCTTAGCCAGACGACCTTGAAGAATATCAATTACCTTAACAACTGCAGGACTCAAAATAACATTGACAGCTAACTCTGCAACAAAGTTCAATCCTACCAAACCGACAAACATATATTTAATGGCATCCATTCCCATTCCGTTTGCCCATTCTTTAATCAAATCAAAGAAGAACACTCTTGAAGCAATGAGAAAAATTCCGGTATTAACTATCGGACACACGATTGCAGCAGCAAGAACCGCAACAAATCTGTTGTGCTTAACTATAGCCTGATATACCAATGCTGCAACAAAACCCGCCAACACACCCTTGGCTATTACAGTAACAAAGGTTCCGAAAGGATTAACTGCCAAGAATGCAGCCGCATCTCCCGTGAGAATTACTACTATACCAAAGATAAGACCAAGCCAACTGCTGATACCCTTTCCGCACATAGCAGCACCGATAACAATCGGAATCAAAACCAATGAGACTGAAAACGGTCCGAAACGAATAAACTGACCTAAATACTGAAGTACTATTACAATAGCCGTAAGTATGGCACCTTTTGCCAAAGTTTTTGTATCAAATGCTTTATTTCTCATTGATAACCCTCCTACCCTTACATTAACAATTTTATTTTAACAAAAATATAAAAGCCGCAAATCACAAAATATGTAATGAATATATGATATATTTGTTCACAGTGTACATACTGCTTTTTTATAACAACGGCTCCTTATAACATCTGCCACATTTGTGAACATTCTTTATAAATCTGTCTGCCTCTTCAGATACTTCCTCTATTATGTCGGTATCTATATTGTGACCGCAATTGGAATACATTATCAGCTTGCAATGAGGAAGACTTCTCGCTGTTCTCATAAGAAGTTCCGGCTTACTTATCGGATCATCACATCCGCCGATAAGAAGTGTCGGAATCTCAACTGATGACAAAGCCTTACACAAATTCTCTTCATTTTTAAATCTCATAAGCGGACGTCCATAATCAAGCTTACGTTCAGCTTCAGGCGCCTCAGGAAGATTTGAAAGCCACTGTTCCCGAACAGTGCGTCTTATCTGTCTTTTGTCATCATTATCGATAGGCGGATCAAAAGGCGGCACTTCGCTTATTATACCCTGCTCTATCATCTGTCTGTAGGACATAGTACCTTCAGCAAGACTGTGAGGTCCGGCAACCACGGCAATAAAAGCATCAACTCGACCGGTATTCATCAGCATAAGATGCCAACCGATTCCTGCTCCATGTGAAGCACCCATATACGTAAATTTATCTATTCCCATCTTATCGGCAAAGGCAACAACATCACCGGCAAAAATATCATACCACTTCTCACCGTAGTCTTCTTCTATAAGTGTTGACGGATGAAAACCTCTCATTGTAACGCAATAAACATGATATCCCAATTCTGACATATACTGTTGCATCCCTATGGAATAAAACCCACACTGCATAGAGATAATCACATTATTTCCTTCACCATACTCCTCGTAATAAAGGGAAATATCATTGCTTATATTAACGTTACCTGTCTTCATATAAATTCTCTCCGGACGTCTTATAATAAGATTTCAGTTATGTATAAACTCCGAATTAAAGATTAAGTCCCTTGGTCTCGTCACAACCAAGAACTATATTCATGCACTGCATTGCAGCACCGGACGCACCTTTACCGAGATTATCAAACTGGGAAGTCAAAAGAATTCTGTCCTCATTACCGGTAACATAAATCTTCAATCCGTCGTAACCTGAAAGCTGATTTCCGGAAATAAAACCGGATGTGGCAATCTCATCATCTGAATCAGCTACTTTAATAAACTTCTGATTTTTATAATATTCCTTAAAGAACTCACGAACACTTTCAACACCGGCACCGTTAAGCATATCTGTATAAAGAGGAACCGTTACAACCATTCCGCTGTAATAATCATCAACAATCGGACTGAACAGAGGTGTTCTCTTAAGCCCGGTTATTATGTTCATTTCCTTAAGATGCTTATGCTGTTGTGCAATAGCATACTCACGAGGTGCAAACAAATCGTCTGTTTTATCATCAGCTTCATAATTCGCAATCATCTTCTTTCCGCCGCCTGAATAACCAGTTAATGAAAATGCACTTACAGGATAATCCGAAGGCATAATACCACCGGCTATCATAGGATATACAGTCGAGATAAAACCTGTAGCATGACAACCCGGAACAGCAATTCTCTTTCCGTTTTTTATTGCTTCTCGATGGCCTTCGGAAAGCTCGGCAAAACCATAAGCCCATCCTTCCAATGTACGATGTGCCGTAGAAGTATCAATTATAACAACATCATCATTCTCTACTAAGGATACTGATTCCTTTGCAGTTGCATCAGGAAGACACAAAAATGTTATATCTGATGAATTAATAAGACGTTTACGTTCTTCAGGATCCTTACGCAACTCAGGATTTATTGTAAGAAGCTCAATGTCATCTCTTACTGTAAAACGCTCATGAATGCGAAGTCCTGTTGTACCTTCACTGCCGTCAATAAATACTTTTGTTTTCATTTTGTGTTTTCCTCACTTTCGGCTGATTATTCTTCTTAAAATACTTACACAAATATAACACACAAAATCTACAATTCAAACCGTTTTTTTGTATATTTATGCATATGCACGAATTTTTATACATTTATAATCAAATATATATCAACTCGTTACCCGAACAATTCCACCTGCATCTCACCGCTGCTATCCGTATTTATTGTCAAATAATTACCGTTACGAACAGAACCCGGATTAAGGAAACGAACTCCGTATTCAGTTCGGTCTGTCTGAATATGCGTATGACCGAATAAAACCACGTCACAATTCTTCTCTTCTGCAGCATACGACATAATCTCCGTATTAACTCTGAACAGATGACCGTGTGTGACAAAAGCTCTGTGTTTATCTGAAAGTGAGAAGCTGATCTCATTCGGAATTTGAGCAAACGAGAGATAATAAGTATCACAATTACCCTTAACCATTCGAATATCTATAGCTTTACCGAGATACCTTCTGATAATCTCCTCGGCATCAAAAGTTTCCATCTCAAAATCACCGCATACAACAACGCACTGAGAATCACGATTCTTCTCAAGAATCATTTTCAGTTTCATTTCAGCATTGTGAATATCAGAAAGCACAAGATACTTTGTCATTCATTAATCTCCTTACAGTTCACATTCAGTATATTCTATCAGATTAAATGTCAAATTTCGAAAAGATAATGAAAGACCCCGCAATAATCAAAGTTGCGATATAACATTATAATAAAATCTGTAATTCCGTCTTTTTCAAAAAATCAATAATAATCGGTATCATTCCAACATATGATATTTCTTCCGGATTTGTTGGATCATGCGGTCTTACTGCGCATACTACGCCGCCTGTAGATCTGCCATATACCAATTCATCGTATATCTCGTATGTTTTTGTGTATGTATATTCCGCTACCGGAGACTCATCACGGGTATAGATATCTCGTCTTGTATTACCTTCTGATGTGACAAAAGAACCATCATCATTTACTTTGATAATTATAGCTACATGTTCCGGAATATGTTCCTTGCTTGAGAACCAATTAATAGTAAGAATATCACCAACCTGTGGATAATAGTCATCACGATTGTCAGTTTTAATTCCGGATTTACCTGCATATTCCCATTCGGTCCAACTATAATAATCTGCCCAACGGGTATCATCTTCAATATATTGAGATACTTTAACCGCAGATGGCATATCTTGGGATGGATAGTAATCTTTATAATTATCGTAGCCACATCGTCTATAGGCTAATTTCAGAACATAGTCAGCATAGTAACCACACCATTCATCTTCCGGTAAACCTACCTCTTCTCTTGTTTTATCTTTAAAGCCTTGCGATATTTTATATATTTGTTCTTGCAACGGTGTCAGCATTGTATCAGCATAAACTCCTTGCTTCCCAATTGGATAAGCAAAAATAACACCGGCAGCAAATGTTACGGTAAGAAAAGAAGATACTGTCTTTTTTATTACTCGCATAGCTTTCACCCCATTTATCAATTTTTTATATTTTAAGTAAAAAATCATTTAATAGCAAGCAAGAAATCCAAATTGCTTTAACACAGCTTTTCGAAAAGTAATAATAAAAAAGAACTCGGAGCAAGCGCCCCGAGCTCATAAACAAGCATATTAAAGATGCGGAGTATCGTTGTACTGTGTTCTCGTACTCTTGTTAACATGAATAAACATATTATGCAAAAGATTAACACTGGACAAAATTACTTCACCCTGATTAAGCTTTCTTACATGCTTGATGGAATAATCATCAAGGTGCGTTGCAACAGCATTAATCTCATCATTAAGCATAAGTCTGTGTATAAGCAGTGTACCGATCTGACCGAAGAGAACCGGAGATACATCCTTAGGGTTCTGTGTAGTCAGATAAAGGAAAATACCTTTCTTACGACCTTCTCTTGCGAGAAGTGTCAAACCGCCGTGGAAATCTTTATCAGAATATCTTGACTTAGCATATCTGTGAACCTCATCAATATAGAAAACAAATGGTTGTATATTATCCTGTGATATAACATAATTACTTATCAAATCTACAACCATACCACCGATACCTTCAGCGGCACCAAGTGATGAAGCATCAATATAAAGACTTGTCTCCGGCTCCATCAGGAACTCATCAACAACATCAAGAAGATTATACATTGTCGGATCATTCGAGAAGAACGTAAGAAAGTTCGTATTAGTCATCTGATACTGAATCTTCTGAATAAGTGAAGCATTTGTATTTGCCTTAAGTGAATCATAACGATACTTAAAGTTATAGTTTGTCTCACTATCCGGTTCGCAAACCGACTCTGCAGCAATCTGCTCAGGAAGGAGCTCAATATTGAAATCAGTATTCTCATTAGATACAGAGGCAATATTTTCCTGAACCTCGTCAACACTGACACCAACCTTAATATAATAGGAATCGTCACCAATCATCTTCATATAACGAAGTGATGTAATGGCCTCTGATAAAACAGCACCCTGACTGCTGTTCTCAGTCTCGAACAATTTCTCCCACTGCGCCATAGTAATTTTACCAGGTGAAATTGTTGTATCAACTCCAAGAGTATGTTTTTTTATCTCATCATCATTAAACGCACCTCTATACTCACCTGTAGGGTCAATAATAAGTGCCTTACGTTTTGTCGATACAAGCTTATCAAGTATTGCAAGTGCTGTAGTAGATTTACCACTGTTAGTAGCACCGATACACATTATGTGACGATTAAAAAGGGTACTCGGTGTCAAAACTACATCAGCATGAGATCTGTCAAGATAAGTAGCAAATGTAGGAAGCGGCTCTTCACCGTTATTTGAGAACTCAAGGGACTTTACGAACAACTGATAAACATCATCCGTTGCCAAATATACCTTATCGGTAATACCCAATGTTTTGAAGCCTGCAAGTTCAAACCTGTCGGAATCTGGAGTCATAAGAGCAATAGTATCTATGCTGATTTCATGATAATCCTGATTATTACCGTCACCGAATGCAGCCATATCAAGAATATTCTTTCTTGATGCCTTATTCTCAAATACCTCACCTAAGAACAATCCGACTGTTGACTCGATTACAACAAAGTCATTAATGGTATTAGGAAGAAAGGACTGATTGAATCTGCTTCTGTCTGTCATCATCGACATGTTATCAATCTGCGCTATACTACAGCTTCTGTAAACCTGTGTAACTTTACCTATATAGTAATCCTGAAGATTTACACCTTCATACAATTCTTCTAATGTCATACAAATCCCCCCGAGATTTTTTTGATTTACACAGACTCAATTTGAATCTATAACTTATTATATTATACACAGAACAAAAAATGGTAACTTTTATGTTAAAAAATCAAAAAAACAAACACCTAAAATGAATCAATCATTAACAATGTGTCAAAAAAGCATATTATATTCACATTTACCCTTCTTTGTCAGAATAATTACTTATTAATCCAGACAGCAGGACGAATAGTGATATTAGAATTATCAGCAAGACCGCCGAACGGAATTTCACCGTCACACTCAATATAGCGGAAACCTCCCGGCATATTCCCAGCTGTACGTGTCCACCAACGTGCTGCATCATTACCACCGTTGGACCTTGCAAAAACATAGCAACCGTCAGCTATCGCCTTTTCAGTTGGATAACAAACGCGCTCCTTCTCTGAACAAAAGTAGTATTCGACCTCATCCAAACTCAATAAAAAAAACGTATCTTCTGTATCATTTCCGCCGTCAATATCGTATTCTTCATTTCCGACATTCACATTTGTCACTGTAGCAATAATATTCTTCTCTTGCTCGGAGAAAGAAGCGTTGTAAAAATCTCCGTTAAGCCATTGTCTTATCTCACAATCTTCCCAAGTAATTACTTCATTATCGGAATTCATATATTTCGAAGCTAACCCCATCTCTGACAGAAGGAGATACCTATCCTCCGTCTCATCGAGCACCAACCAAGAAATGCGTTTTCCTTCATAGGAACCTAATTCAACCGAATCTCCTACATTGGCTTCAATCTTAAATACTTCGGTTGTCTCCTCAGAAGTCTCTTCATTTAATGAAGTTTCAGAATTAGCCTCCTTCGTTTTTGTTGTTACCGCAACAGCCGAGGTTACTGATTCAGTCGACATTGATTTCTCTTTATCAGAATCAGAGCAGCCTCCGACACTGCTTATCAACAACGAAGCAATTACGACAGATGCAGTTTCTTTAATCTTTCTTCTCATACAAAAATCCCCCTATTATAAAAATCAATTTTCCGGTTTTACAAACGGTTTAAGACCGAATACTTCTCTTCCTTTTCCGAAGCGCATAGCATTAATTATTCCTCTCAATAATTCATCGGCAAAAAAGGTAACAAATATTCCCATTACACCCAAAGATGTATGAAATATTAAAACATACGCAAAAGCGCAGGTAAATATCGTTCCGAAAATCTGTGTGTACAACATCCAATTCGTATCACCCAGAGCACGAATTCCCGGACCGAGCACATTATTAAGCGCTCTAGGGCACAATACCAAAGCCATAAATCTTAAATACGGAACACAATTTTTCACAAAATTCTTATCATCAGTAAAGCATGAAAGAATAGGTTCAGGAATTATTACAAAGAAAACAGCTACTATTCCGCATACCATAAATGCATATTTAAGGCATTTAAAACCGATTCTGACAGCGGCACGAGTGTTCTCTTCACCTGTCTTCTGTCCGACCAGCGTAAGACCGGCATTAGCAAAACCCGTATAAATCATCAATGGTAAGAACTCTATAGATAAAACCAGATTGTATATTCCGGCAGCATCCGAGCTTAACCTGTTCATATATATCAGTAATACAAAGCAACCGATATTCCAAAGTAAATATTCTGCTCCTGACGGGAGTCCGAATATGAGAACATTCTTATAAATCGACGGCTTGAATCTGATTATATTCTTAAAGCGTATCTTAAAAGGAATCTTAGAACTTCTGAGTATATAGATTAATGATATAGGTATCGCTGCAAAATTTGATATTGCCGTAGCAAGAGCCGCGCCTTCGATATTCATCTCCGGAAAAGGACCCTTTCCGAAAATAAGAAGATAATCCAAAACAACATTCATAACATTAGACACTATACCGGCAACCATTATTACTTTAGTTATTCCTATTCCCTGAAGAATCGACGTTGACGTTCCCGCAATGCCTATAGTAAGAACAACAAAAGCAATTATACGAATGTAACTTACACTGAATTCCAATATCGGTGATTCAATTCCCATAAATCTGAAAATACTCTCAGCACCGAAATATATTATAAAGAAAGCAATTACCGAGAAAACAGTATTACCTACATATGAAGCCTCCGAATACTTACGGGCTGACTCATAATCACCTGCACCGATTTTTTGTGCCACAAGAATTGTTGTTCCTGTACACATTGCATACAGTATTGACGATACGACATCAAACGGTACAAATACATTAGCCAAAGCTGAAAAATACTGTGAATTGACATGTCCGAGCATAGCAGTATCGGCCCAGATAAGAAACTGGGCAAAAAGCTGTTGCAAAATCAAAGGAAGTGCAAGTTTAAATATTTTCTTTGTCTCACTGTTTATAGTCATAAAGTGATTATACTCTATACATACTCATTCAGGAATGGGCAATGTCATCTTTTCGAGCATAAGAAACAGCTATCTCAAAACCATTGGTAAAATGCTTGTGTTAAATTCGCCATAAATATTGCATTTCTAACGCAAACCAGGGTTGAGACAGCCGATTCAAGACGCATTAAGAAAATAGTGTTTTCTCTGATTTATACTGCTTAGATACAAAAATCAATATCAAAACGGTATATGCGATAGTTGAAGCAATTACTATCAATATTGATTGAGCATCTACTTTATTCAGAGCAATATCATTTAATGCTGATGCACAATTAGCTAACGGAATATAGTTTATAACAGAACTACTGCTCTCCGACATTGAAAGAATAAACGGAATCATAGGCAATAAAGTAACAAATGTCAGTGAAGACTGAGCCTCTTTATATGTTTTGGATCTGCCTGCAAGTGCCATACACACACCGGAAGCAATAAGCGAAGTCAATAAAACAATAAATACAGTTAACAGAATATTGGACGGTTTAGGTTCATAATTGGAATTCTCATATGCCTCGAACACTTTACTTGCTATTATTATTGAAGGAACGGACAAAAGGTATGAACACAGCCCGATAACAAAACTTGCAGATGCTGAAGCCAGGTATTTTCCTACAATCAACTCTGAACTTTTTACAGGAAATGTAAGAATTGTTTCCAAAGTACCACGTTCCTTCTCTCCTGCAGTTGCATCAATTACAAAGTTCACCGCTACCATACAGATAATCATGGCTATATAAACCATTACCAAACTGAAAGTCATTGATGTAAGATAATCAGTATTGTCTTCGGCAAGTGATACACTTTCAATATTAATAGAATGATAGACTTCATCAGCATCAATTCCGTATTGAGCAAGTACTTGACCACCCAACACATCATTATATAAACTAAGATATGACTCCGCTGATGAATGTATCATCATTCCGCTGTTGGCTGAATCATCGGAATAAATAGTATAATTATTGTCATTTCTTACTATATATCCTTTTATCTCGCCTTCTTCGTAAGCAGCCTTTAATTCCTGTTCATCAGCATATCTTTTAAACGTTATTTCATCAGAAGTATCGGTAATCTGCTTTTCTGCATCGTTCATTTCATAATTGATACCGACTGTATAGTCATCATTGTTCATTGCGTCAAATAAGAATCCGTATAATACAAAAATAAGCGGAATAAGCAAAGGCATTAACACAATTCTGATTATTGTTTTCCTGTCTCTTATTAATGTTCTTATTTCTTTTGAATATGTTGTTAATACATTAGTAAAGTTCATTATTGTTTTCCTCCGATCATAGCAAAGAATGCATCTCTGATATTATTAGTATTGGTATTTCTCTCTATCTCTTCCGCAGTACCTTCTGCAATCAGATGTCCTCTGTTTACCAAAACCACGCGATCACAAATATTCTCTGCCTCCTCCATATAATGAGTTGAATATATAATGCACTTGCCCTTGTCTCGCTCTTCCTTTATAAAATTCAGAATTATCTGACTGGATATAATATCAAGTCCTGATGTAGCCTCATCAAATATATAATACTGTGGATCATGAAGCACACATCTGGCAATTCCTACTCTCTGCGTCTGTCCGGTAGACAGGTTACCGATTCGCTGATTCTTAAACAATCCCAAATCAAATCTATCTACTGTCTCCTCGATTCTTTTCTCAAGAAAATTCTTATTCATTCCATAGTAAGAACCGCACATTCTGAAGAACTCAACACAAGAGAAATCTTTATACAACTTAGTATTACCTGACAAGAATGCTATATTTTTCTTAATATCGAGTGCTTCTTCATTAATTTCTTTTCCGTCAAAAGTAATTTGTCCGCTTGTCGGCTTCATTACTCCGGCCAACATTCTGAGTAAAGTAGTCTTACCGGCACCGTTAGGTCCCAATAATCCGACAACCTCTCCGTCTCTTACTTTAAAAGAAATATCATTATCCGCAAAGAATTTCATTCTCTGATTTTTCTCATCATTCTTTACGAATTCTTTTGACACATTTTTAATTTCAATCATTTCTCTTTTCCTTTCTGATTTTCACTAACATTTATGTAAATGTGTTTATTTTGCCTCAAGAATTGTGAATCTTCTCTCTCGCTTTCCGAGCAAAACTTTACCTTATTCAACTGCATAAAAAACAGGACACAAAGCGAGAAAAAAGCAATTCTTACTTAACCGGACAAGGTGTGTCCACTTTCAAATCTTCCCTTTCTAAGCGCTTATTACATCTTATGCTTCTATATACCCGACACAAACTATATTTTATTCTGAAAGGCCAAAGATAATATCATATAAACCATTAACCCAAACTTAAGGCGATACACAAAACAGCAGGTATCTCAGTTTCTGAATTTACCTGCTGTATTATTGGTGTTCGTGAGCGGATTCGAACCGCTGGCCTATCGCTTAGGAGGCGATCGCTCTATCCTGCTGAGCTACACAAACTTCTCACGCGAAAATATTATACCATAACAATTGCATTGATTATCATTAAAATTATTCCTATGAGCAAAAGATAATGCGGAACACCGCGTGCATGCTGATTAATGTCTGCAAAAAGAAGTCTTCTTTTGTATGTCGTAGCCAAAGCGAGAAACAAAACATATATCAGAAAACCCATAAGACAATATACTATTGCAGAAACAACCGACAATTGTCTGATATAATCCTGTCTGAACAAAAAAATCTGAATCGCTGCAAGTATATAAATCATGTATTGAGAACAGGAAAACGCAAACGGAGACTCATCTTTTCTGTCAATTAATTCAGCCAGTATACCGTATACTGAGAAAAAAATTAATACGATAATTTCTGATATCTCAAACGGCAATACCTTTCCGAAAGATGAATAAATAAAAAGAAAAGCAGTAAAACCCAACAAATAATATGCCAAATCAATAATTCTGGCCGACAAAAATCTTAAGGAATCACTCTTACTGTTTTGAGGAATATCATAAACATCCGCCAATCTTCCACCGCAAAACACAACAAGTTTATCAGATACTTTGGAAGCAATATAAGATGTCAGCATTATCTCTGCCGAAGCAAGAAGTACAACAATAAACACCTCACGCCTGTTGATTAAATTCATAAGCCAAGCATCAAGAGTAACATAAAAAGCAGCAACTGCTACAGGTATAAGATAGTTTTTTATACAAAAGTCAGTTTTCTTATCCTTTTTGCGCTCTTCAGATGCCGCGATACTCAAACCCAGTATCAACGGAATAAGGAATATTGCATTATTCATACCGATGTTAAAATTCAAAAAATGCTTCAGACAGAAACCTACTCCGCAAAAACAAATGCTGTTTACCATAAAATTCAGAGCAGGAAACCTTGCTGTCATAATAAACCGAATACTGAAAAACCAAAAAAACAATACAACCAAATACAAAAGCGAACACAATAAAATATTATCGGTTGAACTTAATTCAAACGACAATGTCACAACAGACAATATCATCAGCAATGCACCGGAAAAAGACAAATCAAACGACGGAATTCCGCTTGGTTTATCTTTAGTATGTATCCCATTGCGAAGCTTATAATCATCAAAAGGCGAATCGTATGTGTCACGTTTTCCGAATATTCCCATTCTCTCCTCCGTTATGCCATCCAGTTAAAATACTCTCTGAGAAACTTATATGCAATATTAATTCCGGATATAAATTCAGCAGAAGCTTCAGGAGAATCTGCAATTCCGTCTATCTGTGTATGTATCTCAGACAATGCTATTCCGTCAACACTTTGAGTAAGAACCGGATTCTGTGCATCTCTTACTACTCCGTCTTCTCCCAGTTCATATGTTACATTATCATTATCAGACGTCTCATTATCCGTTTTCTTTTCTTCAATACCTTCTTCGGAATCGTCCTCTATATCTCGACCGATGTAAGCTTCATATATCGTTGAATAACTTCCATCCTCATACGCAAGCGGTGTCATATCATTAAAAGAATAAACAATATATCCTTTATCCGTTTTCACACATACATCCTCAAAGCCCTCAGAATAATCATTCATGATATTAATCAGCTCCTGAATATACATTTCCTCGGTAAAGCCGTGTCTTGAATTACTTATGCACTCCTTGGCCAGTTCTACAAAACATCTTACATCACAAGTTACCCCCGGAATAATATCAGTAGTTCCGTCAGACTTCATCGCAAGCTTATCCGGATCCTGATAATCAATTAATGCATGACATATGTTATAGGACTGTGTGGCCCAATTCTCACCCGACACAGTATATGCTCCCGTGAGCGAAGATTCGGATCTGTCTTTTGTAGTTCTGTCCACATTGAATGCATCCCAATTTACTCTCGTTATCACACCGTCTTTGACCTCAATCTCAACATAATCAATGAAATCCCTATTATCCTTTTTCAGGGCTTGGGCATAATATAGACCATCCTTAAGACCGTAGACCGATGTAACATTTTCATCTTCACTGTCACTAACTTCTTCAACGACATTAACTGCCATAGGAATAGGCTTATCAACAGTCTGGCTAGCCAAAATATCAATCTCGGCGTCACTGAGAGCTATTCTTTGTACTTCGTCACCGACATGTTTGTAACCGATAAGCTTAGAGCCGTCGGCAGATACTGCTATCAAGGAATGAAGTTCTTCTCCTTTTGCATTGAAGTAATCAATGTCCAGTACGTAACCTAAAGCAGTATCATCTTTATCCAAAGCCATATAAATACTGTTTATCTCTTTATACTTCTGAACAAGATCTGTATCTACCTTCTCATATCCCGAAGCCGGCAAAACCTGCATAAACAAACTCAAATAATTATTCTGTTCACGCTGATTACGCTTGCGCTTACTGACAAACATACCGATAAGAATTGCCGTTACGCTGATTACTATAATCAAAATCACATCAACAAGAAGTCGCTTTATCTGTTTACGTGTAATCATTCTTTTGTCTCCACCTCATATGCTTTCTTAATATGACCGTGCGGCAAAAGGTACTCAACAACAGGGGTCATCAAATTAACAGCCAAAACCGGAACACATGTAGTCACTGCTACTGTTGTTCTTGAATATAGGAAAGCTGCCAAAAATCCGGCTGCCACACCGGAAATAAGTGAGCCTCTGAAGCCGATAGGAACATTTGAATATACTGCAAAAAGATATGTTGCAGCAAAAACAACACCTGAAGTAATAAGAAATACCGCTACTTCACGCAAATTTGCTTTAAAATTATTAGTCTCGAAAAGCTTATAATTCAACAGCAAATGAAAAAACAAAGACGATACAATAAAACAAAATGAAATATAAGGCTTGGTATTTTTACGCAAAAGCAAATACAACATTCCTATAACAATAGTAGTAAAACAACCCAAACCTATTAATGTGTTATAGTAACCGTTAAAAACTTCCATGAAGTAAATCTTTGAAGTATCAATTGCCGCATATTCCGGCAACGGTTTTATACTGAAAAGTGTATCTGTTTTCAAATAATCGGAAAACGGCTGTGCATAACCTCTCAAATATCTCGGGAAAGTCACTTCAACAAAAAGTCTGGCTGCCGCCGCCTGATTAAATAAATTATTTCCTACACCGCCGAAAAGCTGCTTTATCACAAACGAACCGAACAAAGCTCCGATTACAACAATCAAAAGAGACGTATTCGGCGGAAGTAAAAGACCGAATACTATACCGCTTACAACAGAAGTTATATCACTGAAATTATCATCTCGTGACGAATTACCAACAAGTCGTGAGAAAACCGTATCAAAAAGGAAAAATAGCAATGCCGAAGTAAGAACGAGAATAAACGCTCTTAATCCATAACTTAAAACAGCGCCGATAACACACGGAATTAATGCAACCAAAATAACAAGATATGCATATGTTACTGTTTTGCCGGTCCTGAGAAAAGGAGGCTTATGTTTGTTAATCATATGCGTTTACCTCCCTCAAACGGCAATATAATGCTGTCTTCGTCTTCATCTTCCTCAATCGGTTTCTCAATATAATCCTCAAGAAGAGAGAAAGCTCCCCATTCACCGTTTAAGTTTCTTAAAACGGAATCAGATTCATCGGTTACAAATCTTTCACTGTTCTGCTTTTTGTAATCTGCAATAAATTCAGATATAGATGAAGCCAAATTAATACCCGAAGGGCAAACATAAGAGCACAAACCACAACTTATACACGACAAAACATTCTCGTTAATTGCAAGTTCACTCATATTTTTCTCTATCAGTTTATACGCAACATCAACCGAAATATCCATGGCACAGGCATCATTACAAAGTCCGCAATGAAGACACGGAGCCGTCGGAAAATCAACTTTTCGAATAATTGTAAGAGCTGATGTAGTCTTCGTTATAGGAGTGTTATCAAAATCCTTTACACGAATACCTGTAAGCGCATTTCCCCACAAAATTCTGTTCGTGCTGTCATAAGCACCGAACTCGGACTTAACTATCTCACTTATCGGAGTACCTATCGGAGCAAGAACATTATGAGATACGCCGTTATCTCCGGCAATTGTTACTATGCGCTGAAACATAGGTATACCATCTTTAATAGTATCCCAACACGAAGCCATTGTAGAGCAATTAAACATAACCGCACCTACGGTATTCTCAAGAATGTCATCTTCCTTAAGGTCAGCCTGATATAAAGCGCGTGCAACCAATCTGTAATAACCCTGCGGATATCTTTCTTTAAAAAGGCAAATCTCATAATCCACAGACAATTTAAATTCCTTCTTTGCTCTTTCTATAGCAGCCTCGAGAACTTCCTTCTCAGCTTTACGATTATCGGACAAGAGAAATCTGATTTTCTCTGTTCCTACAGCTCCCGCTACAGCAGAAGCTCCGCAAACAACATAATCCGGAGACTCATTTATCCTATAAAGATCCGACGTAGCAAAAGGTTCACTTTGGAGACAGTTTACAAGAAGCTCCTTAACCTTATACTTACGCGCACGCGAGATTTTTGCTATTACAGGAATTCCCACTCCGCCCATACCTATTATTCCGGAATTTTTAATTATTCCGATTACGGTTTTAGCATTTATACTCAGATTATTACGGGGAACTATACTCTCATGGAAGGTTCTCTTATTGTCGCTGATTATCTCTATCACCTTGGTAGCCGTTCCGTTCGGAAGAACTATCTTTCTTATATCCTTTACAGTTCCCGAAATGCCTGAATGAACAGGTGCGCCGATTATACCGTCCGGAACAATGCCTATACACTGACCGATATAAACATGTTCTCCGACATTTACGGTAGGCACGGCTTCAACTCCGAGACCCTGCTTCAACGGCACTATTATACGTTGAGGATATACACGTTCAAGCATAATTTCCCTAATATAAGACGAACGCTTTGAAAAATCCAAAGCGTTGTCTGCAAAAATACCACTGTAAAACGAATATAGCTTAGTCATAGTTCTGAAGCGTCAGTCGTTATAACCCTCAAGCTTCTTTACGCTGCTTGAACGTGAGAGTTTTCTGATGGCCTTTGCCTCAATCTGTCTGATACGCTCTCTTGTTACACCAAGCTCATGACCAACTTCCTCAAGTGTACGATTACGACCGTCTACAAGACCGAATCTCAACTTAAGAACTTTACTTTCTCTCTCAGTAAGAGTCTCAAGAACCTTTAAAAGTTCTTCCTTAAGAAGTGTCTTTGCAACTTCTTCGTCAGGCGCCTCACCTTGATCACTTGAGATAAAATCAACAAGATGTGAATCTTCCTCTTCACCTACCGGCTTATCAATAGACACCGGATCTTGTGATATTCTCTGAATCTCTCTTATCTTATCAGGAGACATTTCCATATTCTCCGCAAGCTCTTCAATCGTAGGCTCACGACCGAGATCCTGAATAAGACCTCTTTGTACTCTTGTAAGTTTATTAATTGTCTCAACCATATGAACAGGAATTCTTATGGTTCTTGCCTGATCGGCAATAGCACGGGTAATAGCCTGTCTTATCCACCATGTAGCGTATGTTGAGAACTTAAAGCCCTTTGAATAATCAAACTTATCTACAGCCTTAATAAGTCCTATGTTTCCTTCCTGAATCAAATCAAGAAGTGCAAGACCTCTGTTCATATACTTCTTTGCAATAGAGACAACAAGTCGAAGATTGGACTCAACCAATTTATCCTTTGCATCCTGATCACCATCTGCCATCTTCATGGCAAGATCTTTCTCCTGATCACTTGAAAGGAGAGGTATTTTACCTATCTCCTTCAGATACATTCTTACAGAATCATCAACTGCACTTTCTTCAGCCGGAGTAAGGAAAACGCCCTTTGCCATATCGTCAGCCAAAAGGTCGGCATCATCACTCTCAACTTTAATACCCATCTTCTCAAGCTCACCGGTAATAAATACCATATCATCCGGATCAATATTCTTATCAGAAGAATAGTTCTCAAAATCAGCATTCTTAAGAACATTTTTGTTCTTTACGGCCATTTCTCTAAGTACTTTAATGTCTTCTACTAAATCTGCCATTATACCCTCACCTTCTGCGATTGGTTTACTGTTTAACCGTATGCGGTTTGTACAAAGATAAAATTAATTGTATATTTTATTACTTAAAAGGCTTCTTATTAAGCTTTCTCGTTCTCTCTGAACTCTACCTTCGAATCACCGTTATCAGCAAAACTTGCCTCGTAAATACCCTTATCGCTATATATTGTCATAGTAATATCATCTTTCTTATCTTTACCGGTTTTGCTTGTTCTTAATGCAGCATAAGTCTCAATCATACCTGCAACATCATCTTCAGTTACCTCATTGTCAACAACGACACTGACATTCTGGCAATGAAAACCGTGAAGCACGTAACCGATTGTCTTTCCGTCTTCATCAACACTGCAATCAACATCAGCCACACCTTCAAAAACCGAACCGATATTATCAATCATAAACTTGCTGATACTTTCACGTGTTCTGTAAAGCGGAACTGTTACACAAACAACTATAACCAAAATTACAGCAAAAACTGCAGAGACAGTAATAACTGTCTTCTTAGGAGCTTTAACATCATTCGGTGAAATTTCATACTCGTTATTCTTTACCGCAACTGAACTGCTGTTCTGCTTTCTTGTTTGCTCTCTTTTAACCGCAGCAGGAACCTGATCAGGAAAAACAGGCGTTGAATAAAAATGTCTGTTCGAATTCTCAGACGGTGCAATAACCTCATTCGGGAAAGAATAATTCTTTGGATTCTCCAGAATTTTTATAGCCTCTTCTGATGGGAAAATGCAGTTACAGAACACACATTCACACTGCTCGTTACGATCATCAAAAATCAAAAGAGAACCACAGTTCTTACACATACCTTGAACATTAGCCATCTAAATATATCTCCTCAATCGCCCTAAAACATAATAAGGCATAATAATTTATAATAAAGCACAAAACATTATAGACGAAAATCTATATTTTTTCAATAAACATTTTGTTTTTGGAGTATAATTAGTTATCGATTATTTTTACAAGGAGATACTACAATGCAATTCGAACAATTACAAAAAGAAATGATTGCTGCTATGAAGAACAGAGACAAAGCTCGTAAAGACTCTATCTCACTGCTTATTGCTGCAATAAAAAAAGAAGCCATAGATAATGAATGCAGAGAAAACATTCCGGAAGAGATGGTAAATAAGGTTATTTTAAAGGAAACAAAGCTCGCTAAGGAACAAGTAGACAGTTGTCCAGAATCAAGACCTGAATTAAAGCAGGAATACGAGTTTAAGTATAACATTTTTAAAGAATTTGCTCCTGCACAGCTCAGCGAGGATGAAATTATCAGCAAAATTAAAACCGAGTTTGCAGATTTGGTTGAGTCAAAGAATAAAGGCCAGCTTATGAAGAGCGCTATGGGACTTCTTAAAGGTCAGGCAGACGGTAAACTTATTAACCGGATTATTACCGAGCTTTGCAAATAATACTTCTGTCAGTAAATTGATAATCGCAGAGGTTGACTCAAAACTTCAACGCTTTCCAAAGTATTATCCGTGAGATGTGTGTCTAAATTGATATTTCTTCGTGGAAACTCGGAACGGGTGCGTTGACTCAAAACGGGGTTTTCAGTGAATCCAGACTGTTTGGCGGCCATATTCACTGAAATTGAACCCTGATTTGCGTTAGAAATGTGATTTTTTGGCGATTCTAACGCAATTTGTTCTCGGCAAGTGCTTCCAACGTACTGCGGCGGCCTGCTTCAACCCTGATTTGCGTTAGAAATGCATTTTTTTTGACGATTCTAACGCAATTTGTTCTCGGCAAGTGCTTCCAACGTACTGCGGCGGGCTGCTTCAACACCAATTTGCGTTAGAAATGCAATTATTTTACCTATAGTTTTGAGTCAACCTCTTTTAAATTCTCTTTTTATATTTTAAGCAAAAGATTCACTGAAAGTATCCTGATTATTCTCCGGGAAGCAGACAACATTGCCTGTTTCAGTGTATTCATATTCATTAATCGACCGCAAATCACAGAATCTTAAACACAAAAGTCTCGTTATATTTAATTCCCTTCTTAAGCGGCTGTGTTGAAAGGTTATTACTGGTTCTTTCAATTTCTTTTGTACAGAAATCGATAAACAGTTCGCTGTTATTTTTCTGTACAAGCTGCTCATCATGCAAGTTATCATTCATCTGCTCAGGCGAATACGGGAGAACAGTAAAATCAAACTTATGATTTACGTCCTTATGACGAATCTGAAGTATATTTCCGTTTTTACCTTCAATTCTGAGAACAGTAGTATCAGTATGATTTGAATTCTCAGCAGGTCTTGCATAAGCATGATATATTTTATCTGCAGAAGCTGCAAAAACACCTGTTCTTGTAGCCATCTTACGATCGGCATATGATTCACCCGGGCCCAGTCCGTACCATCTGCAAACCAAATCATCTTTAGGAATTGATACTCTGAAGCCATAACGAACCAAGTCATATTTAGGTACAAAGTGAATAGTAACCTCAATTCTCAAATCATCATATATTCTGTAGTCCACAAGGAGTTCATCTTTAAAAGCAAATGACTTATATCTTGAGATAAATTCATAAGCACCGTTTTTATAACCGTATGTACTTCCTACAAAAGCCAGAGACTTCTGTATTGCCTCATAATCAGTTTCCTTTGAGAAAACAGTCTTGGCAAGAATAAAACTTCTGTCAGTACGATCAATATTTGTAGGGCACCTGTAAAAGCTTGGAAATAAACCTTCCGAAGTAAAGAAAACCTCATCACTAATCGTCAGATTCTTCAATGAACCGTTATTCTTATCAAAAGTAACCGAGAACTTATCATTATGAATAACCGTAGCATTAACGCATGCCGTACATTGAAGTTTGTCACTCTCATCCATTACCTCAACACAATCGGAATTAATCTCCTTCATTGTTACCATCTCGGTTGAATCACCGTTACTTACTTCAACCGAAGATACAATTCCTACAGTCGGTGAGGCAACCTCTCGTATGAGAGATTTCTGAAAGAATGCTACTTCAAAGCCTTCGTTTGCATAATAAGTAGACTTCGAGAGTTTTAAGCTTATATCCAAAATTAATTCATGCGAAAGGGCTTTTCCGTATATGTCGATTAACTGATTATTACCCTGAGCCCAACCGTCATTTCTGTACAAATCCAGGTCAATCGGAAATTTGAGATTACGCATTCCGAAAGGCTCAATCTCCGTAATAAGACCTGTACCTGCCAAAACCGCATTACCTCCGAGTAAAACCTTCCACTCAAGGACACATTCTTCTGTATAAGCAAAAGAATTACGATTACGCAGAACCAAGCATGTCGGATCATCGTGAGTAGCATAAATATCAAACGTCTCACACTGTTTCTTTATATCAATAAAAATCGGGTGTGGATTTCTCTCGCTGTCCACTATTCCCTGACCGATTGAGCTGTCCTCTCTGTTCTTACCGCCGACAAGATCCGCATGATGAATCCACTTATAAGGAGCATTATCGTCATCATAAACAGGTCTGGTCTTAATTACAGAGAAAATATTTTGGCTGTTTTTATTTCTCGAAAATATTAACGCTCTGTCGATACACAAATCCTGCCAAGAACCATATACAACACCTGCATCGTTCGGAAAGGCTTTTATATCTGATATCTTAAGTTCACTGTCATTAGCATAATACCATGAACGAGAAGAATCGATTTCTTTGATTTCTTTCTTCAAATCAGTGAATTCAGATACATTTTCACAAAAATCCGATATACCCCACATTACAACAGCGGGATGTGACATATAGCTCTTTACAGTATCTTTAATGAAATATTTATTTGATAACAAAATCACATAAATTCCATACTGATCACACAAATAAACAAAATCTTCACACGGTGGAAAATTCCTGCATACTACAGTATTTATTCCGCAGCATTTCATAAGAAGAATATCTCGACGCATAACCTCAACAGGTACGGTTATTCCGCCCTTCGAATCAAATTCGCAATATTTTACACAGTTAAGTTTAACCTTTCGATCATTTACATTAAACTTACCCTGAACCAAATCAGTAGTTCTGAATCCGAGTCTCCTCTTTTTGGCACAGATTACATCACCGTCGCTGTTCAACAATTCAATGATTAAATCATAAAGAATCGGAGTAGCATCAGACCAGCACATAACATTAACAGCAAGCAACTGGCTTTTGGTTTCCGTAACACCTTTACTGTCAACCAAGCCGGAAGCAGCAACCTCCTCAACAAGCTTAACAACAGGCATACTGTACGGATCATATTCGTTTCTTACCTGAACCAGCGAATATTTTATACTGTATGGCATCATATAATCCGTGTGATTTGTAATATTAAAGGAAGCAGAAATAATATAATTATCTCGCAATATTTTCGATATCTTATCACTTCGCTCCATCTCTGTTGATGTAGCTTCACTTACATAACCCAAAGGAGCAGTTGAAGTAACTATCTCAACATTACCTATCTCAAGAAGAGGTTCCTTTACGATTTTAATCGGACGAACTATTCCGCTGAAACCGAAATTGGCATTCTCAATTATTATATGGCCGTTCTTATCTCGTGAGAACTGATTTACAATAATCACTATCGTATTGACTCCCACTTTAGCATAATCGGACAACAATAATCTGTGCGGTGTCAAAACGGCCTGTGAAGCTATAAGTTTATTCTCGTTAAAATAAATCTCAAAATCTCCGGTTATTCCTTCGATATCAAGGTAAATCGCCCTGTCTATATCCTTCTCATCAAATAAAACACTTGCTCTGTAAACACCGACTTCATCCTGTTCTGAATCAGTAGACTTAAGTATGTATTTATCTCTTGGACTCTCGTCATGAGTTTTACTTAAATTCTTTAGGACCGACGGATAGTCATAAAGCAAATTTTCTGGCAAAGAATAACCATTCATCTGCCATGAAGAAGGAACATCTATAATATCCCATTCAGTATCATCATATAATTCTTTCTCAACCCCATTAGGAATCTCAGATTCATTTTTGCAAAAACAAAAACGCCAAACCGGCAGTTCCTCAACATAGTCGGAATTTAACAAACCGAATTCCGGAAGTTTTCTGTTCTCATATATACTGTTAAACGAATCGTATGGTACAAAGCCTTTGCCTGTCGCATTTAAATTCATTGTTTTATCCATCCTTGTATTAATGTGCACAATATGCACTTATATATATTATGATAACAAAGATTGGCAATTTATAAGATTTCATCTATGTTACATCTCAAAGAACAGGCAATATTTATACTATTCAATTTTCCTCCAAAATACCGAGGCCTTTTATTACATCTTGTCCCAATATTTCCTGGGTTTTCGAGAAGTTATATTTCTTATGAAGTCTGTCCTGAACCTTCAGAAATTCCTTTCTTCCATATTTTCTGATATAAAGAGCCTGTGCCTTAGCTGCATTAGCTCCGTCATTTTGAGGAATATAGAAGCCTTTGGTGCACTTTATAATATCACGGCATTCATAACACCCGTCATATCCCTTTTCCTTACAGCATGAGACATTAGGACATATTCCGTTCGGTGAGCTGGTTGCAAAAGAACATGTATTATAATCAGTCCGACATGAACCGCACCACTCAGAAAGAAAGCAGTGATTACATGAGAATCCGCAATACGCAATCGGATTCACTCCTTTACGAGCATTAAGACACAACTTATCTTTTATACGGCGTATAGCCTCAACATGCATAATATGATGACGTGAAAAAGGCATCTTTATAAGCCCCTTTATATCTTTGCTGCACCAATAATCAATCAGCCATACTGCAGCATCATTCTCACTCACACAATTCGTTGCCGTAAGTTTTTCTTTCATATCGCTGTCAAATTTTCTTTTAAGATCGTCGTAGTTTAGATTTTTCAATATATAATCAGTCGATTCAAGAACGTCCTTGGCATAGTAATACAGTTGCCAACGGTCAAGCTGCTTCGAGAAGCTTGCTATCTCAGCACCTTGAAGCTCATTTCCCGTGGTAATTATCGGTGATTTTATCTTATCGACATACTTGTTTTTAAATAGAATTTGTTCATCCCCGGCAATCATCTCGTGAGCTACTATGTCTTCTATTCTGAATATATGCCATATCGAATAGCTTAATGTTTTGCTGTGGTAACCATCGGAATCGGCAAAAGGCATTTGGTAAAAAGCGTCTTCCGGGTAGCCTTCCAAAACCTGTGTAATCTGATTGAACACATCTGCTCGAAGTTCAATTAACAAGGAGATTGCCTCCGGGAAGGTATCCCTCCTATTAAGTAAACTTTGCATTTTTTTATTCTTCTCTGCCCACTCTTTATCCATTACTGTCACCTTCTGTCTGCAAAACTGTCAGAGCATAATTAATTATAATAAATCAGAAACCTAGGCGTTCTATTTCTCTTACCAAATTTCTTCCGTAGATTTCAGCTCCGAGACAATTAGGATGGAGATTATCCAGATAATACTCCGGCAAGTGCGGAACTAATTTAAAACCCTCGACGATTTTTACATTACTGTATCTTTCGGCTATCTCCTTAACCCTGTCACAGAAAAGTGACAACGTCTCAAAACCGTCCGGAACATCACCGCGCCAAAGAGGCGTTATACACAATACAGGAATGTCATTGCCGTACACTTCCATCAATCTCACATAATAATCCTCGATATCTTTCATTGTCTCACATCCGAATTGATTGGTTCCCAGTGCTACTATGATTTTCTCCGGCAAATAACCGTCCATTTTCATCAGAATATTTTTATCGTAGATATAACCGCCTATTCCCTGATTAATGATATCGTAGTTTAAAATACGATTGGCAACACTAACATATGTACAAGCTGAACGCAGCGTTCCGTAACCCTGCGTAATCGAATCACCCAACCACAAAACCTTGGTTCCTTTATCTGCAGGTACAATCGGTTTATCGGTCTCAAAATTTCTGATGAGAGCTGTCGAATCAGCAGGAAGATAAACAGTAACATTCTTACTGCCTTTAGGAAGTTTAAATGTTATTCTTCCCTCTTTGTCCATATCACGAATATATCTGATATCGGATATAAGCGAATCCACTGCAATCTCAAACGTATCCTCGGAACCGACCCAGATTATTCTATAATCAAAAGAAATCGTCTCTGCCTCAGTTTTAAATTCTAAAGTTTTACTCGTCGAAGCAGCGCACCTTTCGTACCAGAAGTCAAGAGTCTTCTCAAAATACTCCATCTGTTCATGATTAAACTGAAATGCCTGAAGATATCCGTCCTCAGTCTCTTCAAAACAGTATGCTCCAAAATAGACTTTCTTTAACTCTTCATTCGATAAAATCATTATATTTCTCCTCTCAACTTCGTTTCATCTCAACAAATCGCAAAACAGGATTTATTCAATCATTATTTTACCATAATTCAATGCATAGCTTCATTTGTATACCGATAGATTAATAACAAAAAGAGCTGTCACGGGAAAACGTAACAGCCCATTTTCGAGAAGTAATATTATTAATTACTTTCCAAAACTTTTCTTAATAAATTTATCATCAGGTGCCTTAGTAAACAAGCTTATTACAGGAACAATCACAATACCGAACACCATTGCAAATGCACCGCAGTTAATAGGTGACTGGAGAAGTGTCGGGAAACTGCTTCTGAATAACATATTAGCAAGCATAAGAACCGGAGCAAAGATGAAATTAACCATGCAAGCTGTTGCAGATACCTTCCTGCTGTATAAACCAAACAGGAACGGAGCAAGGAAAGCGCCTGCCATAGCACCCCATGAAATACTCATAAGTTGGGCGATGAAATTAACTTTACTGTTCTGCTGAATAACTGCAATAACGGCAGAAATCGCAATGAATATGAAGATGAACACACGCATAACAAATACTTTCTGTTGCTCACTCATATCCTTTTTAATCTCAATATTTATAAAATCAAGAGTAAGCGATGAGCTTGATGTAAGAACAAGAGATGAAAGTGTAGACATTGATGCAGACAGCACAAGAATTACAACTATAGCGATAAGAATGTCAGGAAGATTCTCAAGCATCTTAGGAATGATAGCATCAAAACCTAATTCATTAACCTGTTCTGAAGTAAGGAAGAGTCTTCCGAATCCACCGAGGAAATAACAACCGCCGGCAACAATTACGGCAAATACAGTAGAAATAATCGTACCCTTCTTAATATTAGCCTCATCCTTAATTGCATAGAACTTACCGACCATCTGAGGAAGTCCCCATGTTCCGAGTGAAGTAAGAATTACAACTCCGATAAGATCAATCGGAAGCGGACCTCCGACAGAAGCATATTTTCCTACTACATCACAGTCGCCCTGAATAAGCTTCATGGCATCGATTGAACCACTGAGTCCTCCGTTAACATTAAGAATAGCAATAACAACTGCTACAATACCTACAAGCATAATTATTCCCTGAATAAAATCGTTTATAGCTGTAGCAAAGTAACCGCCTGCAATAACATATATTGCAGTAAGGACTGACATAACTACTATACATACAGTATAATCAACACCGAAAGCCATCTCAAACAAACGTGAAAGACCGTTATAAAGAGAAGCTGTGTAAGGAATCATGAATATAAACAAAACCACTGATGCAACAAGTCTCAAATTCTTTGAACCGAATCTTTCGGCAAAGAACTCAGGCATTGTTTTACTGTCAAGACGCTGACTCATTCCCCTCGTTCTTTTTCCGAGTACTATCCAAGCAAGAAGTGAACCGAGAATGGCATTACCTATACCAATCCATGTAGAAGCTACACCGAACTTCCAACCGAACTGACCTGCATAACCTATAAAGATTACAGCCGAGAAATAACTTGTACCGTAAGCAAATGCTGTGAGCCACGGACCTACAGAACGTCCGCCGAGAACAAAGCTGTTTACATCTGTAGCTTTTTTGCGGCATACAATTCCGACAACAATAAGGCTTGCAAAGAAAACAAGCAACATTAGAACTTTAATCAGCATAATAAATCCTCCTTTTTCTTATGCCACGCATTATTACCGGGAAGAAGGATTTGTATTATAAAAAAACAAAAATCCGTCCAACCGGACACAGTCCAGAGGACGGAGTTATTACCGTGATACCACCTCTGTTCTTCGATTACTCACATAATCGAACTCAACAAGTGAACTTTATATTCACTTAAGCGTTGTGACGTACGCAACACGTGATAGCCTACTAAAGAGCCTTACTTCACTTGCAAAAGCATCAGAGGCTGCTTCCAAGTGTCAAACTACAAAACTACACACTCTTATTCGGTATCCGACTCATAGGCCGTATTCATTGTTAACCTTACCATGCACTCGCACCGACCGTGCACTCTCTGTAGGATCAGCAAACAACTACTTTTTCCTAATCATTGTCTTTGACTCTGTAATTCTAAAATAATAACCGCAAATAGTCAAGAAAGTTGTTATACGTTATTTTG
>JAZLGO010000070.1:0-72343 GCA_045616305.1 Saccharofermentans sp. | reverse complement strand
TTCAAGATAGCTTCTATCTTCTGAAGAAAGTGTTATTGTTGCTATTTTTCTGCCCATGAATATGACCTCCTTACGTCTATAAGAAGATTGTACCACAGGCGGAATATATAGTCGAGTTATTTAAAAACACTTACACTAGTGGTAAATCCCGAACACTACGATGAAATAGCTGATAGATTGAATAAAGCCGGAATAACAGTAAGTGAAAATGCAGAATTTATACTGACTGAACGAAACGCAAGTATCACTTACCTTATCGGTAAAAAAAATGAAGAAATATATCGTTTGAAAACATCCGATATCTCACATATAGAGAGCTTCGCACACGAAGTTATAGCATACACCGATGAAGGAGAATTTAGGATAAATGAACGTCTGAAAACTCTTTCCAAGCTTCTTAATCCTGAGATATTTATCCGTATCAGTAACTCGGTCATAATTTCGACCGAACATATAAAAAGTATTAAACCTGCATTTACACAGAAATTCATTATAACCATGCGTAATGGTGCTGTTGTTGATGTTACACGCACATACTATTATATTTTCAAGGAATTTTTAGGAATATGAGGTACTATATATGAAACTAGTCTGGTCATTGCTGTTACTGCTGTGTATATCTGCTGTTCTTTCTTTTATTGTAACTCTGATCTATCTTGCTATTTATAATAATTACTTGTCAAAGCGAATTAAAAACGGCATAAAGAATAAAAGCGATAACAAAAAACTTATAGAACCTGTAAAGATCTTTTTTATAGGCTTTCTGGCTTTTAATATCTTATCAAGCTTATTTATCTCAGTTAAAGATACAGATTCAAATAAAACCGTCAAATCGGTACAGCTTGAATTATGCGGCAACAACAGTCTTATAAGTGATTTTTCTTCCGGCAGTGAATTATCCGGTTATACACGTTATGAAAAAAACGTTGACGGTCTCAGCTGCACATACTATATCAACAATGATGAAAATAGTGTATTTCCTTATCTGCTTATCTATATTGACAGCAATAGTAAATACAGTTTTGATTATCATATAAATGACATGAACAACTTATCCTCTCCTAATAATTCCATCTCAGCTGATAAATCAGAATGGTATGCCCTGAAAGATGCACCTGAATCCTGTACTCTTGTGATAAGATTTAAAACAGGTTCAGATAATAATACAATCTATATAGAGCTATAAAATTAACATATTCATCGAAAATATAGTCTTTTTCTTCTTCCGAAGCAAGCGAATAGTTAATATCAGCGAACATAAAAGAGCAGGATTCAATTCGTGTTCACTACAGACTAAACTAATAAAAAACAGCTGTCTCAAAATAAATTGAGACAGCCTCCAATACTTAATTTATAATTTAAATCAGATTTTATCCAAAGCCTGCTGGATATCGGCAATAATATCATCAGCATTCTCGAGACCTACTGAGAATCTGATAAGATCAGGTGCTACACCTGCCTCAGCAAGCTGCTCATCAGTAAGCTGACGATGTGTATGGCTTGCAGGGTGCAATATACATGTCTTAGCATCCGCTACATGAGTTGCAATTGTTGCGAGCTTAAGATTATCCATGAACTTAATGGATTCAGAACGACCGCCCTTAATACCGAAGCAAAGAACTCCGCATGTTCCCTTAGGAAGATACTTCTGTGCCAAATCATAATATTTAGATGACTTAAGACCCGGATAATTAACCCAAGCAATCTTAGAGTTATTCTCAAGGTATTCAGCAATCTTCTGAGCGTTCTCACAATGGCGCTGAATTCTTACGTGAAGTGACTCTAAGCCAAGCTGCAAATAATATGCCTGCTGCGGACCCTGAATTGAACCTAAATCTCTCATAAGCTGTGAAGTAGCTTTTGTAATATAAGCTGCTTTACCAAACTTAGTAGCATAAGTAAGTCCGTGATAAGACTCATCAGGTGTTGTAAGACTCGGGAATTTATCAGCATGAGCCATCCAGTCAAAGTTACCGCTGTCAACAATAGCACCACCGACAGAAGAACCGTGACCGTCAATATACTTTGTAGTAGAGTGTGTAACGATATCAGCACCAAGCTTCAAAGGATTACAATTAACAGGTGTCGCAAAAGTATTATCAACAATAAGCGGAACACCGTGATCATGTGCAAGTCTTGAGAACTTATCAAAATCAAGAACCGTACAAGTAGGATTTGTTATCGTCTCACCGAAAACACACTTGGTATTCGGCTTAAAATATTTACTTAACTCTTCATATGACAAGTCTTGATCGACAAAAGTACACTCGATACCCATCTTCTTCATTGTTACACCGAAAAGGTTATATGTACCGCCATATATAGAAGATGATGAAATAAAGTGATCACCGGCTTCACAAATATTAAATACAGCAAAGAAATTCGCAGCCTGTCCGGAAGAAGTAAGCATTCCTGCTACACCGCCCTCCATCTCAGCTATCTTAGCTGCAACAAAATCATTTGTAGGATTCTGAAGACGAGAATAGAAATAACCGCTTGCCTCCAAATCAAAA
Source organism: Saccharofermentans sp. (assembly GCA_045616305.1). Classification (GTDB taxonomy): domain Bacteria; phylum Bacillota; class Clostridia; order Saccharofermentanales; family Saccharofermentanaceae; genus Saccharofermentans. The sequence goes on along the minus strand of JAZLGO010000070.1, from coordinate 69,830 downwards.
AGTGCGCCCATATCATCACTTGTGTCATACTTAAAAGTTGTACTCTGAATAATAGGAACCTGTCTTGGTTGTCCGTTTACCGGAGTCCAGCCTGCGTGAAGACATTTTGTCTCAATATTAGTTTCCATTTATCTTTCCTCCTGTTCGAAAATGTGTTACTGATCAAATAACTATTTTGATTATAATGTATTGACATGTATATTCATAATATTTATATTCCGCATTTGACAATAACTTTTAGTTATGGCAATATCACTATGAATTATAAATTCCGTTTTCGGAAAGGAAAAAAACAAAATGACTCTTCAACAATTGAAATACGTTATTACCATTTCACAAACACTGAATGTAACTCAGGCTGCTGCACAGCTGTTTGTATCACAGCCGAATCTTACCAAAGCAGTAAATGAACTTGAGAAAGAAATGAATGTAAAAATATTCAATCGAACTAATAAAGGCGTTACTGTGACAAGAGAAGGCGATGTTTTTCTCGCTTATGCAAGACAGGTTTTGGAACAGGCACAATATATGGAAGAGGTTTTTAAGGGTGACATAGTACAAAAACCTGTTTTCTCAGTATCCTGTCAGCATTATTCCTTCGCAGTTGAGGCTATGATAGATACGATAAACGCATTCGATGCTGACGAATACAATTTTACTTTAAGAGAGACACAAACTCATGAGATTATCGAGGACGTAAAGAATTTTAAGAGTGAGCTCGGAATTATATATATATCTTCAAGAAACGAAGAAATTATAACTAACATTTTAAAGAAGAATTCACTTGAATTCTTTGAATTATATAAGGCCACACCTCACGTATTTCTGTCAAGTAAACACCCTTTGTCAAACAGAGAAAGCCTGAAAATCAATGATTTAATGGGATATCCTTACCTTTGCTTTGAACAGGGAGAATATAATTCCTTCTACTTTTCCGAAGAGATCTTCAGTACTATAGCCAGACCTAAGACAATTATGGTAAGAGACAGAGCAACTATGACAAATCTTATTATCGGCCTGGACGGGTACACCGTGTGTTCGGGACTTAACAGCGTTGCTTTAACCGGCAACAATATAATCTCAATACCGCTTAATGAGAAAGAGTATATGAGAATAGGCTATATTATTCCAAAAGATATGCCTATCGGAATATATGCCAAAACCTATATTAACTCAATCCTTGAACGAATAGATAAAATTAAATCGTTGCCGCGCAGTTGAATATTATGCCTCTCCGGCAATATTCATATTGCTGATTACAATAGACGGACAGAAGAACTCACCTGCACCGTCAGGAATATTAATAACATCATTTCCGATGTGAGTTATATTCATAAGTAAATCAATGAAATTACCGGAAATTGTAATTTGCTCAACCGGTCTTTTTATCTTGCCGTTCTCTATCAGGAAACCTTCACAGAACAATGAGAAATCTCCGCTGATTGCATTTATTCCGGCATGAAGTCCGTTTAAATCAGTAATATAAAGTCCTTTTCCGATTGTTTTCGTAAGTTCATCAAAGTTCTTCTCACCGGGATTAAGGACAAGATTTGAATACTCAATACCGCTGAAATGATTACCGGTAGGCTTAACACCTTCCTTATGTGCGGTTTTAAGATTATGTAATGGTGTTTTAAAAATACCGTCCTTAATAAGATCCTTATCACAAGTAATAACTCCGTCATAATCAAAAGGAAATTTTAAAAGAGCCTTATCATAATTAGGATATTCAGAAATTGTAAGCTTAGTTGAAGCAACAGTGTCATTAACCTTATCCTTAAATAAACTCAATTTCTTTTGAATTGAATACGCAGACAAAGAACCTGAATAAGCAGAAAATAAAGATACAAAAGCTTCCTGAGACAAGATTACATCGTATACTCCGGATTCTACAGAATCAGCACCCAGTTTATTAACCGTACGTTTCTTAATCTCGTCTACGAAAGTATTTATATTAAATTTATCAATATCATTTCCGAACCAAAGATATGCCCCGGTCTTAACAATACCGTCTTGCTCACATTTAGCTTCAGCACAAACAGAGATACTGTCATATTCCCTTACAGAAGTCAATCCCAGAGAATTAACTGATATACGTGCATCCTTAGAATACGATATCTCAAGATAATCAACCGATTTTATGCGTTCATCTGAAGCAAGAATTGCTGCTTCCAAATCAAGACCGACTCTCTTAAATGAATCATAGTTATTTTTTGATGAAGCCTCTGAATAACCGTCATAATATAAATTACTGTTATCTTTATCACAATAGAAGAAATCTTCGTCTTCATCATTCTTTACCTTGATATTGTCCATGGCTTCTTTAACAAGATAATTAATTGAAGCATCCTCTATAATACTTGTAGATGCACTTCCCATTTGTTTATCTGATTTACCGCAGAATACTGCACTTTGACCTACATTATTCTCAAAGCTTGATACTTCGTGCTCAAAAATATTAACGGCCATACCGGTATTATATTCAAAAACACCTTCTGCCTGCTCGAAGCCTTCATCAAGCCCGGCATTAATCAACTTATTCAAAAAATCTTTAATCTCGTTTATATTCATATCATATGCCTTCCCAAATAATCACTCACGACCGCCGACAAGAATTGAAGATACTCTTATTGTCGGTTGACCGACATTAGTCGGAACATTTCCTGACAGTGAACCGCAAACACCTTGAGCATGTTCAAGATTATTACCTACTCTGTCTATATTCATAAGCACTTCAGGACCCTTACCGATAAGTGTAGCGCCACGAACAGGTTCGCAAATCTTTCCGTTACGAATCATATAACCTTCATTTACGGCAAAGTTAAACTCACCTGAAGCTGTGTCAACTGAACCACCGCCCATATCTGCAGCATATAAACCATATTCTGTATCAGCAATAATATCATCAGGGTCATCTTTACCATTTGCAATATATGTATTACTCATACGTGATGTAGGTGCATAAGTAAAGTTTTGTCTTCTTGAACAACCCGTTGACTTAAAGCCGGGCATTCTTCTGGAACCTAGCTCATCAACAAGATAATTCTTACATATACCGTTCTCTATAAGGAGAAGATTAGAAGACTCTGTTCCCTCACTGTCTACAGAATAGGAACCCCACTCACCTTCAAGACGTGCATCATCTCTGGCAGTAACTATTGAAGATGCTATTTGTTTACCTATCATATCATTGAAACAAGAACTTCCGATACCCACGCTCGTTGCTTCCAAAGCATGTCCGCATGCCTCATGAAAAATAACACCGCCGAATGCATTACCGATTACTACAGGCATTTTCCCTGAAGGAGCGTATCCGGCATCCAGCATTCTTAAAGCAGTATCACAGCACTTACGTGTCTTATCCATAATCGGATACTCATTAAGAAATTCAAAACCCTTAATTGTTCCCGGAGCCACCCTACCTACCTGCTGAACATTACCTTCGGCAGCAATAACACTTAAAGAAAGTCTGATTCTTACATTGGAATTCTCAGCATTAACGCCTCTTGAATTACATACACGATATGTTTTATCGCTGTAATCTACTGACGATGTTACTTTACTTATCTTCTCATTATAATTTAATGCAAAATCTCCGGCTTTTCTTAAATAATCCACATAATCACTCTTAGATAAAGACATTGGATTAATCGCAGGATTATATACTCTGTAACTGCAAAGCTTTCCCAACTCTTCCCTGTTGTGTACAGTATCTCCGTTAATTGCTTTTGAAGCCTCTGAACAGAGTTTATAAAGATTATCAAAAGAAGTATCATCAGAATAAACATAAACGGAATTAACACCGGACATAAGTCTTATTCCGACACCGGCCATCAAAGATGACTTAGCTCCGATAACTCGATTATCAAGTAAATTAAGTGAAGAATAATCGGCCTTCTCAATATATACTTCCGCAAAATCAGCCTTTCCCTTAAGACCGATATCTATTAAATCAGCTATCTGTGAATCTGTTAAAATATAAAACACCTCTTTTCGAGAGACAAATACTTAAAAGAGATGAATAAAAAACACAATCAATATCTCTTAATCTTTTTTGAAGTATTCTTCTCAAATTCTGTAGGCCTGTAAACAGTTTTCTTGATTTTCTTGTAATTCTGCAATTTCTCATTAACCTTCGCAGAAACATCTTCAAGAAGCTTTTGAATCTGTTCCTCAGTCGGATTATCACCCAACTGCGCCTTGACCTGATCCATATCAGGATAAATTGTAGCAACAATTATTATATCATCTTTTTTGTCATCATGAACACCTGAAACAACACTTTCGCAAACAAGCGAATCAAGAGATAACAAATACTCAATTTCTTCAGGGAATACATTTTTACCGTTCTTGGCAATGATTACATTCTTCTTACGACCGGTAATTATAACAAAACCATCTTCATCAATATATCCTAAGTCACCTGTATGATAATATCCGTTTGAATCGATGACAGCCTTTGTAGCTTCCTCATCACCATAATATCCCAAGAAAATCGAAGGTCCCTTCGCAATAAACTCACCTACACCGTCATCATCAGGATTATCTACCTTAACCTCCATCATAGACACAGGAAGTCCGGCAGAATTATTCTTAAAATCAACATCTCTGTTTAATGCCAGAATAGGAGAACACTCTGTAAGACCGTAACCCTGAATTGCTACAATACCTATATTTTGAAAAAACTTCAATATATCCGGATCTATAGGGGCTCCGCCCAGTACGAGCAATCTAAGATTACCGCCGAAAGTATCCAAAATTTCCTTAAAAAGCTTTTTACGAATATCTATATTAAACTTCAATAAAAATCCTGATAATTTAACCCCAAAATCAAATTTCTTTCTTATCTTTGGATCGGAATTCAGCTTCTTTTGAATCGACTTATAGAACATCTGAAGCATGGCAGGAACCATCAAAATGCAGGTAGGCTTAGCTTCCTTCATATTAGTTGTGATATAACGAAGTCCCTCACAAACAGCAACAGTAGTTCCTCTGTAAACCTGTGCTATAAAACCGCAGGTACATTCATATGTATGATGAAGCGGCAGCATAGAAAGGAAAATATCATCGTTGTAGAAATTAACATACTGAAACATCTGCATAACATTTGTACAAATATTTCTCTGCGAAAGCATAACAGCCTTAGATTTTGAAGTAGTTCCCGACGTAAATAAAAGAATAGACATCTCATCCGCATTAATAGGAGCATCTGTAAAAGATGTATCTCCGCCATCAAGAAGTCTCTTTCCGTCTTCTTTAATTTTATGCCAACTTAGATAATCAGAATTCTCATTGTCATCCATGCAAATATAATTCTTTACCGGAGCAGCCTTAGCTTTGAGCTCGTCTGCAATCGTCTTCTTACTTCTCGAAAAGATAATTGTATCAACTTCAGCACGTTCTAACATTGCTTCCAAGTCGTCAGATTTTAATTCTTTGTCCAAAGGAACAACACAACCGTTACCGTTTGTTATTGCCATATAGCTTACATACCATTCATATTTTGTCTCAGACAAAATCGCAACGCGAGATGGTTTTTGAAGTAAAGCTTTTAAACCTGTACCAAATTGATTGATATCAGCTTCATACACTTTAGGAAGAACAGAGATATATTCCCCGCCCTTCTTTTGTTTATACATAAAAACAGGCGTATCAGGAAATAATTCAACCCTTTTCTTAACAATCTCTCTGAAATTGTTGACCTCATATATTTTATATAAAGGTATGTTCTTCATAAAAACTCCATTAAAAGATAAATACTTTGATTATCAATGCAATATTAATTATACTACATGATTGTATATTAACAAGTAAAAATCGAGTGAAAATATAATCAAATAAGCGGTAAAAAATGAGTTGCCTCATTAATAACATGAGACAACTCAACAAAAACTTCAAATTAATCTATATCAGATGCAACCCTGTGCAATCATTGCATCGGATACTCTTAAGAGACCTGCAATATTAGCACCCATTACATAATTATCTTCATGTCCGATTGCTGTAGCGGTCTCATCAACACTCTTAAAGATATTTTCCATAATGCCCTTAAGCTTAGCATCAACTTCCTCAAAAGTCCAAGAAAGTCTCTGGCTGTTCTGAGCCATCTCGAGACCTGAAGTAGCAACACCGCCTGCATTAGAAGCCTTACCAGGAGCAAAGAAAATACCGTTATCCTGGAAATACTTAATAGCATCAGGTGTAGAAGGCATATTAGCGCCCTCTGCAACAAACTTAACGCCATTGCTTACCAAAACCTTGGCAGAATCAAGATTAAGCTCATTCTGTGTAGCGCATGGGAGAGCAATATCACAAGGAATAGTCCAGATACCTGAGCAGCCCTCAGTATACTTAGCTGTCGGAACAGCATCAACATACTCTTTAATTCTTGCTCTTCTTACTTCTTTGATTTCCTTAACGATATCAAGCTTAATTCCGTCAGCATCATAGATATATCCGTTAGAATCACAAAGAGCAACGACCTTAGCACCAAGCTGCTGAGCCTTCTCACAAGCATAAATAGCTACGTTACCTGCACCAGAGATAACAACTGTCTTACCTTCGAAGGAAGTACCATGCTTCTTAAGCATGCAGTTTGTGAAGTAGCAAAGACCATAACCTGTTGCTTCTGTTCTTGCAAGGGAACCACCGAATGAAATCTTCTTACCTGTAAGAATACCGCTGAACTCGTTACAAATCTTCTTATACTGACCAAACATATAACCAATTTCACGTGCACCTGTTCCGATATCACCGGCAGGAACATCACAATCAGGACCGATATGTCTGTAAAGCTCACGCATAAAGCTCTGGCAGAAAGCCATAACTTCATTATCTGACTTACCCTTAGGATCAAAGTCAGAACCACCCTTTGCGCCACCCATAGCAAGACCTGTCAAAGAGTTCTTAAAAATCTGCTCAAAACCAAGGAACTTCAAAATACCAAGGTTTACTGAAGGATGAAGTCTGATACCGCCCTTATAAGGTCCGATAGCACTGTTAAACTGAATTCTGTAACCACGATTAACCTGAATCTCACCCTTATCATCTACCCAAGCAACACGGAACATAACTGTTCTCTCAGGCTCAACGATTCTCTCAAGAACCTTCTTATCAATAAGCTCAGGGTGAATATCAACAACTGATTCAACAGAAAGCAAAAACTCATGTACAGCCTGGTAAAACTCCGGCTCCGAAGGGTTCTTTGCAATAACCTTCTGCATAAGACCATTAAGATACTCATTCTTAATTGTGTAATCCATATAAATTACCGCCTTTCATAATATATACATAAATAAGACTTAACGCAGTCAAATTAATACCAAATGAATGATATAACAAGCCCATAATTTATTCAATAATCAATGAATCAATTATCAAAAAGAAACACAAAAAATTATTGCTTTTTATATCTCACAAAACTCAGTTATCATCATTTATATTTATAAATCCCTTATTTATGGTTTTCTCTTCACTGAACGGATCATTACTGGTCATTTCCTGAATATCATTAATTCCGAAAATATTCTTATATTGACTGAAATCCACCAATGGAAGGAATCGAGTTAAAGAAATAAGTAAAATCTCAAAAAATATAATAATAAGCAACACTCTTCTTACGCTGATAAGCATATGCTCCGTACGATATTTATTCTCAACATGCTGCTTGGTTGTATATCCGACAAGAACATAAACCTTATTCATCTCGTCACGTTTAGGCTTGGATTTATATTCATTGAGTTTAATAACAAAGAAAGATTTAACCTTAGCAGGAATCTCTCTGAAGAATTTTGCCGTAGCTCTGCCCATAGACAAAATAATTGCCTTCAAAGTAGATAAAACTAAATTATTCTCAACAGATTCCGTATTCATATTACTAATCCTACTTCATAATTTCTTCAAGGTCAAATTCATCCGGACAAGAATCATCACTCGGTGCATTCTTAACCAAATCAACAGGATCAAACTCAACGCACTCACCGTAGAAGAATTCCTGAACAACAGGAATCATAGCATTCCAGTTTGGTCTGATACTCCACTCTCCACCATACATACCCGAATTGAAGCAATCCTTTAAAGGTAACTGAATATACTGGAGTTGAATATCAGACAATGACGGAAGGAAATCCAAAGCATATTTTGTGATTTCTTCCTTGGAAACGTTGGTAGAAATACAGGAAAGAATATCATCAATTGCTGATGCTTTACCTGTAACAGACATATTCATAAACTGGTCAAGAATACTTCTTAATACTTCAACCTGTCTTTCTGAACGTTCATAGTCACCATTTCCGACATATCTGATTCTTGAATAAGCTACTGCCTGTCTTCCGTTAACCCAAATATGACCGCTCTGTGTAACCTGCTGATAATCGCCTGCATATCCGTAAAGCTGATTAACCTCTCTTAAACAATCATTAAGACCGTTTTCGCTGTAAAGCTCAGACTTTGTAACATCTACATAAACTCCGCCTACAGCATCAATAACAGCAGCCATATTATAGAAATTAACATAAGCATAACCATCAATGGTCAATCGCAGATTCTGCTCAATTGTTGACTTAAGTAACTCCGGACCGCCGCGACTCATTGCAGAGTTAATTTTTGCCGGATTTTTGTATCCCGGAATATTTACATAACAATCTCTCGCTATAGAAACAAGTTTTATGGTACCGGCACTTGTATCTACTGACAAAATCATATTAACATCTGAAAGACCTCCGGTTCCGTCCTCAGTATACTTACGAGAACGGCTGTCAATTCCGATAAGAAGATAATTATGAATTGTCTCTTCCTCGATATAAACATTCTGAGTAGGCTCAGTCAAATCTGCTATACGAACAGTCTCACCGGCATCGTTTACAATGGTCTGATTCACTTCATCAGGATCAATAAAATCAATTTTGCTGAAAAGATAATTGGAATACCAAATTACAAAACCTACTACACCGATAATCAAACCAAGAAGACTGACACCGACCCAAAGCAACACTTTTTTTACTTTGCTTTTCTTTTTTACAGGAACCGCATTATTCTCAACCTTATTATCGTCCTTATCTTCAGACAAATCAGGCTTACGAACATCAGTTGAAATCTCATTTTCTTTTTTGTTTAATGACAAAACCTTAGTCTCATCACTTGACGGCACACTCAACTCTGATGATTGCTCAAACAAATCATCCAAAGAAGTCTCATCTACCTTATCTTTATTACTTTCAATACTTCCCTCTTTTTTTACGGAAGGCAAATTCTTTTGTTTGTCAGAATCACTGTTCGGAAAATCTAAAAAACTATCACTGTCAGACATAAAATACCTCTTTAAACGCTTTTATACACCCTAGATAATTATATCAAAATATTTTCTTTTGAATATTTAATTTTTCCACAAGAATACACCATTTAGCTTAATTTTTTTTTAAGAATCTGCTATAAAATAAGCTGACTGAAAAAACAAGGGAGATACATTATGAGTAACATTATTTACATAGCTGATGATGACAGTAATATTCGTAATTTGCTTAAAGCTTTTCTTGAAAGAGAAGGCTATAGTTGCTTCACTTTCGAGAACGGTGAATTACTTCTTAATAAGTTTATAACCGAACCTTGTGATTTGGTTATTCTTGACGTAATGATGCCAGGTCGAGACGGTTTTTTTATTCTTCAGGAATTACGTAAAATCAGCAATGTACCAATAATAATGTTGACTGCAAGGGACAGCGATCAGGATTATATTCAGGGACTTGACTACGGCAGTGATGATTATTTTACTAAGCCTTTCAGTCCTATTAAACTTACCACAAAAGTAAAATCAATATTAAAGAGACAGGAAGAAATACTCGGTACTAATTCAGAAGGTACTGACACAGTAAACAGCAACTTAATTCAGTACGGAAATATTAAAGTATTCAAAAAAACCAAGAATGTTACTATAGATGACAAAGAAATACAATTGACACCAAATGAATTTGCATTATTATCATATTTAATAACCAATAAAGACAGAGCTATCGGAAGACCTGAACTTTTGGACAAAATCTGGGGCTTTGAGTCAGAGATTGAGACCAGAGTTGCTGATGATACAGTAAAACGTCTGCGTAAAAAAATATCTGAATCAAATGTAGAGATTACTACGGTCTGGGGATTTGGTTTTAAACTTATTACAAAGAAAGATTAAGAAAGATGCGAAGCATTTTTAAAACTATGATTGACAAAAGGAAAAACGGCATCAAATTACCGATAGCCGTTCATTTGTATTTTGTTTTGATATTTGTAATCCTGAGCATCGGTTTTATTGCTGTTCTTTTTTTTAATCAATTAATAATAAAATATATTGAAGAACAATGTAATACTCGAATTAATAATGCTATTGCTTCATGCAATATTTTATCTGAGAAAACAAGTCGCAATAATCCGGCTGCATATAATTTCTCCGAAGATTTTTTAAGTGAACTTGCAAAATCAACTGAAATCACTAACAATGCTAATCTTTTGGTTATTTATGAGAAAAACGGTCAATATAATAGATTATGGCCTGAAAATCTCGATACTGCAAATTTATCCGGCAGAAGTGAGAAAAAAATCATCAATCTTCTTTCCGAAAACAAATATGATTTTGACAGTAAAAATGCAACTGCTATAAAGACAAATGAAGAATCAATTTTATTCCGAATAACAAAAGTAAATTATGTTGTTTACGGTGATATTCTCGGTACTAATGTATATATTGTTTTCTATGTAAATACAGCATCTTACACCGCCTTCACACATGAACTTAATGATGCTCTGTTAAAGATTGTTTTCATCTCAATATTGTTATCCGCCATACTCTGTATAATCATTTCCTTCCCTATAATTATCTCAATTTATAAGATGTCACGTTTTGCCAAAAGAATTGCAAAAGGTGACTTCGCACAAAACAACGATCTTGTCATCTCGAGAGAAATGCAGGATTTATCAGACAATATGAATTATATGGCAAAAAAGCTTGAAGAAAATGATAAAGAGCAAAAGATATTTTTTCAGAATGTATCTCACGAACTCAGGACTCCTTTGATGTCTATACAGGGATACGCAGAAGGACTGAAATATGACATTTTCCAAGATGAAGAGAAACAAAATGCAACTGAAGTAATTCTTGATGAGTGTAACAGATTAAGCGGTATGGTTGAAAATCTCCTTGCCATATCAAAAATGGATCTTGCCAAACGAGGAAATTATACTGTTACAAAAACACAACTTAGTCTTTACGAACTGATTAATCATGAAATCGAAAACATCAGAGGCACTATGTTGCATTGTAATAAAAATCTTGTTCAAACGATAGACGTAGATGACAAATTTATTTTTGCCAACGAGAATGACATTTTGAGAATGCTTGATAACATTTTCTCAAATTGCATTCGCTATGCAGATAGAAACATTTATTTCAATTCAACAACAGAAGATAAAAACGTACTTTTTCAAATTTATGATGACGGATGCGGTTTATCAGACGAAATAAAATCTAAATTATTCACAAGATTTGCCAAGGGCGATGACGGTAAACACGGAATCGGATTAAGTCTGGTGAAAGCCATAGCCGAAGAACATAAAGGCAATGTAAAAGCGTATAACAAGGAAGGCTTCGGTGCCTGTTTTGAGATAAGAATACCATGCTATTCGGCAGAAACACAGCTTTCAGACAGAAACAAAAAAGAATAATCTTTATCAATGTCCCACAATATTATCTGAAAACGAAGCTGATATATTAAAGCAAAAGACGCAATACGAGTAAAAAAAACGAGTATTCGCAAGTAAATAACTGAGAATACTCTAAATGAATGGTGCGGATGACGGGACTTGAACCCGTACAGGATTGCTCCCACCAGCACCTGAAGCTGGCGTGTCTGCCATTCCACCACATCCGCAAGCTTTCTTATTGTACATTTTTATCTTTTAAATATCAATATAATATGCACTATTTGTTATAATATTCGTATGGCAACTGACGGAAGTAAACAACTCAATATCAGCATAACGGATTTATCTGTATTTATCTCAAGAAGCGGTGATTTAAACTCCGGTTCTTATAATTCTATCTCGGCAATTACCGGTACCAGACTTCATCAAAAGGTATTCAGTCTGCTCAAAAAAGAATATGAGTCTTTACTGGAGACCGAATATACTATAAAACACATTTTCGAAGAGGAAGACATAAAACTTATTCTTTCCGGTCGTGCAGATGCCGTAATTAAAAATACAGATGATGACCGTTTAAATACAATAATTGAGATAAAATCTCATAATTCAGCCAAAACCGAATTCGACAAACTGCTTCGAGAAGAGCATTTAACTCAACTTAAGCTTTACGGTGCTTCATATCTTCTTAATTCTCAAAGCAAAGAAATTAAACTTAAGCTTTGCTATGTTTCTATTACAACTACCGAGGAAATATCAAATGAATATTTGATGACTTACGAAGATGCAGAGACCTTTATGAAGTCCGTTTATAAAGAATATACTTCTTTCGCAAAGAAACTGATTAAGTATCATGAAGAATCAGTTATATCTATAAAAGAAATGACATTCCCTTATGACAATCTTCGAAGCGGACAAACTGAATTTTTAAAACAAGCTCTGATATCACTTACTTCAAAGGAAGCTCTGTTTGTTGAAGCTCCCACAGGAACAGGTAAAACAATATCTACTCTTTATCCTGCAGTTAAAGGCCTTTTGAGAAACAGATACAAGAAAATTTTTTATCTTACAGCTAAAACCGCTACTCGTTCCGTAGCAAATAAAGCGATAAATGACATGCGCAAAAAAGGTTTAATTATTCGCTCAATTCTTCTCGAATCAAAAGAGAAAATGTGTCCGTATAATAAAAAATGTGATTCTAAATTCTGTAAGCTCGCCAAGGGTTACTACCTGAGATTAAAGAGCGCTTTGGATGATATATTGCTCTATGATGACATTACACCAGAGCTGATTAAGAGAATTGCCGATAAACACTCAATTTGTCCACACGAGTTTTCACTTGATACTCTCAATTATTGCGATATTGTCATCGGTGATTACAATCACGCTTTTGACCCGAGAGTAAGCCTTATTAGATGCTTTAGGGACGGTGAGGAAAATAATAATGCCCTCCTTATTGATGAAGCACACAATCTGGTTAATCGTTCACGCGAGATGTATACTGCTTCTATTTCATCTGCGAATTGCAAAGAGGCATATTCTCTTCTCAAAGGATTAGATACCAAACTCGACAAGTATTTACTGCAATTGAACCAGTATTTCACTATAGCTGAGAGATGTTTTGAATCTCATACTGTCACCTTTCATTTTCTGGAAGAAATTCCCGAAAATAAAACTCTTATAACAGACGGTTATGAAGCAACTCGTGAGAGAACGCGAAAGCTGTATCAAATATTGTGGTGTGTATTAAAATATCTCTCTCCTATTCTTGATAATTTGGAAGAAGGTGAAGTGCGCTCACAAGTGCTGGAGTTCTTCTTTGATTCCAGATTTTTTCTTTCAGTATATGAAAATTTCTACGATAACTCATATATAACATCAATAAAAAGAGAGAATAACAACATTGTGGTTACACTCGATTGTCTCGATGCTTCCAAAATGCTGAACAGTCAAATTGAAAACAAAATGCCTGTTATCTTTTTCTCTGCAACAATGTCTCCGGTACAGTACTACAGAAGCGTATTTATCGGTAAGGATGCTGATTACTATAAAACAATGCAGCTTCCCTCCCCTTTCCCTGCTGAGAATCTGGACATTACAATTGATTCAACAATCAGTACTACTTATAAAAACCGAAGTATGACAAAAAGAGCATTAACAGGACGAATATTAGATCAATTACACGAGAAAACCGGGAATTATATGATTTTCTTTCCTTCATTTGAATATCTAAGAGAGATAAATGCAGAACTTACATCTGCAATTGAGAACGGTAAGCTTAAGAATTGCGAGATTATTATGCAAGCTCCTGAAATGAATGAAGCAGCAAAAAGGGCTTTTCTTTCTCATTTTGATGAGGCAAACGAACACCTTCTTATCGGTTTAGCCGTACTCGGAGGTCACTTCGGAGAAGGTATTGACCTTGTCGGTGACAGACTTAAAGGTGTAATAATTGTCGGTGTAGGTATTCCTACCTTATCACCGGAACGTGAAATTTTAAAAAATTATTATGACGAGGCGTTCGGTGACGGTTATGCCTTTGCCTACAGATTTCCGGGTTGGGAAAAAGTTCTTCAGGCAGTCGGCAGAGTAATACGTACAAGTGAAGATACGGGATTTGCTCTTCTCATAGATGACAGATTAAATAATCCTGAATACCTTATGCTTTATCCTGAGCATTGGAAAATATAAACTGTCAAGATTCACACATTTACGCCTATCTCACGAAGGCTGTTAAGTGTTTTAAAATCTTTGTCTAATGAGAAAGATATAAAAGTTGTAGTAAATCTCAACAGAAAAATAAGAAGACTGTCATCTGCCTTAGCATTAAACAATCTGTTAATATCGGACTCAATAAAGTAATTCAATGCTTTTATTGTTCCGCTGCTCATTCTAAAATACTTTTCTTTCGCAAAGGATTTTATACAATTACCGCATAACAAGAGATTTTGTTCAGCATCAAGAAAAAACTCTGAGCTGTCATCAGTTACGGCAACTTTACATGAATCACATTCATCATATAACTTATTAAAACCCATCAAATATAATAATCGCCAGTTAAATGCCGAATAAACAAGCTTATAATCAGCAGGCGCCTTTGATAAATGATAGAAAGCATAATTGGTTAATTCATATATATCAGCGGTTGCAATATTATCAAAAGATGCATATTTAATTATCTCTGAAATATGAAATGCTACTGTTGTCGCCTCAAGAGATGAACTTATTCCGATATTATTCTGAATAATATCAGCTTCCTTAAGATAGTAATATCCCTTTGACAAAGTGACAGTAAAATCACAAAGTAAAAATGACATACATAAATATGCATGTTTTGAATTATTTTTAGTTACACCTTTTGCTATAACAGAGATACATCCTAACTCAGAGGTAAGAACCGTCAGAATTCTGTCATTATCTTTAAACTCAAGGCTACTGACAACAAGTCCTTTAAAACTGACAGCATCGCCGCTCATTAATTATCATCCTCAGCCTTATATCCGAAGGAGTTTAAGAATGTATCATCATTCTTCCAGTCCTCACGAACCTTTACGAATAAATCAAGATAAACCTTACAACCGCAAAGTCTTTCTATTGCTATTCTGGACTTTGTACCGATACGCTTAATCATCTCGCCGTTCTTACCAAGAATAATTCCCTTATGAGAACGCTTCTCACAAACTATGGACGCACTGATTACAACCATCTCACGATCATAATCATCTACAGCATCATCCTTATACTTCTCTTTAAATTCAGTTATCTCAACAGCAGTTCCGTGAGGAATCTCTTGGTTTGTATAATGCAAGAGTTGCTCTCTTATTAATTCACAAGAAATTTCTCTCTCGGTCTGATCAGTCATCTCTTCGCTGTCAAACAACCTCGGTCCCTGTCCTAAAAGAGATTTCAATTTATTAAGTAAAACATCAACGTTATCACCTGTCTCGGCACTTATAGGAATAATCTCCTCAAAATTATAAAGACTGCTGTAATTAGCAATAGTCGGAAGTAATGTCTCTTTTACTATTGAATCGGTTTTATTAATCGCAAGAATAACTTTCTTTGAATTTTCCTTGCACAAATTAATTAATTCTCTTTCAACCTGAGCAGGAGAAGTATATCTTCCATCTGCGATAAGAAGTACTACATCAGCATGCTTGGCAGAATTAAAAGAATTTTCAACCATTATTTCCGAAAGCTTAGACTTTGGCCTATGAACACCCGGAGTATCTACAAAAATAATCTGAGTGTCGTCATCATTATAAATAAAGCGAATATTATTTCTCGTAGTCTGTGGTTTATGTGATACGATAGCAAGCTTCATGCCGCTGAGGTAATTAATCAGTGTAGACTTACCTACATTAGGACGACCTAATATTGCAACATAACCAACGTGATCACAAATGCTTCCGGCCGGATAAACAATGTTGTTATTCAGTAACTGATTATTAAGTGACAAAGAAAGTTCTGATGATACCTTATCATCAGCATGAGAATCAAATACATAATCATCATCAAAAAACTCATCAGTATAAATCTTTGACATAATCTCTTTCTGCAAATTTATCATTAATCTCTCATCATCAGGATTATCAACATGATCAAAACCAAATAAATGAAGAAGTGAATGACAAACAAGAAAAACTATCTCTCTTGCAAGACTGTGATTTAAATTCTCAGCCTGAATTGCTGCAACCTTAGGACAAATAATTATATCACCAAGATTTAGTTCAGGTTTTCCTTCACTGTTATATTCAAAATCCAAATCACTTATACTGTCAAGCAAACAACCGTTTTTCATATTAAACATAGGAAAAGACAATACATCGGTAGATTGATCCCTATCTCTGTATTCCTTATTTAATTCCTGAATTTCATTTTCATTAACAAAAGAAAGAACAGTAAAAGCACCATCCAAAGCCTTCACAGGCAAGCAATGTGTAAAACTCATATCATACACTGCTGAAGCCATTAAAACCAACTTCTCTTCTATCTCTTTTAAAACTGCTTCTTCCAAAAGATTGTTATCGTCAATTAGTCTGATTATCATTCTGGGTATAAAATCCTTTCGTGGAACATTCCTGCATAAACCTGAACAAATGAATTTATTATCTTCTCTATATCACTGAAAGAAAGCTCTGATTCCTTCAATTGATCTTCAGAAATTTTCTCTTTAATAAGTTTTCTGATGAATACCTCAGCATCATCCTTATTAGTAATTTTTGCCGACTTAACTGCTGCCTCACAAGTATCTGCCAACATAATAATCGCTGATTCCTTTGATGAAGGAATCGAACCACGATATCTGAAATCATCAACAGAAGGTTCAGGCTGTCCTACCTCTTGTGCTTTCTTACAAGCTTTAACATAGAAGAACTTAGGGTAAGTATTACCGTGATGTTCTCTGATAACCTTAATAATTGCTTCCGGCAGCTTATTCTTCTCAGCAAGGGTAACACCGTAATCAACATGATCCGTAATTATCTGAACACTCTGTTCAACTTCAATTCCGTCATGAGGATTATAACCATTTTGGTTTTCTGTAAAAAATGCAGGATCTCTTAATTTACCAATATCATGATAATATGAAGCAACTTTACAGAATAATGCATCAGCACCGATAGCCTCTGCCGCAGATTCAGCCAAATTTGAAACCATAATGGAATGCTGCGAAGTACCCGGACATTCAACAAACATTCTCTTCAAAAGAGGATTACCTGTCTGCGAAAGTGTTATAAGCTTAAGAGGTGATACGCCGTCAGTAAGCATCTCATAAATAGGCATAAAACCAACCGCAAAAACAACAGAAATAAGAGTAACCAATGAAGACCAGATAAGATTATTAATCAAATCATTTCTTGTAGAGTTATTAACAAAACTGTAAACCAAAGAAGCACCCGCAACACAAATCACAGGAAAAATTACTAAAGAAGCACTGTAATTTCTACCGGATTTTGCACTGGCAAGAACTGAACAAACAACTATTCCTACAAAATATACAAAAATATATTCAGCCTCAAATCCATACATCGGCCACATTACAAGAAGAGATATCAAAGATAGAATGACACCGTTACGAGTGCCGAGATAAGTAGTTGCTATTATCGTAAAATATAAAACAATTGTTGCAAGTGATGATAAACGAGATAAATATATAGCCACTGCAATAGGAATTAAATAAGTTACGGCAATAATTATCGTCAATTTAACATCTATCTTTTTAAGGCTTGGCGCATTACGTAAAAAAAGAATGAATGAGAAAATAATAATCAAACAATATACCATAATTCTAATAAGGAATATCCAATCAAAATCATCATCTCGTATAAGTTCAACTTCCCTAAGATTATCATATATCTGCTGTGTTACTATATCACCGGATGCTACAATCAAAGCTCCCTTGTCAACATAAACAGGATTACTCATAGCATCGTTGTATGCATTATTCTGAGCCTCCGCAGTGGATTCAGAATCAAAAACAGAATTCGGAGTAAGAATACTGTTAAGTGTTCTCTTTAAAAGATCGTTATAAACAAAATAAGACGAAGAATTCAGGTTGGCATTATCTATGGCAGTATTTACAGCATCACCTAAATTATCAAGACTGATATCATCAAACATAATAATATCAGTAAGTGTAATAGCCTTATCTTCAATAAAAGAAAAAGCAGAAGAAGTCATATTAAGATACTCTATAGCGTCTTCCTGAGTTAAATTAAAGTCGTTATCCGTCTCTGATTTTATAAGATAGTTTAAAACATAATCATATTCATGTTCGTCAAGCATATCTCTTGCATTCCTTAAAAGAATAAAGAACGTCTTAACATTGTCTACATTATCTTCTGATATAGAATCAGAATGCTTAAAAATAGCTTCAACAGAAGTCTTTGCCAGAATTGCCTTTTTCTTGGTCTCAGATTCATCTTCAAATTTTCTCGGTGCATATATATCTATGTTACAAACAGAACCCGGTTTAAGATCATACTTAACCGGAAGATAGGCATAGAAAACCATAGCGATGGTTAAAACCGTCGTTAAAAACAAAACTATAGTAGTAATCAACTTTTGTTTAGAAGCTGTTCTCATAATTTACGCCCTCTCTGTCATTATACGCCTTAACAATCTTTTGGACTAAGGAGTTACGTACAATGTCACGATTCTGTAATTTTATTATCTCTATCTCATCAATATTTGAAAGAACCTCAATTGAATCGATAAGTCCAGATTTAATATTTCGCGGTAAATCTATCTGAGTAAAATCACCGCACACACAAACTCGACAGTTTATACCGATTCTGGTCAAAAACATTTTCATTTGTTCTGAAGTTGTATTCTGAGCCTCATCAAGTATAACAAAAGCATCATCAAGATTACGTCCTCTCATAAATGCCAAAGGAGATACTTCAATTACCTCTTTCTCATAATACTTCTCAAACATCTCAGGTCCCAAACAAATGTTAAGAGCATCAAAAACAGGTCTCATATAAGGATCAACCTTTTCTTTCATATCACCCGGAAGAAAACCTAATTTCTCACCGGCCTCAATAGCCGGTCTGGTAATAATAATCTTGGAAACTTCACGGTTTTTAAACGCTTTAACAGCCATTACCACAGCAAGAAAGGTCTTACCGCTTCCGGCTGGTCCCGAACAAATTGTTAATTCTGATTTCTTCAGAGCATCTAAATAAAATCTCTGACCGAGAGTCTTAGCTTTTATAGGTCTGCCGGCAACAGTATTAAAAATAACTTCATCATGATTATTTATAAAACTTTCAAGTTCACCTGAAGAAGCGAGCTCAATAAGATAATCTATACCGGAATCATCTATTTCTTCTTCGTCGGACAACTTCTTTATAGAATTAAGAACACTGCATGCACGTTGAAGCTGAAGATTATTTTCTCCGCTCAACAACAAGTCTGAACCGTCATATTCAGCAGAAACGGAAAACTCTTCAGAAAGCTTCTCCAGAAGAGAATTCATGGCAGTATTATAAAAAAAAGCACTATCAACTCGTTCTGTTATCAAAGCACGCATCCTTTCATTTTTAAATCTCATCAAGTTTACCGAGAAGGCTTAAATAATAATCAGGCAAATCTGACGTAAAATACAATTCCTCACCTGTTCTCGGATGAATAAAACTTATTGTTTGACTGTGAAGAACCTGACCGACCATATCATACTTCGGTTTCTTTGAAGCATATAACGGATCTCCGACAACAGGATGACCGATATAAGTCATATGAGCACGAATCTGATGAGTTCTTCCGGTTTCCAAATCAATCTTTAAATCTGTAGCTTTAGAATATCTTTTTATTACTTCAAAATGTGTAATTGACGGTTTTCCGCCTTCAATTACAGTCATTTTCCTTCTGTCTGTATCAGAACGTCCGATAGGAGCATTAATTGTACCCTTATCAGGTCCTACGACGCCGTAAACAACCGTACGATATTGCCGCCTTATCTCGTGTCTTGAAAGCATATCAGCAAGTTTTAAATGCGTCTCATTATTCTTGCAAGCCACCATAAGACCTGAAGTATCTTTGTCTATTCTATGTACAATTCCCGGTCTGATTACACCGTTAATATCAGACAATTCTCCACCGCAATGAGATAAAAGAGCATTTACAAGCGTTCCCTCATGATGTCCGCAAGCCGGATGAACTACCATACCCTGCGGTTTATTAATGATTATTAAATCATCATCTTCATATACAATATTCAAAGGTATGTCTTCAGGAAGAGCATCAGTATTAACAGGTTCAGGAATCACAATGTCAATAATATCTCCTTTAACAGGTTTATATGACACCTTGCTCTTCTGACCGTTTACAATAATTAAACCGTCACTGATAAGCTGAGACAGATATGATCTTGAATAATCTGTAACTCTTTTTGCAACATAGCTGTCTAATCTTCCTTCAGGCTCAATAACTTCAATTCTCATCTTCTTTATTCACACCCGTATCTTCCGTAATTACTTCTTCAAAAACATTTTCTTCGGAATCAGCATTCTCTGTTTGCAAATCCGTTGAAGATGCTTCATTTGTAATCTCATCAGCGTTTTCTTTTCCTTTCGAAAAAAGCTTCCAAACCATATCAATCTCATCACCCAAAGCGAATGAATAAATCAAAAACAGAAAACATCCGACAACTGCACATATATCGGCAACATTAAAAATCGGAAATGTCCATGCCCCAAAATCAAATCTTATAAAATCAACAACATAAGTAAGTCTTATTCTGTCAATTATATTTCCTATAGCTCCGCCTAAAATTAAAGATAATGCAAAGCATTCGCGAGGAAAACCATGCTTAGAAACTTTAAAAAGAACAAATACTACAACTACAGCCAGACATGCAGCAACACAAGACAAAATAACAGAACCGTTACTTATTCTGTCAAACATACTGAAAGCAACACCTGTATTACGACAATAGAAAAACGAGAAGAAACCTTTTATTATCTCTTTCTTTTCCTCTTGAGCAAGATTAGCTACAACCCAATGTTTTGATAACTGATCCAAAATTACCAAAATAACAGATAAAAAGGTCCAACCGATAATCCGTTTATTGTTTATATTTTCCTCATTCATATTCAAAGACTCTCCTTATACCGGAACAAAGGCCGGAATCATTTATATCAATTATTACGGCATTAATAAATGCCTCGCCTTCAGCCGGTTCAAATTTTGCAGGAAAGCGTTTTATAAAACGTCTCAACGAAGTATCAATATCCATACCGATAATCGAGTCAGCAACACCGCACATTCCGACATCCGTAATATATGCAGTACCATTAGGCAGAATTCTGTCATCTGCTGTCTGAACATGAGTATGTGTACCGCAAACAGCAGACACACGTCCGTCAAGATAAAAACCTATAGCCTGTTTCTCACTGGTGGCCTCAGCATGAAAATCAAGAAAAATCCCGTTAACCTGCTCTTCCTCTTTTAATCTTTTAATCAAACTATCAGCCTTAAAAAAAGGATTATCACCTATAGGCGTAATATCAACCTGTCCCAAAAGATTAATTATGCCAAGTTTAAATCCATTACGCTCTACAACAATATAATCTCTGCCCGGCCACCCTTCAATATTTGAAGGTCGAACAATTCTATCATAATTATTAATCGAATGTTGAAAATCACGATTGGAGAAACTGTGATTTCCTAAAGTAATTACATCAATACCGTTATTAAATAAATCCTCAGCAATCCTGCCGGACACACCTATACCGTAGCATGAATTCTCAGCATTACAAATAACAACATCAATATTATGCTCTCGCTTAAGAGTCGGTACGACCGATTTTACGGCGCGCAACCCGGGAGTAGAGACAATATCACCAACAAATAATATTCGCATCACTATACCTCTGCAAAAAATTCCTATTTATTTTATCACAACATATTAATTAATTCGATAAAAAAGCAAGTAAACCATAAGATTTACTTGCTTCATCAATTCAATAACAACTATATTCGGAGAAATTCAATAATATTCTTTACTAAGGTAATTAAAAGTCAATTATTTAGCAACATCAGACGCTCTTGTCTCACGAATGATATTAACTTTAATCTGGCCCGGATAATCAAGTTCATCCTCAATCTTCTTACAGATCTGTCTTGCTTTAAGAATCATGTCATCATCGTTAACCTTTTCAGGTGAAACAATAACTCTGATCTCACGACCTGCTTGAATTGCATAACTCTTCTCAACTCCTTCAAAGCTCGTAGCAATCTCTTCAAGCTTCTGAATTCTGTTGATATAAGTCTCAAGATTCTCTCTTCTTGCACCGGGTCTAGCAGCTGAAATAGCATCAGCGGCTGCTACCAAAACAGCGATTTCTGTCTGTGGTTCAACGTCACCATGATGAGCCATAATAGCATTTACAACTTCAGGTGACTCTTTATACTTCTTGGCAATATCAGCACCAAGCTCAATATGTGTTCCTTCTTGCTCAAAATCAGCAGCTTTACCAATATCATGTAAAAGTCCTGCACGTTTAGCAAGTGTAACATCAAGACCAAGTTCAGAAGCCATCATACCTGCAAGCCACGATACTTCAATAGAATGCTGAAGAACATTCTGACCAAAGCTTGTACGATAACGAAGTTTACCGAGATACTTAATGATTTCCGGATGCAAATTAATAACTCCGGTATCATAAGAAGCTCGTTCACCTTCTTGTTTAATGGTCTGGTTAACTTCTTTCTTAGCCTTATTTACCATCTCCTCGATTCTTGCCGGATGAATACGACCGTCAATAACAAGTTTCTCGATGGTTAAACGGCAAATCTCACGTCTGATTGGATCAAATGACGAGAGAATAACAGCCTCAGGTGTATCATCAATAATCAATTCAACACCGGTAAGTGTCTCTATGGCACGAATATTACGTCCCTCACGACCGATAATACGACCCTTCATCTCTTCATTAGGAAGATTTACTACCGAAACAGTTACTTCAGAAACATAGTCGGAAGCATATCTCTGAATGGAATTAACGATAATCTCTTTTGCTATCTTATCAGCATCCTGCTTTGTCTTCTCTTCCATCTGCTTAAGCATAGTAGCCATATCATGACTGTACTCACGCTCAGCAGCCTCAAGTACCAAAGTTCTGGCATCTGCAATAGACAAACCTGATACCTTCTCTAATTCCATTGCCTTCTGAGTCTCCAAAGCCTTAGCTTTCTTCTCAAGTTCATCAACTTCCTGCTGTTTAACAAGAATCTCAGCCTGCTTAGCTTCAACCTTATCCATAAGCTTATCGATGTTCTCTTCTTTCTGCTCAAGCTTACTACGCTCTCTGGCAAGTTCCTGCTTTCTTTCACGAACGTCCTGCTCCAATTCAACACGAGCATTCGTTACTTCTTCTTTTGCTTGTAAAAGCAATTCTCTTTTACGGCTCTCCGCATTTTTCTGGGCTTCAGATATTATCCTATTACTTTCAGCTTCAGCTGATTTTACATCTTCCTGTAATTTCAGTTGCTGTTTAGTCAAACCTTTGTTAAATACAACATATGTACCTAAAACACCGAGAAAAATACCAACCAAGCCGATTAATAAATATAACCACCACATGTTGGCACACCTCCAAATATTTAGTTGTCAAAGATCAATTTTTATAAATATAAATAATCATTAGACATTTATACTGAACTATTTTATGAATAATTCCTATATATGTCAACCTTTTTGACAATCAAAGTAATCAAATCTTAACAAGAAAAAACTGTCCCAAAGTGTTATCACTTCGGGACAGCTATAAAAATCAAACTAAAATCTGATTATTTAATTAAATCTTCAGGATAAATCTCCTTCTGAGCATAAGTTGTATGTAACAACTCATGAGCAAGGTGACCGTTTGGCTCACCGAGGAACTCCTCATAAAGCTTCATAACCTGAGAATTCTTATGTGATTTACGCTGTGGCATAATAGTATCTTCTTCATACAAAGCCTTAGCACGCTCAGCTCTCAAATCGATATCCATCAAATCCTGAGCCTTAACAATTGGCTGACCACCACCGCAAACACATCCGCCGGAACAACCCATAACTTCAATGAATGCATAGTCATTAGCTTCACCGTTTTTAATCTTAGTAAGAAGTTCACGAGCAGCAGCAGTACTATGAGCAACTGCAACCTTAATGTCCTTACCGCCGAGTGTAACTGTAGCCTCCTTGATGTCATTCTCAACACCACGAACAGCCTTATACTCAATATCAGGTAAATCCTTATCCTCAATAATATCAGCAACTGTACGGAGAGCAGCCTCCATAACACCGCCTGTAGCACCAAAGATAACACCGGCACCTGTATACTCACCCATAAGATCCTGGTCAGGTCCTTCATCCGGGAGGTTATTGAAGTTAAGACCTGCCTGCTTAATCATACGAGCAAGCTCACGTGTTGTAATAACAATATCAACATCCTTAAGACCGTCTTTATTAACGAGTTGCTCACGAGCAGCCTCTGTCTTCTTAGAAGTACAAGGCATTACTGAAACAACAACGATATCCTTAGGATCGATATTATTCTTTTGTGCATAATATGTCTTAATTAATGCACCTTCCATCTCATGAGGAGACTTACAAGAAGAAAGATTTGGAATAAACTCAGGGAAATAGAACTCACAGAATCTGATCCATCCTGGTGAACATGAAGTAATCATAGGAAGAACTCCACCGTTCTTCATTCTGTTAAGAAGCTCTGTACCCTCTTCCATAATTGTAAGATCAGCAGCAAAGTTTGTATCAAATACTTTGTCAACGCCAAGTCTTCTCATAGCAGCAAACATCTTGCCTGTAGCACGTGTACCGATTGGAAGACCGAACTCCTCACCGATAGCAGCACGAACAGCAGGAGCAACCTGCATAACAACATGCTTTGAAGAATCATTAATAGCATCCCATACCTTCTCTGTCTCTTCCTTCTCATAGAGAGCTCCGACAGGACAAGATACGATACACTGACCGCAATAAATACATGGTGCATCAGCCATTGAAATATCATAAGCAGGACCAACAGATGTCTCAAAGCCTCTGTTAAGGAAGCTCAAAACACCAACGCTCTGCTTCTTACATGCAGCAACACAACGACCGCACTTAACACACTTTGAAGAGTCTCTGACAATAGAGAAAGACTTATCATCAATGATTGATGAAGACTTAACACCATTGAATGTAACCTTACGGATACCATATTCTTCAGCAAGAGACTGAAGCTCACAGTTACCGTTTCTGATACATGAAAGACAATCAATGTTATGATCTGACAAAATCATCTCCAAAGTATTCTTTCTTGTGGCACGAACCTTAGGACTGTTTGTATGAACAACCATTCCCTCTGCAACCGGCTGAACACAAGCTGCAGCAAGAGCTCTTGCCTTCTCAACCTCAACAAGACAAACACGGCAAGCACCGATTTGATTGAGTTCCTTTAAATAACAAAGTGTAGGAATCTTAATACCAGCTTCTCTGGCAGCCTCAAGAACTGTATAAGTAGAAGGTACAGAGACCTGAACACCGTCAATTGTAAGATTAACCATATCCATATTAATAATCTCCTTTCCCATTACTGCTTAGAAATAGCCTTGAGCTTACATGTACCCATACAAGCACCGCACTTAACACACTTAGAAGCATCAATCTCAAATGCAGCAAGCTTCTTGCCTGGAGCAATGTAATCTGTTCTTATGATAGCGTCAGCAGGACAACCCTTAGCACACATACCACAACCAACGCACTTCTCTTTATCAATAGTATAGTTCAAAAGGCCCTTACATACGCCGCAACGGCACTTCTTATCAACAACATGCTCAACATACTCATCACGGAAATGCTTCAATGTTGAAAGAATCGGGTTAGCAGCAGTCTGTCCTAAAGCACAGAGAGAACCATTCTTCAATGCAACCGCAACATCCTCAAGAGCCTGGATATCATCAAGAGTACCTGTACCGTCAGTGATTCTTGTAAGAATCTCATACATTCTCTTAGTACCGATACGACAAGGTGCACACTTACCGCAAGACTCATCAACAGTGAACTCGAGGAAGAACTTAGCAATATCAACCATACAGGTATCTTCGTCCATTACAATCATTCCGCCTGAACCCATCATGGAACCTACTGCAACGAGGTTATCATAATCAATTGGTGTATCAAGAAGTGATGCAGGAATACATCCGCCTGAAGGACCACCTGTCTGAACAGCCTTAAATGCCTTACCGTTAGGAATACCGCCACCGATATCGAATACAATCTCACGTACGGTAGTACCCATAGGAATCTCAAGAAGTCCTACATTATTAACCTTACCGCCGAGAGCGAATACCTTAGTACCCTTTGACTTCTCAGTTCCGAGTGAAGCAAACCACTTAGCACCCTTGTTAATAATTACAGGAATATTTGCATATGTCTCAACGTTATTAAGAATAGTTGGCTGACCAAACAATCCCTTAACTGCCGGGAACGGAGGACGAGGTGTAGGATTTCCTCTCTTACCTTCAATAGAACGCATAAGAGCAGTTTCCTCACCGCAAACGAATGCGCCGGCACCAAGTCTGATATCAAGCTCAAAATCAAAACCTGAATTGAAGATATTCTTACCGAGAAGACCCATCTCTTTAGCCTGATTGATAGCATTCTGCAATCTCTCAACAGCAATAGGATACTCAGCACGTACATAAACATAACCCTGATGAGCATCAATACAGTAACCTGCAATAGCCATAGCCTCAATTACACTGTGCGGATCACCCTCAAGGATAGAACGGTCCATAAAAGCACCTGGGTCACCCTCATCGGCATTACAGCAAACGTACTTTGTTATACCCTGACCTCTGTTACCGGAAGCGAATTTCCACTTAAGACCTGTTGGGAATCCACCGCCGCCACGGCCGCGCAAACCTGAATCGATAAGTTCCTGAATAATAGCATCCGGGTCTCTCTTCTCTGTAAGAATAGCACCCAATGCCTGATATCCGTCATTAGCAATATACTCATTAATATCTTCAGGATTGATATTACCGCAGTTTCTCAACGCGATACGCATCTGCTTTGAATAGAAATCCTTAGGGCTTGTACTATTACCTGCAACCTTAAGACGCTCAACTTCCTTACCGTTAATAAGGTGCTCATTAACGAGCTCTTCAACGTCTTCAGGAGTACAACGATAATACATTGTTCCCTCAGGATAAATTACAACGATAGGACCAGCGGCACAAAGACCGAAGCATCCTGTTTTTACAACTTTAATCTCATTTGTGAGGCCCTTATCAGCAAGAACTTCATTAAACTTATCCAAAATCTTATTGGAATTTGAAGATGTACATCCGGTACCATGACAAATGAGGACATGTGAACGATAATTATCCATTATGCTTCCTCCTTATACTTAGCAATAATACCCGGAATATCCTCAGGCTTTAATCTACCGTATACATCGTCATTAACAAGAACAACAGGTGCAAGACCGCAAGCACCTACGCAACGGCAAGCAGAAATAGAGAACTTTAAATCCTCTGTGCAATCACCAACCTTAATTCCAAGGCTGGACTCAATTTTATCGAGGAGTGCCTGAGATCCTTTAACATAACAAGCAGTACCAAGACAAACACTGAACGCATTCTCTCCCTTTGGCTTCAAAGAGAAGAATGAATAGAATGAAACAACGCCGTAAACTTCTGCTACTGAAACTTCAAGTGCATCTGCAACTTTCTTCTGAACAGCCAACGGAAGATATCCGTAGATTTCCTGTGACTGCTGCAATGTAGCCATCAAAGCCTTCTGGCCTTGTCCTCTGTACTTTGAAAGAACAGCTTCTAATTTTGTAGCCTGCTCTTCCGGAGTCAACTTAATAATAGACACAATGACTCACCTCCCGACGAAAATTCTAACATATTTATCAATTACCAACAATAATGATTTTCGAAAAAGATAATTTTTTTTACTCATTTTTACTATTTCTTTACGCAGAAGGAAAAATCAATTAAAATAATTCAAGTTAAGGAGCACTATATGAAAATCAATTTTACGGTTTTACCTGAAGATGACAATAAAGAAATCAGAACTATTCTCTCATCAAGATATATGATGAGCAATATTCTCATAAAGAAAATTAAGCTTTACGGAACTATGGAAGTCAACGGTATTCACAGACGGGTAATCGACCGAGTAAATACCGGAGACATTATATATGCTGCATACGGTCAGGATTCAGGAAAAACCAAAGAGAATTCCGGTATTAGAATTTACTATGAGGATGAACAAATTGTCGTATGTGAGAAGCCTAATAATCTCGTTACGCATCCTACACATAATCACTTGGATGATTCACTTACAACAAGATTATCAGATATACCTATGCATCCTGTAATGAGATTAGACAGAGAGACCACCGGAATAATCTGTATAGCAAAAAACGGGTATGCACATGACCTCATTCAAAAGAAACCGATGAATAAAAAGTATCTTGCCGTTGTTTACGGAAAATATGACACCTTTAGCGGAACTATAGATAAACCGATTAAACGTCGTCCGAATTCAGTAATGATAAGAGATGTAGCAGAAGACGGTCATCCTTCTGTGACACATTATAATGTAAAATATACTGATGAAGAAAGAAACATCTCACTGGTAGAATTTATTCTTGAGACAGGCAGATGTCATCAGATTCGTGTTCACTCAACCTATATGCACCATCCTTTGGTCGGTGACGGTCTTTACGGACCTAACTCAACAGATAATCCGAATAACTCTTTTGATAATTCAATCGAATTGGACAATCTCATAGGAAGACAGGCTCTTCACGCTTATTATCTCGATTTTGAACATCCTGACAGTCATGAAGTAATGCGCTTTACAAGTCCATTGCCTGAAGACATGATGATGCTGTTCAGTGAGAAATCACAGAAAATGATTAATGAGATCCTCAGCAAGACGAATTGATTCTTCATTTTGTGTACCGGTAAGAAGTCTGGATATCTCACTTATCTTTGCAGCAGAATCAAGTTCTGTAATTTGTGTAAATGTTAAATCATCTCTCTCCTTCTTTTCGATAAGAAAATTACTATCAGCAGAAGCAGCGATTTGAGAAAGATGAGTAACGCAAAGAACCTGATGTTTTTTTCCGAGAAATTTAAGTTTCTCGGCTATTTTATTTGCAGCAAGACCTGACACACCTGTATCAATTTCATCAAATATCATCGTAGAAAGAGAATCAGAATCAGAAAGAATTACTTTTATCGCAAGCATTATACGCGAAGCTTCACCGCCGGAAACTATACCTGACAGTGGTTTTAAATCTTCCCCCCTGTTGCTTGAGAAACAAAAAGCAACATCTTGTGACCCCTTAGCCGAGAAGAAACGATTCTTATCATGTTCTTTAAACATTACCTCAAATCTGCTGTTAGGCATGTTCAAATCGGAAAGTTCGCTCACAATTCTTGACGACAACTCATCAGCGGCAAGTTTTCTGGCGCTGTTTAATTTATCCGATGCAGATAATAATTCTTCAGACAATTTCTGACGCTGCATTTTAAGTTCTTTTAGAATTTTCTCCTTATTCTCAAGACCCAGCAGTTCAGAATTTGCATTAGTCTCAAAATCAAGTATTTCCTCAACACTACGTCCGTATTTGTTTTTCAAATTAAAAATCAAGCTTATTCGATCCTCAAGCTTACTCAATTCGCCTTCATCAAAGCCTGAAAGTTCCAAATATCTGGTAACTTCAGAGTTTATATCTTCAAAGGACTGAACAAGTCCGGTAAAACGTTCATAGAAATCGTTATCTACCTGTCTATCGTCAATTGTCTTAATTTTATTCAGACTGTCAAGTGCTGCTTCTACCCTGTCAATCGGTGTAATACCGTTATCATCAGCGCTGTTAAATGCGTCATTAATTATTTTCCAATATATGGCAGTCTGCTTTAAAGACGTATATTCCTTAAGTTTTAAATCAAGCTCTTCCTCTTCTCCTGCATGTAAATCAGCTTCGGAGATTTCCTTAACGGCAGAACGTAAATAATCCTCATTACCGAGTGAATTACTGTTATCGGAAAGCTTCTTTATTTTTAGAGTACACTCTTTAAGCTCATTTAGTTTTTCAGAATATTCACTGTATGGCTTCTCAATATGCTTTTTACCGTATGCATCAAGTAAGTCTATATGCTTTTTCTCATCGAAAATAATTTGTGTGTCATGCTGACCGTGAATGTCGATTATGAAATCAGATAAATTTTTTAGTACCGAAAGTAAAACAGTACTGCCGTTAATTCTTGCAATTGACTTTCCGTCTCTTGAAATACGTCTGGAAATAATAATAGTGTTATCTTCAATTACAATATTGTTATCTGTCAAATAATCATTAAATTCTTTATTTCCTTCGATATCAGATACATCAAAAACGGCTTCAACAAGAGCAAAATCCGAGTCACTTCTGATAATATCTCTGTTCGCTTTTTTTCCGGATACTAAATTAATCGCATCAATAAGAAGTGATTTTCCGGCACCGGTCTCACCTGTAACCGCATTAAAGCCGTTACCCGGTTCAAAAACAACATGTTCAATTACTGCAAAATTGCGTATTTCTAACCTAACTAACATATATGCACCAGAATAACTTAATCAAATATCGTCATTAACCATATCATTTATAGTCTCAACAAGCGCAGTTGCTTCATCAACACCCGGAGTAGCTACAAAAATATTGTCATCACCTGCTATTGTGCCTACAACAGAAGACAGATGCATTGAATCCAAAGCAGATGCAGCAGCCTGTGCCATACCCGGTAAAGTTTTAATAACTACAATATTCATCGCAGGACTGCAGGACAAGACAGAATTAGAGAAAACTGCCAGTAATCTCCCGGGTGCAACATCACCGGTCCTTTCCAAAACAGCATATTTGGTACCGTGATTAGGAACTGCAACCTTAATTATTCCAAGTTCCTTTATATCTCTTGAACAGGTAGCCTGCGTAATCTGATAACCGTTACTGTTAACAAGATTAGTCAATTCTTCCTGAGTAGTAATTACATTCTCTTTTATGAGCTTAATAATTAATTCCTGTCTCTCATTTTTTGCCATTTTCATAAAATGAACCTCTTACTGCAATCTTCTCGCTTACCTTCTGATAAAAATCCTTAAATCCCATATCTATCGTCTTTACAACATTGTCATATCTCTTAATTTTAATATAATCATAAGGCTCAAGTTCTACCATCCTGCGACCGTCAGGAGAAATAATAGGAGCTGACTCAAAATTACCCGTATGAACCTCTACAACACTCTTCTTATCTATAACATAACTTGATCTGTGTAAAGTATGCGGACATAAAGGTGTAATAATCATATCCTCCATACTCGGTATCATAATCGGTCCGCCTGCAGCCAAGGAATAAGCTGTAGAACCGGTAGCAGTAGCAATAATCAAACCATCACCTACAAAATGCTCTACCGGTTTGTCATTAATATACAAATCAAGCTTTACAACGTGTAAATCAGAACCTCTGGAAACTACTGCGTCATTAAGACAGACAGCTGAATCTTTAAGGTTTCCTTCCTTATCAAAAATCTCAATATACAACTGACTTCTGTTTATGACCTTGTATTCACCATTAATGATATTCAGCAAGGCTTCATCAATTCTGTCTAATTCAATATCAGTAAGAAAGCCGATACTGCCTTTATTTATTCCTACAAACGGTACGCCCAAATGACGATATTTGTATATGGTTGAAAGTAATGTTCCGTCTCCGCCGATTGAAATAATCAAATCGACTTTTGCTATGTCATCTTCAAAAACAGCAATGCTGCCATGATTTGAAATAAAATCAGAGACATAACGTGCCACTTCATAATTTATATCACGTAAAGCATTAGAACAAATACCAATAACCATACATACCAACCTTATTGCGAAATTAGATTTATTATAAACAAAAAAACCTTCGAAATAAACTAAAATTTTCGATTCATTAATATGTTCAGACTTTTATGTATGCACCGGCCTGAGCCTTCCACATGGCAGCATACTTACCGTTCTGCTTTAACAAGTCTTCATGTGTCCCTGACTCAACAATTTGCCCATTCTCAAGCATAATAATTCTGTCGGCAAATCTCGTAGTGGACAATCGATGAGATATAAAAATAACAGTCTTATCAGAGGTTGCTTTAAGCATTGCCTGATTGAGCTGATATTCAGAGATTGGATCAAGCGCACTGGATGGCTCATCAAGAATCATAAGAGAATTATCCTTATAGAACACTCTCGAAGCAGCTAATTTCTGGTTCTCTCCACCCGACAGATTAACTCCGTTATCAAAAAACTCATTTGTTATCTGAGTATCACACTTATCAGCTAATGACATAACACGGTCATACAAACCACTGTCCTGAAGTGACATTTTAACACGATTCATATCCGCTTTATCTGACTGATTCATAATAACATTTTCGGTTATACTGGCTGCAAAAATCTCAAAATCCTGAAAAACCGCACCTATTGAATCTCTGTATTTATTCAAATCATATTTACGTATATCAATACCATCGGCAAAAACAGCGCCGTCAGTTACATCATAGAGTCTCATAAGAAGCTTAACCAATGTGGTTTTACCGGCACCGTTATAACCGACCAAAGCAACTTTCTCACCGGGATTAATGGTTAAAGAAATATCTTTAATTACCTTTTCGGGATTGGAAGAATAAGAGAAGCTGACATTCTTTAATTCAATCCTCTTTGCAGAAGCAGAAGGCACAGTATCTCCTTCTGATACAACTTTGAGCTTATAACTTAAAAAATTACGAATTTTCTGTACATAAAGACCTGTCTCAGCCGCAGTAGAATAACAGTCTGTCAAATCCTTAAGTCCGTACACTGCACGATTAAACGAATTAAAAAGAATTACAAGTGCTGACAGCGCAAGAGTCCTTGGTACAGTTGCCAGATAGATCAAATATGATATGTAAAATACATCACCAATCATATTGCTGAAAATGTGTTTTCTTACAAAATCAACTGCAAATTTTTTTACTGCAAAACGACGTTCAGTGCGATAAACCTCTTCATTAGAATCTTCAAACTTCTGAAGAAGCACATCACATACTTCCGAATTAAGACGTACTTCCTTAGCATAATCATTAAGATAGAATACTCGCTTAACATAGTCGCGTTCACGCTCATGAGGATTTCTGCTGATTCTTGCGTTATAACTAAGTCTGTTGTATATCATACTGAAAACATACATCAGAACAAAAGAGACTATAACAAAAATCACAGAACGACTGTCCTTTTTTAATAAATAAATGCCTGTCGTAATAAGCACGGTAATACTCTCACAAAATGCTCTGAGAAACGAAGAAACACGATCAATTCGGTTATCTACTTCGGCTATTGACAAAACAAGCTCGTTATAAAAATCAGGATTATCGTAGCATTCCAAATCTACAGAACGTGCTTTCTCATATAACTTAAGCTTTATTCCTTCCCTTACCTTCGGACGTTCTTTCTCCGTAATATAATTGCCGGCAAAAACGGTAAAAACCATACCCAGTGAAATAAGAATAACAGCCAGAAGTATAACCATTCCGACTCTCTTAAAAGGGTAATTAAATTCTGCCGCTTCAAGCACATAACCGATTAATAAAGTATGTACAATAAAAATAGACAATTCATTACGAACACCGTCCAAAGCAGTATAAATTACAAAAGACGGCGAAGCACAGAACATCATCTTAATGAAGAAACGGTTGTTATCCAAAACACTGAAGAAGGATTGTTTGGTATCATTCTTTTTCTTACTCATAATACCACCTCGCCTTCATTCTCAAGCGCCATATAATTCATAGCCTGACGAGTGTACATTTTACAGTACTTACCTTGCATATCAATGAGTTCCTGATGGTTTCCGGATTCAATTAATGTGCCGTGTTCAAGCATAAATACCTTGTCACAACTTTTAACCGAAGACAGTCTGTGTGATATAAAAATCATTGTATGTGTTCTGCCCTCGCGCATAATATTCTTGAACAATTCATATTCGGCTATAGGATCAAGTGCACTCGATGGTTCGTCAAAAATCTTAACCGGTGAATCCTTGGCAAAAGTTCTTGCAACAGCAATTTTTTGATGTTGCCCGCCTGACAAAATTGCACCGTCGTCATTAAACTCTTTGGTCATAATTGTATTAATTCCGTTCGGTAAAGACATAACCTTATCATAAATATCCGCACGCTTAAGTGCGTTTTCAACAATCTCATCATCATTATCGTAATGTCTTCCCATAAGAATATTGTCTTTCACCGATAGAGCAAATACGGAAAAGTCCTGGAATGTGGCAGCAAACATTTCTCTGTACGCTTTGAGGTTATATTCTTTTATGTTAATACCGTTCAAAAGAATCTCGCCTTCATCAGGATCATACAGTCTCAGCAAAAGCTTTATAATGGTTGTCTTTCCGGCACCGTTATGTCCTACAAATGCAATAATATCGCCTTTATTAATCTTGAAAGAAAGATTCTTAACAGTCTTCTCATCAGCATAAGAAAAAGATACATTCCTAAATTCAACACTTTCAAACTTCTCCGGAATAATGCCGTCCTGATTTTCAGGAACAGTCTCTTCATATTCAAGAAAAGTTCTTACATTATTAAGAAAAATACCATTCTTCATCAAAGCCATGATATCCTCAAAAACGTAAATCAGAATCCACGCCATTGCAACCATTAAGCTTGTCATTACCGTAAGCTGCGAAAGTGATATGGTTTTACTTACCAAATTTCTGTAGATAGCATAGGCAAGAACCCCTTCAAAAATAGCTGTAAACGTAAATGTAATTCTCCAAAAATTCAAAGAGGCATCTGCAAAGGCATATTTTTTTGCCGCTTCGGTGTTTCTGACAGTCGCTGCCTTATAATCACGTCTGAGCACCTCAAAAATACCGGTAAGTCTGATTTCCTTAGCACCGTCAGGCAAATACATCATACGATTTACATAATTATGAACCTTATTATTCGGTGCCTGTTCTTCATATCTTTTAAGTTCAACCTTATTCATATAATTTCCGAAAATGAAATTACCTATTAACGGCAAAAAGATAAAAAGAACTGCAAAATGATCGATATCAAACATAAACTTAAATACTATTCCCAACGCAACAATACCGATGAGTATTCCCCAAAAGTGTCTTACTACTTCGGTTATCTTAGTATCAGCACCGTCTATCGCCATAGTATATTTATTATAAAAATCCGAATCCTCATAACATCTGAGTTCAACATTACGTGCTTTACAGTAAAGCTTACGATAAACGCCCTTATAAAGCTTTGTAAAACCTAAAGGATACACAACATTCTCAACATAACTTTTATACAAATTAACAAAGAAAAACAAAACGGCACTGAAAACTATAAACTTCATTACTTGTACAAAAGACTCATTACCGTCTATTGAAGATACAATTTTTCTGATAAAAACACCGTCAAAGAACACCCATTCAAAATAAGAAACCGCTATCGCAAAAAAAGAATGAAAAACAAGGGATCTGCATGTCTCTGCAGTAATTCGCATTGCAAAAAACACATTTTCTGCGGTTCGTTTCAAAGAAAGTTTCTCTTGAATATTGTCAGTACTCATAAAATCACCGTAAAAAAACCAATATATTACTTCAAAGAAGACTTAATACGCAAAGCAATTGAATCAGCATCAAGTCCGGCTTCTTTCATTTGTTCAGATTGTGATGCACCTTTTATTAAAGTGTTCTCAACTGCAATTACTGTAACACTTCCATTATAACCTCTATGATACATTTCATTTTGAACAGTTTCACCTATTCCGCCTGAAAGTACACCCTCTTCAACAGTAAACACATTTTTAACGTTTCCGATTCTTTCCAAAAGATCATCTATAGGAACCGGTTTAACCATTGAGATATGAATAAGCTTTCCAAAAATTCCGGATTGTGAAAGAATAGCAAGTGCATCTATAGAATTACGACACATGTTGCCGCAGGATACAATGACAAAATCATCACCTTGATTTGCTATCATATGAGGTTTTACAACCATCTCATAATTAGAATATATTCTCTGATCAATACCTGCTCTTCCTCTCGGATAACGGATTGCTACAGGACCATTTACGTTATTAACGGCATATTCAAGACAAAATCCTAATTCTTCAAGACTGCATGGTGCAAATACAGTCATATTAGGCATAGAATTAAAATATGATAAATCATAAAGACCGTTATGAGTATGACCGTCATTGCCTACAAATCCGGCTCTGTCAACCGCAAAAATAACATGATTACTCATAAAGCATACATCATGAATAATCGAATCATATGCCCTTTGCAGAAATGAAGAATAAATTGCAACTACCGGTATCAAACCGGATACAGCAAGACCTGCTGCCATTGTAACGGCATGCTGTTCTGCAATTCCGCAGTCAAAAAATCTTTCCGGAAACTGCTTACTGAATTTATCAAGACCTGTACCCTGACTCATTGCAGCGCAAACAGCAACTATATTATTATTATACTTTGCCTTCTCCACTATCGCATCAGCAAAAGCTCCGGTAAAAGTTCGGTTGCTTGAAGACGCTATTCCTGTATTAACATCAAACGGTCCGACTCCGTGATAATCCGAAGGATTCTTCTCTGCAAATTTATATCCCATTCCTTTAGTCGTACAAACATGAAGCAACACAGGAGCCTTGATATCCTTTACAGCATTAAAGGCATCAATCATTCCTCTCGTATCATGTCCGTCAACAGGACCGTAATAAATCAGACCTAAATCATCAAAAATAGTCGGTTTCTGACGATAAATAACAAATTTCAAAAAATCCTTTACGGCAACTATCATATTAATTATCGGTTTTCCGAGATATGGGAGATGTTTATTTAAAAAATTCTCTGTCTTATGCTTGGCCTGTATATAGGTATTTGAAATTCTTATTTTTGATAAATGATGAGAAAGACCGCCCACATTGCGATCTATACTCATATTATTATCATTCAGTATTACAAGCATAGGCGTTTTGGAATGACCTAAATCATTAATTGCCTCATAGGACATACCGCCTGTCATGGCACCGTCACCGATTATGGCAACAGTATAATGATTATCATTTTTGAGTATTCCTGCTCTTGCAATACCCATAGCTGCAGAAACAGAAGTCGAACTGTGTCCGGTATCAAAAGCATCATACGGACTCTCCGATATTCTTGGAAAACCGGAAATACCTCCCTTAAGACGCAATGTATCAAAAGCATCATAACGACCGGTAAGCAACTTATATGCATAGGATTGATGTCCTACATCAAAAACAAATTTATCCTTGGTATAATCGAATACAGAAAGGAGGGCAACAGTCAACTCAACCGTACCTAAATTAGATGCGAGATGTCCACCGTTCTTAGAAACGGTAGAAATAATTTTATCTCGTATCTCTGCGCACAATACCGAACGATCCTGTTCAGTCATATTTTTAAGTATATCGGAACTTAAATCCTTTCCCAAAAATCTGTATTCCAACTTCCTGACCCCATCAGTTCTCTCTTATTAAGAGAAATCTTACTATCATATTCAAATCGTCAACATTATAACCCAAAGCTGATAAACCGCAAACAGTCTCACAGCATGCAAGTATTTCCTCATTGAGTTTCTGTTTAGCTTGCTCCAGTCCCAGTAAAGTAACAAATGTAGACTTACTGTCACGTTCATCCTTACCGACTGATTTACCGAGAGCTTCGGCATCAGATTCAACATCCAAAATATCATCCTTTATCTGGAAAGACAAACCAAGGTGATATGAAAGATCATTAAGAAGTCGTTCAACCTCATCATTTTTCTCGATAAGTTCGTTATCTACAGCATAATAATACGGAAGAACCACGGCGGTTCTCAACAAAGCACCTGTTTTCTTATCCTGAAGCTCATAAAGCTTATCAAGAGTAATCTGTTTATTCTCAGAAACTAAATCTATACTTTGTCCGCCGATCATTCCGTATATTCCCGCATTGTGCATCATATAAGAAGCAGATCTTAAAGATTTTGGATTTTTGAGACATATATCAAATAAAATCTCCGAACTTCTGTTAAGTAAATTATCACCTGCAAGAAGAGCTATTCCCTCACCGTAAACCTTATGGCAGGTAGGTTTTCCCCTTCTTAAATCATCATTATCCATAGCCGGTAAATCGTCATGAATCAAAGAATAAGTATGTATCATTTCCAAAGCAACGGCAAAATCAACTATATCTGCTCTGATTAAACCAAGCATTTCGGCAACACAAAGCATAAGACACGGTCTTATTCTCTTACCGCCTGCCATAATACTGTAAAGAGAAGCCTCACACGTAACATCGTCCAAATCATCAAAAATATTCTTAAGGCGCGGCATAAGAAAATCATTCACATTATCTGAATAATTCTCGAAAAGCTCATTTATCTCACTCATAATGTCTCATCCTCGTTACCAATGAATAAACCCTCGGTATTATCCTTTATATTAAGAAGCTTTATTGTCTTCTCTACTTCACTTAATCTTTTACTGCATTGATTGGCAAGCTCAACTCCCCTTGTATAAAGTGTAAGCGATTCCTCAAGGGTAACCTGACCCTGACTTAACTTTCTTACTATCTCTTCAAGTTCAGCCACACCGTTCTCATATACAAATTTCTCACTAGCTTTTGCCATAGTAATATCTCCTGTTTACTTTCTATTCACTTCATCTATATTGGCGGAGGCACTGCCGTCCGACAAAAATATCTCAATCCTGTCTCCTTGTTTTATATCGTCACATGAAGATATAACTTTACCTGATTCATCAGACAGAAAAGCATATCCTCTCTTCAAAACATTCAACGGTCCCATTGAATCCAAAACACTGACAGAATTTGACAAACGACTCTGTTCTCTGGTAATAATTCTCTGCTCCGATACCTCGAGACTATCTGAATATGTTTTCAAAACAGCTTGATTTCTTAAAAGGCAGTCATCAGAACATCTAATCAATTGCTGAACCAAACTGTTAATTCTGTTATGTGCCTCACTGATATAAAACATCGGTGACATTAGAGCCTTATGATTTTTCAGTGAATCTAAATAATTACGCTTCGCTTTTAAGACAGACTCTTCAGCCATCTCCAAACGCATCTCGGTATTGTTAATATAATTCAACATATCGGTATAAACCGGCAAAACAAGTTCAGCAGCTGCTGTAGGAGTCGGTGCACGTAAATCAGCCACATAATCCAAAATCACATTATCCGTCTCATGACCTATCGCCGAAATCACCGGTGTATTACATTCATAACAGGCACGGGCTATAATCTCACTGTTAAAACCGAACAAATCCTCATAAGAACCTCCGCCGCGTGCAACTATAATAACGTCTATATCTTCTCTTGTATCCAAATACTTTATTCCTGCGGCAACCTCAGACGGAGAATTCTCTCCTTGAACTGAAGCAGGATATATCAAAAGATCAAAGAAAGGATTTCTTCTGTTAAGTGTACGAATAATATCATTTATTACTGCACCGGAAGGTGAAGTTACCACACCGATTTTTCTTGGAAGCAACGGAATTCTTTTCTTATGTTCTTCATTAAACAATCCCTCCTGTTGCAATTTGAGAAAAAGCATATTAAACTGCTCTTTTAAATCTCCCTTACCCGCAAAGCGCATCGATTTGGAATTAATCTGAAATTTACCGGTCGGACCGTAAATATTAACTGTTCCTGTTAACACAACTTTCATTCCGTCTTTAGGAACAAAATCCAACTGAGACAAATACGTTCTGAACATAACGCAGCTTACACAAGATGCTTCATCCTTAAGTGTAAAATAACAATGACCGGAACGATAAATTGTAACACCGGACAATTCACCGGTAACGGTTAGTACCGATAAATCACTATTATCTGCCAAATACTCAGACACATAATTAATAAACTCTGTAACAGAATTAAAAGATGACATTTCAACACCGATAATTAATTATCCAAGCTTTTCGCAAAAGAAGACAGAATTCCGTTAACAAAAATATAATCTTTATTATCGGCAAACTTCTTAGAAAGCTTTACAGCTTCATTAATAGAAACGCTTGTAGGAATATCATCGCAATGAAGGATCTCATAAAAAGCAACTTCAAGAATAGCTGTTACTACCTTGTTAATTCTGTCCAGACTCCAATCCTTACGCATAAAACCGGAAATCATTTTATCAATATTCTCTTTCTCATCACATACACCGTGAGCAACCTTGATAAAATAATTATCCTCGCCGAAAGAAGTCTCGGAATAATCCGAAAACTT
Organism: Saccharofermentans sp.; assembly: GCA_045616305.1. Taxonomy (GTDB): domain Bacteria; phylum Bacillota; class Clostridia; order Saccharofermentanales; family Saccharofermentanaceae; genus Saccharofermentans. The sequence continues at coordinate 29,324 of JAZLGO010000070.1, read as the reverse complement.
CTTAAGATTTTCTTCAAATGAATCACTTCGAAAATCCATCTGAACAATAAACTGTACCAAAGACTGCCTTGACAAAAGTCTGCTGACAGAACTGTCAGAATTTAAATTCTCTTCACTCATCTTACTCTCCCCGGAGGCAGAATTCTGTCAAGCAATTCTTTAAAACGACTCTTATCATTAAAAAGAAATGAACCGACAAAAAAGCCTACTATAGTAAAAATAATTATAAACAAAGTTTTATAAAAACCGAAAATACACAAAAGCAAAGCTATTACAAAGAATACAACAGCAAAAACCACGCCCATCTTTGTGGCGGAAACCTTTTCTATAAGCATAGTAAGAAGCTTCTCTAACATATTACTTATCTACCTTTGCAACAATAGGTTCTACTTTTGCTACCTTGACCTGAACAGAATCAACTGCCAGACCTGTATATCGCTCAATATCCTTCTTAACCTTCTCCTGAACCTTAGTCATTGAAGAAGGGATCTCAACATTCGAATACAAATCAGCATTTAATTTAACACTGATTGCGTTATTCTTTGATGAGGATACTCTAACTTTTACATTCTTGATTCCGACTTGAGCTGATTTAGCCGAGTTGGAAGCAATACTCTCAATAGCGTCTGCACCTATATCAACACCACCGATATCAGTAGTTCTTATCCTGGTCTTAGCCATTCTTCCTGAAGTGATACAGATTAATATTGCCGCCACACTCAAAAACAAAAGAAATAAAATTATGACTATATAACCATACTTCTTTGCCGGATCGGTAACAATACCCGACAGAGCAGACAACAACTCGGAATAAATACTCTCGTCATGTACGGCATATAACAAAATACCTGACAAAACAGCGATAATGACCGAATATAAAAACAAAACTGCTTTTGTAAACCAATTCATCAAATATACCTCTTTTTATATCGTATCAATCTCTGACGGTGCTTCAACAACACCGCAAACATGTACATCCACGCTCTCGACATTGAGCCCGGTAAACTTCTCAACATCCATTTTAACTCGTTCCTGTATTGACCAGGCAACCTCAGGTATTATTTTACCATAAAAAATGACAGGATATACCGTAATAGCAACTGAGTTCGTATTATCATCATAAAATACTACACGAACACCTTTACCTTCATGGACAACTCCTGCCTTTTCCTTAAGTGCAACCGCAAACGAGGAAGCCAATGAAGCAACACCGTCTATCTGTGCAGCTGCTTCAGCAGCATACTGCGCAACAAAACCTTGTGTTAAGGAGCGATCTCCTTTAATTGAATCATTAACGGAATTGTCCATCGGATCACCTCTAATATTCAAATTTCAAAATACAAATACAGTATATATATATTCAGCCGACAATATCAATATATCGTCGGCTGAATATAAGCAAAAAACTAAAATTAAACTCTCTCGAGATACTCACCAGTACGTGTATCGATACGGATAACCTCGTTCTGGTTAACAAACAAAGGAACCTTAACTACAGCACCTGTCTCCAAAGTAGCATTCTTTGTAGCGTTAGTTGCTGTATCACCCTTTACACCAGGCTCACAATCAACAATCTCAAGTTCAACAGTAATAGGAAGCTCAACTGAGAAAACCTCACCCTTGTATGACATAACCTTACAAATCATTGCTTCTTTAAGGAACTTAACGTTGTCACCGATAACAGAAACATTAATAGGACGCTGATCATAAGTCTCCTGATCCATGAAGTAAAATAAGTCACCGTCAGCATAGATATACTGCATATCATTTCTGTCGAGCTGAGCCTGCTCAAACTTCTCGTTTGGATTAAAGCTTCTCTCAACAACAGAACCTGTCTTTACATTTCTGTACTTTGTTCTTACAAAAGCAGCGCCCTTACCCGGCTTAACATGCTGAAACTCAACTACTGAGTAAACCTGACCATCCATCTCAAAACACATTCCGTTTCTGAAATCACCTGCACTAATCATACTGATCTCCTTAAAAATATAAAAAAATATTAAAACGCATACCTACACGCTTGTTTGCATTATGGTATTTTAATTGAAAAACTCAAATACTGCAAGTATTTATTTCTACAATCATGCAAATACGTGTCAAAATCGTGCAATTAACCTAACAATTTTCTCAAAAGGTCGTTTAATTTTAACGTACCATATCTCTTTGGGTTGATATTTCTCAACCATAATAGTGTAGCAACCTGACAAATTACCTGCCATAACATCCGTAAAAATCTGATCACCAATCATTACACACTCATCTTTTGTCACATTCATAAGATCCATTGCTCTCTTGACACCGTCCGTTCGAGGTTTGTGTGCACAATTCACAGACGGAAGTCCAAGTTCTTTAGCAATAGCAGACGACCTGGAAGATTTGGCATTTGACACCAGGCAACACTTAAAACCGTTCATCTCAAGATAATTAATACAATCAAGACTGTAATCACTCGGTGCTGTGGAACGGTCAATATCTATAGTATTGTCATAATCAAGAAATGCCACTTTTATTCCGCATTCTTTTAAATTTCTTAGACTTTCTATAGGAATCTCAACCACTTTAGGCCATACTTCTCTAGGAATCATTGCTTTAAAAATATTCATATAAATACCTCGCTGTCACCCTTGCAAGCTATATTTATAACGATTTTTCAAGATAAAATCAAGTTTTTTGCATATCGGTATTTCAAAATGTAAATCTTGTGCTATTATAAAAACGTTTTATATCTATATAAGTATTCAAGGAGCATAATATGAAGGTTGCAAAATTCGGTGGTTCATCACTTGCAGATGCATTTCAGATTAAAAAGGTTTGTGACATTGTTCTGTCCGATCCCGAGAAGAGAATTATTGTTGTCTCAGCACCGGGTAAAAGAACAAAAGAAGATATCAAGGTAACGGATTTACTTATTTCCGTTGCAAAAGCACGTCTTGCCGGCAATGATTATGAGAAAGAGATTAAAGCAGTTATTGAGCGTTTTAACAGTATAACTTCAGATTTAGGAATATCAGATGTTCTTCCTGAAATCGAGAACACTCTCAGAACTACAGCTTCAGCACCATACACAAATGATATTAAGTATCTTGATTCTGTAAAGGCTATGGGTGAAGATTGTTGTGCGCGACTCGTTGCAAAATACCTTAATTCTATAAATGTTCCGGCCGAATATTGTAATCCTAAGGAAAAAGGTCTCTTCCTTAAGCATGATGCAAACGGTAAAGCAGTAATTCTTAATGAATCATATGCAAACCTTTCCACACTTGCAACAAGTGATAAGATTTCCATTTTCCCTGGTTTTTACGGATATTCTAAGGAAGGTGAGATTATTACTTTCTCACGCGGCGGTTCAGATATCACAGGTTCAATCCTTGCAGGCGCAGTAAAGGCTGAAGTATACGAGAACTGGACTGACGTAGATAATGTATTTGCCGTAGATCCGAGACTTGTAAACAACCCGTTCCCTATCACTGAAATAACATATGATGAGATGAGGGAACTTGCATATGCAGGTTTTAACGTGTTGCATGAGGAGGCTTTATATCCAGTATTTGTAAGAGGAATTCCTGTTCATATTAAGAACACCAATAATCCTTCTTCATCAGGTACAAAAATTGTTTCTAAGAGAACTCACTATGATTCTCTTGTTACCGGTATTGCCGGCGAGAGCGGATTCTGCACAGTTACTATAAACAAGTATCTAATGAACAGACAAATAGGCTTTGTAATGAAGCTTCTGAAGATATTCAGCGATGAGGGCATCTCAATCGAGCATATGCCTTCCGGAATTGACTCAATTACATTTATTATAAGAAAAAAGAATTTTACAGAAGAAAAACAAGACAGGGTTTTGAAAAAAATCTACAGCGAAATGAATGTGGATTCTATTTCGGTAGAACGTGATCTTGCCATAGTAATGATTGTAGGACAGGCAATGGCAAATTCTGTCGGTATTATGGCTCGAGCTGCCTCAGCATTAGGAAATGCCGGAATCAATCTTAAAATTGTTAACCAGGGTGCTTCCGAGATATCAATGATGTTCGGTGTATCTGAAGCTTATTGCAAATATGCTGTACGTGTTCTTTATAAAGAGCTTTTCAGATATTGATTCAAATTTTGCACCTAAAAAACAGGAGGACTTAAATCCTCCTGTTTTTTTTGCACTTATATTTATTCACCATCACCACTGCCATCATCTGAAGGAATATCAATAGGTGCTTCCGTAGTCTCAACGGTACTTTCCGCAACAGTTTCAGCAGTTGTCTCAACAGTAGTCTCTGCTGTAGTCTCAGCTGTAGTTTCTTCCGTTGTCTCAGCAATTGTAACCGGAGTAGTCTCAGCTGTAGTCTCCTCAGTTGTTTCTGCGGTTGTTTCTGCAGTAGTTTCTGCAATTGTCTCCGCTGTCGTTTCTGCAACAGTTACTGCCGTTGTCTGTTCGGAAGTCTCCTCTGTCGGTTCATCAACTGATGTATCCTCAGTGTTTTCAGTATCAGTAACAGTAGTATCCACTACCAAAGATTCGGTTTCCGGATACGTTAATTCCTCTTCAATAGTCTCTAACATTTCTTCCAAAGTAGGATCCTCTTCACTGATTTGAACATTCAATATATAACCTACAACTCCGCTTTCGGTTGAAATATTGGAGAAAGAGTCACCCTGGGACACAAGATTTACTGCCTCACCTTTTGACAAATACGCAATAATAGTACTCTCCAAATTATCTGACGCATAAACAGGTGTATTATCATTTGTTACATACATTACCTTCTGTTCATTCTCGATTACATCAGAAGTAGGTGCGACTTTACCGATAATATCACCGGCATTAAAAATCAAATAAGTTCCTCCGTAACCTACACCGATAAAAACAATAAATAAAATAATTGGAATAAGTATATTCTTTAATTTGTCTTTTTTTGTGTCAGCCGGCATAGCTTTTGTTTCCTTAGTTTTCTTCTTATTTTTGTCAGATTCTTTATAATCTGATTTTGTATTTGGACTGAATATATTCTTCGTCTCTCCGTCATCAGAATCACTGCTCACCGAGACTGATTTTTGAGTTCTATCAGGAGCTTCACGGCTGACTCTGTTTTCCTTTCGCTCTGAAGAAACATTATTTTCATTTCTATCGGCAGTTTTCTCAGAACCGAAAGGTGCATTTCCGAAAACAGCATCACCCGGTAACAAAAATGTAGATTCAATTTTTATCAAAATAATAGAAAGACCTGCTTTAATGCCGTAATTATAAGCTGAAGAAATAATCTCTTTTGCTTTTGTCTCAGTTTGTGTAGGTCTTACCAACATACTATTGCGTATATTGGACGGTAACTTCTTAGATAAACCCAAACCCATAAGACAAATCTCATCGTTATCCTTTAATTTGAGATGAACTCTCTTGTCGGCCTGTACATCACCATCTTGAGGCATCTTACCGAGATATTGCGTAAGAGTCATTCTGTCCGGATGAGTTGCTTCCTGCTCCGGTGTAATCGCACCCATCTGAACATATCTGTGTGCAAGTGTCTGATCCTCTGTAAGTGACATAATCTTATTATCTCTTATGAGGACTGCTTTGGTATTTCCTACACTGATAACACGCAACGTGTCACCTTCAATGAGAAGAAGTGTCATTGATACCTGAAGTTTCTGCCCACCGGAAGATACTGAAGCATTACAAACTTTCAAATTAAGAACATTAATAACCTGATTACTGAAGCTCTCAAAATCCAAAACAGATTTATTTGCATACGACTCAACAATTTTGTTTAATTCTTCGTTGAGCATTATATTCAACTTAGCACCGATACTGTCAGGTCCGTAACACGAAAACATCGCACAAATCTGAATAGGAGCAGTTGACTTTGCACTTCTTAAAAACTCTCCCGGAAAATCATTTATAGTTCTGTATGTTTGAAAGAAAAACACATTTTCCTGCGGTTCATTAACAACCTGATTAGTCTCACAGATACATGTAGAATTAGTCTTACTCATAATTACCCCCATATAAAATCATGAAGCAATTCCAATTGAGAGTCCCAATCAAGAATCATCATCCATGGATTTTGCTGAACAGAATACAAATTATCTTCAGGGACTCTGTATTCCTGAATATTACCGGCACCGGCAACAGCGTTTAAACCAACCCTTGTCAAATCCAAAGACTGCATATTGGTCTCAAACATACCTGCAGAATCCTCAATTAAACCAAGCTGATATATCTTAGACATACCGGATACTTGAGAAATCAATGCAGTTGCAACAGTTCTTTGTCTTGAAGTTCTTACAAAATCAGAATCCAAATAACGAATTCTTGACCAACCGATAGCCTGTGTTCCGTTTAATACCTGCGTACCTCCGGAAGTAAGCAACGGTGCATCTTTACCTGAAATCTGATTTAATTCTGTTATGCAAGCATTGGCATATTTAACTTCAGAACTCTGAACATCAATTGTAATTCCACCCACCAAGTCAATTACATCGGCAGCACTGCCGAAATCCAACATTGCAAATCGCTGAATATCCAATCCGAAATTTCTGTTTATTGTATTAATCATCAATCCCACGCCGCCATATGCATAAGCATGAGTCAACTTATCTAAGGAAGACGATGCTGACTCATCGGTATCACCGATATAAACACCGATATCACGCATCAGCGAAATAAGTTTAACAGTATTCTCCTTCTTGTTAATAGATACAACCATCATACAATCTGAACGACATTGATAATCATTGGTACCTCTTGAATCAACACCAAAGACAAGAATATTCTCCACATTCGGATCTATTTGGTCGACTTTGATAATCGGATGATTAGGGTCAACATATACTCTTGTATGCCCGCCGTCAGCCCACGAAGAATCGACATCACCGCCACTGAAACTGCCGCTCTCACCGACCGATACCAACTCATAATCCTCCTCATCAACGATAGGAGTCATAACATAATTAAACCCACCCAACAATTTAAAAGCGTATAACACAACACCACAGAACAATCCCAAAAGAATAGCAAAGAAACGTATAAAGAAGTTCTTTACTTTTGAGCTTTTTCTACTATTTGTCATTAACTTTCACCTCAATAAAATTCACAGTAAATTATATTTACCAAGCGATATTTTATACCACACTGACGAAAAACTCAAACTTAAGAAAACATTTTTGACTTTTTTTTGTATTTCGAATAAAGAATGATATAATCTCAATGTCATCTTTGTAGGGTATTTCCTTACAAATCTATCTAGGAGGTAAAGATGAAACACAAGAAACTTTTATCTATTATTTCTGCTATGTCACTTGCACTTTGTATTCCGGCATGTAACAAAGCAGAAGAAACAACTGTAGTAACAGAAACTACAACAGTAGCAACAACCACAACTGAAGCTACTACTACAACTGAGACTACTACAGAAGCAACAACTACAACTACTATGCCTTTAGATGCACTTTATGATCCTTCTAACCCATTAGCAGTTAATCCTGTTTCAGGTATTCAAAATATGGATCCTGCAAATGTAGGTTACAGAAGCGTTGCCATCGTAGTAAATAACTGTTATAAAGCAATGTCTCAGAGAGGTATCAGCAAAGCCGATGCGATATACGAATACGAGACAGAAGGAGGACAAACAAGACTTCTCTGTGTTTTTGCAGATGTTAATACTGTTCCTGAGATTGGTTCATTGAGAAGTGCAAGAATCATGTCAACTGATTTAGCTGCAGGCAATAACTCTATTTTCATTCATTACGGTCGTAACGCAAGAGTTCCTGATCATATCAGTGCTAATAGTATTGACCACATTGACGGAAATAACTGCTCAGCAGGTAAAAAGGATTCATCTGCAGGTGAAGTTGAACTTCCTGACGGACTTTTCTTCTGGCGTGACGCAACATGGTTATCAAAGCGTGCTCTTGAGCACACAGCTGTATCAGACGGTAAACACATCAGTGAAGGTATCGACCATTTTAACATTGAGAGAACCGGTGAGACACCTCTGCTCTTTAATTACGTAGCTGATGATTCTGTAGATATAGCAAACAGCACTTTGACTTGTACAAATTTAAATGTTTATTTCTCACCTACAAATGATGATGCACTTTTCGAGTATGATGAGACACTAAACGGATATTACAAGTCTCAGTACGGAGAGCCTCAGATAGATGAAACAACAGAAGAACAGCTCTTTGTTAACAACGTAGTAGTTCTCTATGCAAGAATTACAGGTCACGGTGACGGAACAGTTGATGCTTATCTTGAAGATGGCGGTGAAGGTTATTACTTCAACAACGGTAAGTATTGCCATCTTACTTGGACTAAAGATTCTCCAAACGACTTAATCATTCTTTATAACGATGCCGGTGAGGAACTTCAGGTAAATCGCGGTATGACATACATCTGCGTAGTTGATAATGATAATTTCAATAAGATTTCCGTAGATGATGTAAAGATTAACGATGTAGATAAAGATAACTGATAAGTTACATCAAACAAAAAAACACACGGGGCTGTCTCAAAAGTGATTAATTCACAGAGAGGCAGCTCCTTCATTTTGTTCAAAACTTAGTGCAATAACCCCTCTAAACCGTAAAAATTCAGTATTAAAGTGCCATTTTTTCAGATAACTTGATTTTTGATTTTTGATTTTTGAGCATGCTAACTAACGCCGATTCAGGAGAGTTTCTGATGTTATATTGTCACGACTTTCCTGTCTGAATGCATCGAAGACTTCACTTACCTGAATGCTTTTTGTGTATTTCCCCTTATAGGATTTGCCGTAGTGTTGACTCAAAACAGGTTTTTCAGTGAATCCGGGCTGATTGGAGCTCTCATTCACTGAAATTGGTCATTTGAGTCACTTTACAGTGAATGAAAAACGTTTTTTTCGCTGAAACAGATGATTTTTGTCGCCGGCAGCGACGTTTTAGGGTGATTTTGGCGACGCCTGACCGCCGCGTCGCTGGAATAGGTGTTTTTTGTCGCCGGCAGCGACGTTTTAGGGTGATTTTGGCGACGCCTGACCGCCGCGTCGCTGGAATAGGCGTTTTTTGTCGCCGGCAGCGACGTTTTAGGGTGATTTTGGCGACGCTTGACCGCCGCGTCGCTGGAACAGGCGTATTTTGTCGCCGGCAGCGACGTTTTAGGGTGATTTTGGCGACGCCTGACCGCCGCGTCGCTAAAATACGTGATTTTTGTCGCCGGCAGTGACTGAAAACAGGTTTTTCAGTGAATCCGGGCAGGTTGTCTCTGGCTTGAATATAGAAAGCCATAATAAACGGGGCCGGGGCCTGCCTCTCTGTGAATTAATCACCTTTGAGAAAACTCCATATTTTTATGTTTATTTGTGGGAAGACATAAATAATTGATATTTTTAACAAAAATAAAATATAAATATTATGTTGTCATTTTGTAAATTAACTATTAAAATGATTATGTATATTTTGAAAGGAATTGCAGTTGTATGGATAAGGTGTTGGTGATTGGTTGTAACGAGATAACAGATGTAATAGTGCCTATTCTTACGGGTCCGGGTTCCCCTGTTAAGGAATTGTGCATAGCCGGCAAGGATAAGACACAGAGCGATGTGTATCGTAAATATGCTGCCTCGGGAAAGACCAGAATTGTGACCGCTGCGGTTGATCTTTCAAATGAAGAACGTACCAGTATGATGCTTCAAATCTTCGGACCTCATATGATTGTTTATCTCGGTGAGGCGGAGTATTCTATGGCAGCCATGAAGTGTGCACTTAAGGTAAATGCTGCTTATGTTGATGTAAATCTTCTCTATAATGATATTAAAGATGATTTTGTTGCAAAACAGTTTGAGCAATTCTCTGAGTTCAGAGATGCCGGGCTTACTGCAATTACCGGTTGTGAGTTCAACCATGCTGCTTTGATAGCAATGGTTAAGGATGCTTTGGATTATGAGTACGATATAATTGATTCAATTGATATTTTAGAGGCTTCATCTGTCGAGGAAAAGGCAAGTAAAGGTAATGCTGATCTTATGGATGAGATTCGTAAATTGTCTCAGCTTGCGAACGTGATTGAGGATGGTGAAGTTAAACAGTATGCTCCGTTTGAGTGTAAAACATCCAGAGATGTTGAGGGTGTGGGACATACCGATTTGTTCATGTTTAATCACAACATAGTAAACAGTTTTCTCAAGGAAATGCCTGAAGTACCTAATGTCAGATTTTTCTCGACATTTAATACACAAAATTTAAATTTAATAAAGACTTTGAAGAATGTAGGCATGCTTGATACGGATTCAATAGATGTTAGTGGAACTATGATTTCTCCTATTGATTTTCTCGGTTTGGTTCTTGCCAAGAATAATGAAGAAGTTGCGTCGGAAGAAAACAGTGAGGTTGAGATTGGTTCAGAGAATTCAGATAACGATGTAGTTAATCTTGTTATTTCAGGTAAGAAGAACGGTGCAACCAAGGTTTCCTGTTATCTAATGGATTGTAAGAGACAATATGGTATCGAGGCCGGTACAAAGAATTACATCTCGGGGCTTGCAGTGGCAACTGCTGTCAGATTTGTTTTGAACGGTGCATGGAATAAGGCAGGTGTATTTGCACCTTCACGTTTTGATAATACAGCTTTTGTTGAATCATTAAAGCAGGACGGTCTTGTTATCAAGATTAACGAGACTGAGGCGTTGCGACTGATTGGTGACAGTGAAGTGGTAAGTAAACTCGGAAGTCACAGTGAGGTCATTGAATCTGAAGAAAAATCAGAGGTTAAGGTCGGATGAGTGCTGAAATTCTTATTGTTGAGGACGATTCCAGCATCAACAATCTGATGGCGGAAGCGTTAAGTAAACACGGTTTTAATTGTACGCAAGCTTTCTCAGGGACTGAGGGCCTTTTGAACATTCAGAACAGAAAATTTGATTTGGCTATTTTTGATTTAATGATGCCCGGACTTTCAGGTGAGGAACTGCTTACCAAGATTCGTGAATTTACCAAATTGCCGGTTATTGTTGTATCTGCCAAAGTCGATGTAGATTCCCGACTCAGTTTGCTTGAACTCGGAGCAGATGATTATCTTGTTAAGCCTTTCGAGGTCAGGGAGCTTATTGCGCGTGTTGAGGTTCAGTTACGTCACCTTGAACAAATGCAGGGTGCAGATTCCTCTGATGACATAATTGAAGTAAAAAAACTTAAGCTTAACAAAGCTACTTATGAGGTTGAATTAGAAGGTGTCGGTGTTCCGCTTACACGTCAGGAATATAAGATAATTGAGCTTCTTATGATGTATCCTACAAAAGTATTTACTAAGCAGGAAATATTTGAGTATGCTTGGAATGAGACGTATTTTGCAGAGGATAAAACGATTAATGTTCATATATCCAATATTCGTACAAAATTTAAGAAAATAACAAATGATGAATATATCGATACCGTTTGGGGAATAGGTTTCAGATTGGCAAAGTAATTCATTAAGGCTGAATTGTTTTTTTCTGTTGTGTTTTTCTTTACTTTTTCTTTATTTTTTATTTGCGTTATCGCAAATATCATGATTAATAATTTAATGTACGGGGTTCTCATAAAAATGCTAAGGAGTGCAAAATGAGTGAGTTTTTGCTTACAACTGAAAACCTTACCAAGGTTTATTCGAAGAAAGTAGTTGTAGATAATGTAAACCTTCACATTAAACGTGGTTCGATATACGGACTTATCGGACGTAACGGTGCCGGTAAGACTACTTTTATGAAGATGATTACAGGTGTTATTCTGCAATCCTCCGGAACGTTTAATTACGAGGGCTTTGAATGTACAACCAATGAGGCTTTGTCACATGTTGGAGCACTGATAGAATATCCGGCACTTTATCCCGATTTAAGTGCTTACGATAATATAAAACTGAAAGCAATAGCTTACGGTGTCGATTGTAGTAAGAAGAAAATAAGGGAATTACTTCATAAAGTGGGACTTGATGATGTTAATGACAAAAAAATAAGGAAGTATTCTTACGGAATGAGACAGCGACTGGGTATAGCAATGGCATTGGTGTCAGAACCGGATTTTTTGGTTTTGGATGAACCGATAAACGGACTGGACCCGCAGGGTATTGCAGAGGTTCGTGACCTGCTTATAAGACTCAATAAAGAAAACGGTATTACTATACTTATTTCAAGTCATATACTCGAAGAACTTGCGAAGCTTGTAACTGATTATGCAATAATTGAGAACGGAAAGATAATTGAAGAATCTACACGAGAGGAACTTCAAAGTAAGTGTACCAACAGAATCACGATTCTGTCATCTGATATGTCAAAAATATTGCCGGTTATAGAATCTGCCGGTATTACAAAATATTCCATGACTGACAATCGAACCTTAGAAATATTTGAGAGAGTTGATGAAGCCGGTGAGATAAATGCTTTGCTGGTAAAACAAGGTATTGCCGTAGAATCAATATCTGTAACAAAGAAAGATTTGGAAACTTACTTCCTTGATATAATCAGGGGGAACTGAGGTAAGTTCAAGATGATGAAGAATTCGTTCAATACAGGGTTTATAAGATTAGTAAGATATGATTTGTACAGAATGAAGAGAACAAAAGATTTTTGGACTCTCTTTTTGATAGCTTTTTTGCTTTATTTAATCTGCGGATATGTTTTTCTTAAGGTGGATATTACCAGTGTGAGCAAAAACGGTAATTCGTTGAATTCTCTTATGAAGTTAGAAAAGGCGGAGAACAGCACAATAGAGGATTTATTGCGCGGGTATACCGAGACCTATGAGTATTCTACAGATATAGCTTCTTACAGCGATTATGACAAATTTAAACTTCTTTGGGGCGAAGGAATATACTATAACGAGTCTTTTGCTGTGTTTTTTTCTACTTGCTACAGACTTACAATCCATTTGCTTATGATAGCTATTTTTATACCGTTATTTACCGAAAATGAATATTCTGTAGGTTTCTATAAGAATCTTCTTAACAGTATAAGACAAAGATATTTACCAATTTTGTCGAAGTTTGTTGTGGGCTTCATTTACAGTCTTATATGGCATGTGTTTATGGGCATTTGTACTATTGCGGTAAAGCTGATTTATACGCAGCGAATACAATGGACTATGAACAGGCAAAGCTGGAAGTATTTTTTGGTCAGTTTTCTTATAACCTATGCGTTTGTTTGTGTTTGCCTTGCAGTGTGTGAGGTTTTTCACAGAAAATCACTTTCACTTATTTTTTGTATTACATTTTCACTGGGCCTATTATCTCTTCCGGTTTCAGTATTTGATACATTTATAAATTCTGTTTATCCTAATACGGATTTTAGAATTACCAGATATTTATTAAATGAGATTGCAGCAAAATATTATGTCGGTATTATAAATGAATTTGTAAATCGTGCTGTTATAGTCAGTTTAATAAGCATTTTAATATCTGTTATTCTTAGTGTTATAATTAATTTACGCAGAGATTACAAATGATTTGTTCGGGCATAATAGTTTGGGTATGGTTACTGGTAGGATTAAATCTGTATTTTTAAGATTTTGGAAGAGTAAGCCGATGATGTTTCAACTGCTTTTGGTGGTTGCTGTCTGGATATGGTTTACAATTTTTGTTTCAAATAATTTTCCCAAATTAATTATCAGAACCACAATAACTGTGGATTTGGACAACGCTATGGCTAAGTCGGTTTCCGTTTATCAATCTATGATATATATGATTCAGTTCCTGATGGTAAACATCATTTGCGGATACTATACGGATTATTACAACAACAGGATATATCTTAATGAACCTTTTGCCAGGAAAAATAAAATTCTGATAACCTTGGGTGAATATTGTGCCTTTTCTTTAATTGAAGTAATTTTGATTTTATTTGCTTTTATAGTTGTTGTTGTTTCTGTCTATGCCAGAGATACTTCACCCTTGTGGTACAGCATGAACGGTATAAAAAAATCTTTTGTGGTGACATTGGTTTATATACAGCTGCGCGGTGTTTTGTCGACTCTTATAATCAGTAAATTTTTTACTTACGGAATGAAGGGGTATTTTTTGAGTTATCTTTTCATTGTTGTTTTGAGTCTCAGTTTCTTTATCTCTATCTCGCAAAGCGAAGCCAGATCAAATTATTACAGTATTTTTTACTATACTAAGTTCATTTACAGTGAGAATAAGCTGATAAAAATATATGGATTTTCTGCTCAGCAAAAAGGTCTTTTACCGAATAAGATTAATGAGATAGTTGTTTTAAATTCTGTCATTTCAATCACTAAGGTTTTGATTATGTTAGTTATAGGCGGTGTTTTATCCTCGTTTGATGTTGATTCACGATTGGAGAGATAAAGTATGAACAGTGAGATTTATGTTTTAATAATTGTTGCGTTGACGATAGCCGTCGTTGTGCTTTCATTACTTTTGGCAAGTATGATAAGTCAAATTCGCGCTTTGCGTAAACAAATTCGTTTTATAGCTAATAACAAGACAAATCAAAAAGTAAATGTTTATACGGGAATAAGACAAATGCGCGGTATGGTAAATGATTTGAATCATTTTATTGAAGCAACTCGTGAAGAAGAAATAGAGACCATGCGTAAGGATGGTGAGATAAAAAACACCATAGTAAACATGTCGCATGATATAAGAACACCATTGACGTCTTTATCCGGTTATTTTGATTTACTATTGGAAACAAATTCAGAAGAGGATAGAAAACGTTATGCGGATATAATAAAGGAGAGAATAAGTTCGCTTTCCGATCTATTGGAGTCAATGTTTTTTTATACAAAGCTTTCCTGTGATTCGAATCCACCGGTGTTTGATCATTGTGACGTCTCTCAAGTTATGCTCACAACTCTGTTTTCTTACTATGAGGATATTGAACGGAAGGGTATTAAAGTATCTGTGAATGTTGCTGAAGGTGTGGAATTGGTAACGGACGAGAAATTTCTTAAGCGAATCCTGCAGAATCTGATTAAAAACGTTCTGGCACACGGAAAGGATGAGATGCGTGTGTCGTTGGTATTAGAAGGTAAGCATGCAGTAATGTCTGTTTCCAATAAGTTTGATATAAATGATGAGATTGACCCCTCAAAGGTATTTGACAGGTTTTATCAGTCAGACAAAACCCGTAACAATAATTCAAGCGGTATCGGTTTATCGGTAACCCAGAAATTAGTTCATCTCATAAACGGAAAAATAAAAGCAAGTGTGGACGTCGGTTGGTTTACGATTACAATTTCGCTTGATGCAGGAAGATGATGAGAAAGGGAAAAAATAATCATTTTTTAAGAAATTATTTTTCCATTTTGACAAAAGTAATGTAATAATACTATTGATATTGCCTTAAGGAGTATGGGAGTGAACATGAGACAGTTTAAGAATAGATTTTTTACACTGGCATTAACAGCTACAATGTGTTTTACTGCAATGCCTGAAGTTATTTGGGCTGATGATACTTTAATTAATAACAACATAAAAATATGTAAGGAAGAAACGCCTGATGCAGAGAAGGGTGTCAGAGATTTTGTAGCAAGATTGTACGAGGTTGCTCTCGGACGTGAGGCAGAACCTGCGGGACTTGACGCATGGAGTGAGAATATACTCAACGGAATGCCGGCAGTCGAAGTGGCACAGTATTTTTTTGAAAGTGAAGAGTTCCTGAATTTGGATATGACAGATGAGGAGTTTGTTAATACTCTTTATAATACTTTTTTCGGACGTACAGCTGATTATGACGGAAGAGTTCACTGGATTAATGAACTTGAAGATGGTGCTACAAGAAGATTTGTACTTGCAGGCTTTGCTAATTCCGATGAGTT
The DNA here is from genome assembly GCA_045616305.1 of Saccharofermentans sp. Classification (GTDB taxonomy): domain Bacteria; phylum Bacillota; class Clostridia; order Saccharofermentanales; family Saccharofermentanaceae; genus Saccharofermentans. The sequence continues at coordinate 13,541 of JAZLGO010000070.1, read as the reverse complement.
TCAGAAGTTGTGCGATTCATACGGCGTAACAAGGGGAATCTTTGAACTTAATGAAGCTACTGATTTGTGTCCGGATGTTAATGCTTTTGTAAGCCTTGCTTATCAGGGAATTCTTGAACGAGAACCGGATGAAGCCGGTCTTGAGTACTGGGTCGGCCGAATAGTAAATGACGGACTTACGGCTTCTGAAATGATAGAAGGTTTCTTTGGAAGTGATGAGATAATTAATAAGAATCTCAGCGATGAGGAGTTTGTAACAGTATGCTACAGAACGTTCCTTTTAAGAGAACCGGAGAAGGAAGGTCTTGAGGCGTGGGTAGATAAACTTAATACTGACGGTTTGTCGCGTAAATATGTAATGTACGGTATGTCTGCTTCTCAGGAATTTACTAATTTGTGCGAAGAGTACGGTGTAGCAAAGGGCGAGATTAAAGTTTCCGAACCAAGAGATTTGTATCCGACGTATACAGCATTTATCAGTAAGGCTTATATTATTATTAACGGTTCTAAAGCAGATGCAGCAATACTTAATGATTATATGAAGTGTATCGGCAACGGTTCTGAGACACTCAGAAGTGTAATTGAGCGTATTGCAGAGAATGCTTCTTCTGATGACAGAGCAGCATGGATTTCTTCGATTTATAGTGCGGCTCTCGGACGTAACTGTTCTGAGGCTGAGATGCAGAGCCAACTGAATACCTATGAGGAATCCGGAAAATCAGTTGTAGCAGAGTCAATTGTTGAATCAGATGAGTTTACTTCACGTTGTGAGGAGCTCGGATTATATCCGGATTGCAGAAATCACACCGAGAGAGGTGATAACGGCGCTCTTTACGGCTATACTTTTGACGGCAAACTTCTTACCGGTTGGAATTATGTAGACGGATTTAAGTACTTCTTCTATGAAGACGGTACAATGTGTCAGGATGTAAGAGATATTATAGGAGATCAGGACAGATATTATCTTACGGTTAATACTGCAAACAACATCATTATGGTTTATACATGGGATGATGCTACAGATGATTGGAATATTCCTGTTGTTGCTTTTGTAGCATCCTGCGGAAAGCCGGGAACAGAGACAATACTCGGTGACTACATTCTTCACAGTCAGTCTCGTTGGGGACTTATGATGGGTGATGTTTATTGTCAGTATTTGACAAGAATAGACGGTAATTATCTTATACATTCAGAGTGTTATTCAACAACTAATGTTTATACGATGGATACTTGGGGATACAGCCTTCTCGGACAGGCTGCTTCTCATGGTTGTGTTCGTACAACCTGTGCTAATGCTAAGTGGGTATATGAGCATTGCAACGAGTGCCCGATTCATCTATATAAGGACCCTTCCGTATCTGCTCCTTTTGATAAACCGGTTGCTCCGCCGTGTACGGGAACATTTGACCCTACAGATCCTTTGTGTCGATGATTTACCTAAGATAGAAATCATGTATTAAACAGAGAAATCCGTTACGTTGTTTACAATGAAACGGATTTCTCATCTTTAGAAAATGTTTACATGAATAGCTTTTACAGCGGTGTGTCGTTTTTACGGCAATAAAAGACACAAAAAATATTGAATAATTGTGAGATTACATACAAAATACTTATCTTAAATTTGCACATATATATTATAATATATAATTAGTATTACTATGCGTGGAGGACACGAGATGAAAGTTGTAATTCTTGCCGGAGGATTCGGCACAAGAATAAGCGAAGAAAGTGTTTTAAAGCCGAAGCCTATGGTAGAAATTGGTTCAAAGCCGATTTTATGGCACATAATGAAGTATTATTCTTCATTCGGATATAATGATTTTGTAATCTGTTGCGGATATAAGCAGTACGTAATAAAAGAGTGGTTTGCTGATTATTACCTTCATAATTCCGATATTACATTCGATTTTACACAGGACAACAAAATGATTGTTCATAGTAATCATACTGAACCGTGGAAGGTAACCTTAGTCGATACCGGACTTAATACTATGACCGGCGGACGTATTAAGCGAATAAAAAAATACATAGGTGACGAACCGTTTATGCTTACTTACGGTGACGGAGTAAGTGATGTTGATATTAATGCACTTGTAAAATATCATAATGAACACGGAAAAATTGCTACGATTACTGCCGTAAGAGTTGGACAGCAGTTCGGCTGCCTTGATATGACAGAGGACGGAAGCATAACCAAGTTCAGAGAAAAGAGCGATAATGACGGTGCAATAATTAACGGCGGATATATGGTTCTTAATCCTGAAGTATTTGACTATATTGAAGGAGATTCGACACCGTTTGAGAAAGCCCCTATAGAAAATCTGGCAAAGGACGGACAACTTAAGGCCTTTGTTCATGACGGCTTCTGGAAGTGTATGGATACCAAAAGAGATAAGGAGAAGCTTGAGGAACTTATTGCTTCAGGTGAGGCTCCTTGGATAAAGTGGGAGAACTGATAATGGCAGAGTTGGATTTGACGTTCTTCAAAGGAAAAAAAGTATTTCTTACCGGTCATACCGGATTTAAAGGTTCATGGATGAGCCGTATTCTTGTAAATGCCGGCGCCGTTCTTACAGGATATTCGATGAATCCTCCTACGGAGCCGTCTCTTTTTAAGATGGCTGACGTAGAAAATAAAATGACATCGGTTATAGGTGATATAAGAGATTTTGATTCTTTATACGAGGCTTTCAGGAAGGCAGAGCCTGAAATTGTTATTCATATGGCCGCACAGCCGATTGTAAGAGATTCCTATAAGGATCCTCGTTATACTTACGATACTAACGTAATGGGTACGGTAAATATTCTTGAGTGCGTAAGACTTATCGATAGTGTAAAGTCATTTCTTAATGTAACAACAGACAAGGTTTATAAGAATAATGAATGGGAATGGGGTTACAGAGAAAATGAGCCTCTTGACGGTTTTGATCCGTATTCAAATTCCAAGTCCTGCAGTGAACTTGTTACACACAGCTATAAGTCCAGCTTTTTTGCTGTAAGAGATATTGCAATTTCTACAGCCAGAGCAGGAAACGTAATCGGAGGCGGTGATTTTGCAAATGACAGAATTATTCCTGATTCGGTTCGTGCAATAGAAGAAGGCAGAGAGATAGTGGTGCGCAATCCGTATTCGACCAGACCTTATCAGCATGTACTTGAGCCGGTAATGGCATATCTGATGATAGTAAAAGAGCAGTATATTAACAAAAGCAAGGCATCTTGGTTTAATGTCGGTCCGGATGATTGTGACTGTGTTAATACCGGAGACCTGGTAACGATGTTTTGTAATTCCTGGGGTAACGGGCTTACATGGGTTAACAAGAGCGAAGCAGATGCACCGCATGAAGCTAACTTCCTGAAGCTTGATTCAAGCAAACTCAAAACAACATTCGGTTGGAAGCCTACATGGCACATTAATACTACAATTGACAAAATAACCGAATGGACCAAGGTTTACCTTGAAGGCGGAGATATTCCGAAGATTATGGATAAGCAGATAGATGATTTTCTGCATTGCTGATAAATAATAACTAAGGAGATTTTTATTTATGTTCGAAAATATGACTGAAGAGCAGGCAAAAGCTCAGATTCTTGGTATGGTAAGCGAGTACTGTGATAAGTATCACGCAGTAAAGCCTTATGAAGAAGGTGACAGAATCCCTTATGCAAGACGTGTTTATGACCATGAGGAAATGGTTAATCTTGTTGACAGTTCACTTGAGTTCTGGCTTACTGCCGGAAGATATACAGATAAGTTTGAGAAGGCTTTTGCTGAATATCTCGGCGTTAAGTTCTGTTCTCTTGTAAATTCAGGTTCGTCTGCAAATCTTAACGCATTTATGGCTTTGACAAGCCCGCTTCTCGGCGACAGAAGAGTAAAAAGAGGAGATGAGGTAATTACAGTTGCAGCAGGTTTCCCTACTACGGTTGCACCTGTTATTCAGTATGGTGCCGTTCCTGTATTTGTAGATGTTACTATTCCTCAATACAATATTGATGTTGAACAGCTTGAGAACGCATTTTCGAGCAAGACAAAGGCTGTTATGATTGCACATACTTTGGGTAACCCGTTTGATTTAGGTGCAGTAAAGGCATTCTGCGACAAGCATAATCTCTGGCTTGTTGAGGACAACTGTGATGCTCTCGGTTCAAAATATACAATTAACGGAGAAGAGAAGTTTACAGGTACTATAGGTGATATCGGTACTTCTTCTTTCTATCCGCCGCATCATATGACTATGGGCGAAGGCGGTGCCGTTTATACAAACAATCCGCTTCTTCATAAGGCAATTCGTTCTATGCGAGATTGGGGAAGAGACTGTATATGTCCTTCAGGTAAGGATAATTTCTGCGGACACAGATTTGATAAGCAGTATGGTGAACTTCCGCTCGGATACGATCATAAATATGTTTATTCGCACTTTGGTTATAACCTTAAAGCAACAGATATGCAGGCTGCAGTAGGTTGTGCTCAGATTGTTAAATTCCCGTCTTTTGTCGAGAGAAGGCGTCATAACTTTGACAGACTTCTTGACGGACTTAAGGGTACAGAGGATAAACTCATCCTTCCTGTTCCTTGTGAGAATTCAAAGCCGTCTTGGTTCGGTTTCCTTATTACATGTAAGGAAGGTGTTGACAGAAGAAAGGTTGTTGAATACGTGGAGAGTCACGGCGTTCAGACAAGAATGTTATTTGCCGGCAATCTTACAAAGCATCCTTGTTTTGATGAGATGAGAGCTTCAGGTGAAGGCTACAGAGTAGCAGGTGAGCTTAAGAATACAGACAGAATCATGAATGATACATTCTGGGTAGGCGTATATCCGGGAATGACCGATGAGATGATTGACTATATGGCTAAGACCATAAAGGAAGCTTTGAACGCTTGATTTTGTGAGGAAGGCTGAGGAAGACGCAACATGAGAAACATCAGTTTGCTTGACTGTACACTTCGCGACGGCGGATATGTAAATGATTGGGAATTTGGAAAGAATAATATTATCAGTATTTTCGAGAGACTCGTCGCTTCCGGGGTTGAATTCATTGAGATAGGTTTTCTTGATCAGAGACGCAGTTTTGACCAGAACAGGAGCATTATTCCGGATGTAAAATCCGTGAGCAAGATTTACGGTAATCTTGATAAGGGTGACGCACAGCTTGTAGGAATGATAGATTACGGCACTTTGGATATAGACAAAATCTGCCCGCAAAGTGAGAGCTGTCTTGACGGAATCAGAGTTATTTTTAAAAAGCATCTGCGTGAAGAGGCAATGGCATACATTGCGCAGATAAAGGCTTTGGGTTATAAAGTTTTTGCTCAGCTCGTGTCAATTACGAGTTATTCGGATGAGGAACTCAATGATTTAATCAGACTTGCAAACGATGTTAAACCGTTTGCAGTATCAATGGTTGATACATACGGTCTTTGCCACAGTGATACACTGATGCATTATGCTGAGATTCTCGACCAAAAGCTTGATATGGAAATAAATCTCGGTTATCATGCACACAATAACTTTCAATTGGGTTATGCAAACTGTATTGAACTTTTAAGTTATAAAACAGAGCGTAATGTCCTTGTTGACGGTACTGTTTTCGGAATGGGAAAAAGTGCCGGTAATTGTCCTGTAGAGCTTCTCGGCATGTATTTGAATAACAGACACGGCAAGAATTATGATATAAATCAATTCCTCGAGGCGGCCGATTCCAATGTGATGAAGTTTTATAGCGAAGCTCCTTGGGGCTATTCAATGTTTTACTTTATTGCGGCTTCGAATGATTGTCATCCTTCATATGTAAGTTATCTTATGAAGAAGAGAACATTGTCAATTAAATCCATAAATCATATTTTAAAGAAACTTGAGGGGGATAAAAAGCTTCTCTATGATGAGAAACTTATAGAAGAATTATATACTGAATATCAGGAACGTGAGATTGACGATAAAGAAGATTTGGCAAGACTTAAGGAAGAGTTGTCAGATAAGAAGATTCTTCTTATAGGACCGGGTAAGAGTGTTGTCGATCAGCGTGAAGCAGTAGCAGATTATATAATTAATAATAATCCGGTAATTATTTCCATTAACTTTATCCCTTCAGAGATAAAGCCTGAGTTCTGTTTTATAACAAATACCAAGCGTTTTGTTCAGTTATCTCAGAGTTTGGCAAAGAATGCAGATACTTTCAGAGTTATTGCTACTTCTAACGTAACAAGTTCTACATTTAATTTTGACTATAAGCTTAAATATTCAAGTCTTTTGGATTTTAATGCGCAGATAATAGATAATTCATTTCTGATGCTTATTAAAGTTTTGGGAAAATTGGGACTTAATGAAGTTGCAGCTGCCGGTTTTGACGGATACAGAACAGATAACATGCCGAATTACTTTAATCCTGATATGGAGTATGTATTTACTACAAACGAGGCTTCAGAATTGAATAATTATGTAATAGAAGAATTGAATAAACTTTCTTCGGAATTTAAAGTCGAATTCATTACCGATTCGTACTATGACATTAAGTGATAATAATGAATAAAGCAGATACAGGAGTTGTTCGATAGTATGGAAAAATATAAGGCGGTACTTTTTGATTTGGACGGTACAGTTCTTGATACTTCGGAAGGGATACTGTTATCAATCGAGCAAACAATTGAAGAACTCGGTCTCAAGAGAATACCGGAAGAAGACAGATACAGCTTTATAGGCCCGCCTATTGAGTGGTCATTTGCTGATAAATGCGGTGTGGAAGGAGAGGCACTTACCGAAGCTTGCGCCTCATTCAGAGATAAGTATGCCAATAAAAACATATTAAGAGCTGTTCCGTACGAAGGAATTTTTGAATTGATGGCAGAACTAAAAAAGCGCGGAATTAAAACAGCAATAGCTACATATAAAAAGGAGTCCTATGCAATAGGACTTTTGGAGCATTTCGGATTTGACAAGTACTATGATGTGGCACATGGTTCCGACTCAAAGGGTGAACTCAAAAAGTCAGATATAATTGAATTATGCCTTAAGGAGATGGGAATAAGCGATTATTCCGAGGTGCTTATGGTAGGAGATTCAAAGCATGATGCAGGCGGTGCGGCTGCCATAAATGTAGATTTTGCAGGAGTGTCTTACGGCTTTGGCTTCGGACCTGGGAAGAATGAGAGAATAGAAGATTACCCGCATGTTATTTATGTGGATAAACCGATTGATTTATTGAAAGTATTTTAAGTTGTTCGGAGGGAATGACAGATGAAAATAAAGGTAGCTCAGTTAATAGCTGATTTTCTGACAGAGAAGGGTGTTACCCATGTGTTTACTGTAACCGGCGGCGGTGCTATGCACTTAAATGACGCATTGGGACACAAGGAAGGACTTACTTCAATTTATAACCACCATGAGCAAGCTTCTTCAATAGCAGCAGAAGGTTATGCAAGACTTACGGGAAAGATTGCGGCACTTTGCGTTACTTCCGGTCCGGGCGGAACGAATGCTATTACCGGTGTAATGGGAGGATATCTTGATTCCATTCCTATGTTTGTTTTATCCGGTCAGGTAAAGAGAGAGACCACTATCTGGTCGTGTCCGGAGCTTCCTTTAAGACAACTCGGTGATCAGGAATTTCCTATTATAACAAGTGTGGGAAGCATGACTAAGTATGCTGTAATGATAACCGAACCAAATGATATTTTGTATCATTTGCAAAAGGCTTGGTTCCTTGCAAACAGCGGACGTAAAGGACCGGTATGGCTTGATATTCCTTTGGATGTACAGGGTGCAATTGTTGATACTGATGAGCTTAAGTCTTTTGACGGAACTGAAGAAGCTGAATATCTTCAGGAAGAAGAGAAACCGGAATATGATGAGGCTTTAACCAAGGACATCCTTGATAAATTATATAATGCAAAGCGTCCGGTTATTCTTGCAGGTACAGGAATAAGATTGTCCGGCGGTTATGAAGATTTTAAGAAAGCTGTAGATAAACTCGGCATACCTGTGGTTACTGCATGGAATGCACATGATGTTATGGAAGACGCAAATCCGTATTATTGCGGAAGACCGGGTACCGTAGGAACCAGAGGCGGTAACTTTGTAGTGCAGGAGGCAGATGTGCTTCTTGTTCTCGGTTGTCGTATGAATATCAGACAGATAAGCTATAACTACAAGGAATGGGCAAAGAATGCCTATAAGATTGTAGTTGAGATAGATGAGGCTGAGTTGAATAAGCCGACAGTAAATGTTGACATGAAGATTCACGCCGATCTTGCCGATGTGCTGAAATCAATAAATGCTTCTGACTATGAGAAGAATCCGATTCATGCCGAATGGGTTAAATGGGGACGTAATGTTGACAGCAAATATCCGGCGTGTCTGCCGTCATATTGTGAAGCCGATAAGCCTTTAAATCCGTATACATTCATAGATCGTATGTCTGAGGTTCTTGATCCTGATGATAAGGTGATTTGCGGTAACGGTTCTGCTTGCGTTATTACATTTCAAGGTATGCATATTAAGAAGAATACAAGACTTTTTACAAACTCAGGCTGCGCTGCTATGGGGTATGGTTTTCCGGCTGCTGTCGGTTGTGCCGTAGCGGAAGAAGGAAGAAGAGTTATTTGTATTGACGGTGACGGCTCTTTCCAAATGAATATTCAGGAAATGCAGACGATTGTATATAATAAACTCAATCTTAAAACCTTTATTATCAACAATAACGGTTATCATTCAATAAGACAGACACAGACCAATCTGTTTAATCCGCCTTTGGTCGGAGTTTGTGACGGTAACGGTTTGAGCTTCCCGGATTTGTGTAAACTTGCTGCTGCTTATGGTATGAGATATGTAAAAATCGATAGCTTAAGCGATGTTGAAAATAAGGTAAAAGAAGTTCTTGAGGGTAACGACCCGGTTCTTTGTGAGGTTGTAGTAGATGAGAAGCAGAACTTCTCACCGAAATTATCTTCCAAGAGACTTCCGGACGGAACAATGGTATCACCGCCGATAGATGATATGTTCCCGTTCCTTGAGAGAGAAGAGTTTGATGCATTAAAATCTTCTGTACCGAATAAATAATGTGAGGTATCTGAATGAATACGGCAGTTGTAACCGGTAGTACCGGAATGTTGGGAATAGCGCTTATTAATAAGCTGCTCGAGGAGAATATCGGAGTAGTTGCCGTTGTGCGCCCGGGTTCCTCCCGTATAGCCAATATTCCTTCTGATGAACGTGTTACTGTAATCGAAATTGCGCTGAAAGACATAGCAAATTTACCGGTTGCTTTGAAGGCAAAAGGAATAACCAGTGCTGACAGTTTTTTTCATTTTGGTTGGGACGGAACATTCGGAGATGCGCGTAACAATATGGACGGTCAGCTTATGAATGTTCAGGCCGCCGTTGACGCAGTACGTGCAGCAGCCGAGCTTAAATGCGAAGTTTTCCTCGGCGCAGGGTCACAGGCCGAGTACGGTCGTGTTGCTGACGGAATCAAGCTTTCATCCGATACCCCGACTAACCCTGAGAACGGTTACGGAATCGGTAAGCTATGTGCTTGCCATATGACAAGAGTTGAAGCTCACAAATTCGGTATCAGACATATCTGGACGAGAATTTTGAGTGTTTACGGTCCGTATGACGGACTTCACACAATGGTTATGAGCGGAATCGGGAATCTTATGGATGGTCAGAAGGCTTCATATACCAAGGGCGAACAGATGTGGGATTACATATATTGTAAGGATGCGGCAAGAGCGTTTTATCTTGCTGCCTTAAAAGGCAAAGACGGCAGTGTTTATCCTATAGGCTCAGGCAATGTTCGTCCGTTAAAGGATTATATAACCGATATAAGAGATGCTGTAAATCCTTCTGCCGAACTCGGATTCGGTGAGGTTGATTATTATCCCGGTCAGGTTATGTATCTTTGTGCGGATATATCTTCACTTACCCGCGATACAGGTTTTATGCCGCAATATTCTTTTGATGAGGGCATAAAAGAGACAGTAGAATATTACAAGAAGCATATTTATAAAAGACAGATGTAAGGAGTACGCATAAAATGAAGAAAATCAGCATTCTCATTCCCTGTTATAACGAGGAGTTGAACGTAGAGCCGATGGCAAACGAGTTAAGAGCTATGTTTGCACGCGATCTTCCAAACTATGATTATGAGATTTTGTTTATAGATAATGATTCAAGAGATTTGACACGCCCTAAGCTTCGTAAATTGTGCGAGGAGGATAAGCATATAAAAGCTATTTTTAATGCTAAGAACTTCGGACAGTTTAATTCACCGTATTACGGAATGCTTCAGACAACCGGTGATTGTACAATCTCAATGGTGTGCGATTTTCAGGACCCGATTGAATTGATTCCCAAGTATGTTAAAGAATGGGAGAACGGTTATAAGATTGTAATCGGTATAAAGACAGCATCTAAAGAAAGCAAAATAATGTATTTCCTCAGAAGCATTTATTATAAATTGATCAAGAAGTTTTCCGACGTAGAACAGATTGAACACTTTACCGGTTCCGGTCTTTATGACAGAAGCTTTATTAATGTTCTTCGTGACCTTAGGGATCCCAAACCTTTTCTTCGCGGAATTGTAGCTGAATTGGGATTTGAGCGTAAGGAAATTCCTTATGAACAACCAAAGCGACGTGCAGGTAAGACAAGCAACAACTTTTATCGTCTTTATGATGCAGCAATGCTTTCGATTACATCATATACAAAAATCGGACTTCGAATTGCAACAATCGGTGGTGCGATTGCTTCAGGAGTAAGTTTACTCATAGCTTTGGTATATTTGATTTTGAAGCTGATTAACTGGGACAGCTTCCCTGCCGGAATGGCACCGGTAGTAATCGGTATGTTTGTATGGGGTTCAATACAGATGTTCTTTATAGGACTTCTCGGTGAATACATATTGAATATAAATGATCGTGTTATGAATCGTCCGCTTGTTGTAGAAGCAGAAAGACTGAATTTTGATAAACCGGGTGAAAAATCAGAAAAAGGAGAAACAGAAAATGGCTGATTATGATTATTTAATAGTAGGTGCCGGACTTTACGGTGCAACATTTGCAAGACTTGCAACAGATGCAGGTAAGAGATGTCTTGTTATAGACAAGAGAAATCATGTTGCAGGAAACATTTATACAGAAGATGTAAACGGAATTAATGTGCATAAATACGGAGCACATATTTTGCATACAGACAACGAGGAGGTATGGAATTTCCTCCAGCGTTTTACTAAATTCAATCGTTATACCAACATGGTAGTTGCCAATTACAAGGGTGAACTTTACTCTATGCCTTTCAATATGTACACATTTAATAAGATGTGGGGTGTAATTACACCTGAAGAGGCTCGTGCCAAGCTCGATGAGCAGATTGCCGAGAGTAAAATCGACAATCCTCAGAATCTTGAAGAACAGGCTTTGTCGTTAATAGGTAAAGACATCTATGAGAAGTTGGTTAAAGGCTATACTGAGAAGCAGTGGGGACGCTCTGCAACCGAACTTCCGAGCTTTATCATTAAAAGACTTCCGGTACGTTTGGATTACAATAATAATTATTTCAATGACACTTATCAGGGGATTCCTATGGGTGGCTATACAAAGATGATTGAGAATATGCTTGAAGGCATTGAAGTTCGCACAAATGTTGATTTCCTTGCTTCACGTGACGAGCTTTCTGCTCTTGCTTCAAGAATAATCTATACGGGAATGATAGACGAATTCTATGATTACTGCTATGGAGAACTGGAGTACAGAAGTCTTAAGTTTGAGACGGAATATCTCCCTGATGTTGATAATTATCAGGGTAATGCGGTAATTAATTATACCGATGCCGAGACACCGTATACAAGAATAATTGAGCATAAGCACTTTGAGTTTGGCAAGGGAACAGGTACGGTAGTTACCCGCGAATATCCTGCAACATGGCGTAAGGGAGATGAGCCGTATTATGCAATGAACGATAAGCGTAACAATGAGCTTTATGCCCAATATGCCGAACTTGCTGCCTCAGGTGACGGCAAGGTATGGTTCGGAGGTCGTCTCGGAAAATATAAATACTACGATATGGACGATGTTGTAGCAGATGCCATGAAGGACTTTGCAGATATGAATTAAGTCCTCATACAGATATTATAACCCATGCGGACGAGCCCCCTCCACGGTTTTTGGATAGTTAACAGGTTGCTGCAGTGCGTCGGAGGCACTTGCCGAGAACAAATTGCGTTAGAATTGCCCAAAAAATCGCATTTCTAACGCAAATCAGTGTTGGAGTAAGAATATTCCAATGCTTTCCTGTTTATATATAATTGTTGATATCTCTTGCGGATAATACTTTGGATAACGCTGAAGTTTTGAGACAGCCCATTCTGCCCCTTCTCGATAATCAAAACACCTAATAAATCTTATATACAATCGTGTTATTGTCGTTCGCAAAATATGCGGCCTGCGGGAAGTTGGCAGCGAAGAAGAACCAATCGAATTGTCCCAACTCAGCTGCATTGTCATCAAATTCCGGATCGGCTATTACGTATCGTATGTTACGTGATTTGCAATAGTTGACAAACGCATCAACATCACCGTCGCAACCGCGGATAAGCCAACGATATACCTCGTCTCGCGTAAATGTATCATGACCTGCAGAGTATGCATAATACGGCCAGCCGTAGTACATGGCACGTCCGGAGAGAATAAAGCGATTCATTGACCATTCAGGCGTAAGGAAAACATCCTGATCATCCGTATTATTAACAATCCATTCGACAAGCTCAGAGCGCGTGTCCAGATGTATATCCCATTTATTCAGATTATAGTAAACACACCATTCGCTGAGACCGGTACCGAATAAAGGCACAAGAAGTGCGATTACAAGAATAATCGACAGAATTTGAAGTGTAATATAAGCCGGAAGCGGGATACCCTTTGGCTTTGGCTTGGAATCAATAACCTGAGCTTGCTCCTTTTCGAAAAGGGGATTTACAGATAAAGCAATTTTCTTGACAGAATCCTCATTCTCTTCTTCAGATACAGTGGTTTCAGATACAGCAGTCTCAGATACAACAGGTGCGGATTCAGCAATTGTATCTTCGACTTCAACTGAAGCCGCAACTGCGTTCTCATCGGTAACAGTCTCTTCGATAGCAGCTGCGGGCGGCATGAAAGTCTCATGCGGTGACGGAGTGTATTCAATCTCCGGAATCTCAGAAGTACGAATTTTGAACGGAATAATTATAAGATTACTTATGAAGACAGCAACGAAAATATCCAGCAAAATAAGACTTATCTGTATGAATTTGTGATTGGCAAGCATCTCAATCGATACCTGGAACAAAAATGCAAAAACAAACGGCAACGAGAAGCTTATTCCCAAGAAGACGCGGTACAGCGGTCTGTGTTTTACTATGTCGCTTATCAGAATAGCGATAAGAATGATTAAAGAAATTATGAGCGTTACGCCTGTAACCTGAATCAAGTAGGTGATGAGCTCCGAAGCAGAAACTTTGCCCAATATGAAGCCCGGACAGAAGGTGAATTTTACTACATTGGC
>JAZLGO010000069.1:0-36655 GCA_045616305.1 Saccharofermentans sp. | reverse complement strand
CAAAATATATAAAAGGCGTTTTTATGAAGACAAGTGATTTTAAATATTATCTTCCTGAAGAATTAATTGCTCAGCATCCGTTGGAGGACAGGGCTTCATCCAGACTTCTTGTATTGGACAAAGATACAGGAGAAAGGCAGCATAGACACTTTAATGAACTCCCTTCTTATCTGAATAAGGGAGACGTTCTTGTTATTAATAACACCCGTGTAATTCCCGCCAGACTTCTCGGTGTCAGAAGTGATACCGAATCTCCTGTTGAACTTCTTCTTCTGAAGAGAATTGATGATAATCATTGGGAAACATTGGCACGTCCCGGTAAAAAGGTCAAGGAAGGTCGTCGATTTACATTCATTCCGGGTATACTCGAAGCCGAATGTGAACAGGTTTTGGATAACGGAAATCGTATTATCCGTTTTGATTATGAAGGCATTTGGGAAGAAGTTCTTGATCAGGCCGGAATAATGCCTCTTCCTCCTTACATTCATGAAAAACTTCAGGATAAGGAAAGATATCAAACTGTATACAGTAAAGATCCCGGTTCTGCAGCTGCACCTACTGCAGGTCTTCACTTCACCAAGGATCTTTTAAAACAAATAGCAGACATGGGTGTAGAAATTGTTGAAGTTACACTGCATGTAGGTCTCGGTACATTCAGACCTGTTAAAGTTGAAGATGTTACAGAACACGAGATGCATTCTGAGTGGTATGAATTCAATGATAAGGCTGCAACTGCTATCAACAGAGCAAGAAGCGAAGGACGTCGAATAATTTCAGTAGGTACAACTTCTACCCGTGTATTGGAAACAGTAGCAACTAATGACCCTGAAATGAAACCTTGTTCGGGATATACAAACATTTTTATTTATCCCGGATATGAATTTAAGTGTGTCAATTCACTTATTACAAATTTCCATCTGCCGGAATCGACACTCATTATGCTGGTAAGTGCACTTTCATCAAAAGAAATAATTCTTTCTGCATATGAGGAAGCAGTTAATATGAAATACAGATTCTTCAGTTTTGGTGACGCGATGTTTATCACATCTCTGAATAAATAGATTTACATGTATAGAAAGGAATAACAGTATGAACAAATATCCTGTATGGTATGAGCACATCCACACATGTAAGCAAACCGGTGCAAGACTCGGTATAGTACATACACCACACGGTTCATTTGAGACACCTGCCTTTATGCCTGTCGGAACACAAGCTACCATTAAGGGTATGAGTCCTGATGAAGTTGCTTCCATGGGAGCTAATATTATTCTTTCCAATACATATCACCTTTGGATGAGACCCGGTAGTGAGATAATCAAAAAAGCCGGCGGTCTGCATAAATTCATGAATTGGAACGGTGCTATTCTTACGGATAGCGGCGGATTCCAAGTATTTTCTCTTGCAAAGCCAAAAGATATAGTAGAAGAAGGTGTTAAGTTTCAGTCACATATTGACGGTTCAAGGCATTTTCTTACACCTGAGATATCTATGCAGGTACAAAATGATTTAGGCTCAGACATCATTATGGCATTTGATGAGTGTTGTGCTTATCCTTCTGCCAAGCCATATGCAGAGCGTTCGCTCGAGAGAACGACCAGGTGGCTTGAACGTTGCATTAATTCACATAAAAATACTGATAAGCAGGCGCTCTTCGGTATTATTCAGGGTTCTATGTATGAAGATTTACGTAAAAAGAGCGCTGAACAGATTACTTCTTTTGACTTGCCGGGTTATGCTATCGGCGGTCTCTCAGTCGGTGAACCGGGTGAACTCATGTATCAGATGCTTGACTGCACTGTTCCGCTTATGCCGGAAGACAAACCGCGTTATCTTATGGGGGTAGGTACTCCTGATTATCTTATAGAAGGCGCTATAAGAGGTATAGACATGTTCGATTGTGTTATTCCGACGAGACTCGGAAGACACGGAACTATGATGACTTCACATGGCAGAGTTATTGCTCGTGATTCAAAATATACAGAATGCTTTGAGCCTATTGATCCTGAATGTAACTGCTATGCATGTCAGAATTACTCTGCCGCATATATTCGTCACCTTCTTAAAGCAAAAGAAATGTTCGGTCAGAGACTTTGTTCATGGCATAATATCGCATTTCTTCTTAATCTTATGGAGAATGTACGTGAGGCCATCCGCAATGACTGTCTCGGAGATTTCAGAACAGAATTCTACTCAAAGTATTACGGAGACAAAAAGTAAACAGATGTAAATAATCAGTCTCGGTTATCAGTCATCACCGAGGCTGTATACATTTACCATTCCTTTATCCGGATTTTCTCTTATAACACGGAAATATATACTTGGATCATTAGATACAACTATTATAGGTAAATCAATCGGTCCTGTCTCTTTTACTTGTGAATAATCATAAGTTGCCGTAATTTTTGAACTGTCAATCATATTAATCGTTTTTTGTCTTCCTACTACGGTAATATCTACTGAAGAAACATTATAAGATACATCCAAATCAATATCCTGCGGAAAAGATATAGGAATGTTAATCTTCTTCTCTATAATAGGGTTGTTATTAATCTGAATAAATACCCATAACCCCAACGAAAAAACCAGAGAAGCAACAACAAACAGAAGCTGTTGACGTAAACTGATTTTATTAGCACGCTGACGTTCTTCATACTTTTTAATCACAGGTGACTTATTGGCAGAATTTGAAGTACTTGAAACACTGCTTATACCTTCAACGGCAGATGCTACTGCAACAGGTACACTCTTCTTCTTCTTTGACTTTTTACGTTCTGTATTACTCTCGTTTGAATTATTTGCAGTACTTTGCTTCCCAAAAACACCTCTTATAAACGAACTCAACGAGCTCTTCTCTGTCTTATCATCTGATAACCCAAGGAGATAAGCAAGATTATCTTCCAATTCCTTACTGTCTTTCATTTCAAAAAGACGACCGTTAACTGCTATTGAAGTTTTTCCTCTTTCTTCCGATACAACTACTGCAATAGTATCACCAATCTCACTTGCACCGACTGCAGCTCTGTGTCTCGTTCCGCTTCTTTCAAGCTGTTGCATTGTAACTGAAAGCGGTACATGACATCTTGTACCGACAATCCTGTTGTTACGAATAAGTACGGCACCGTCATGCATCGGTGCTCCTTTATAGAAAATTGACTGAAGAACGGAACTTGATACAGAAGAATCCATTCTGACAACATTCTCCTGAGTAAGCAAATCGTCAAGACTTGTAGTTCTTTCAATAAGTATAAGTGCTCCCGTATATGTTTTGGACATCTCCTTACAAGCCGAACAAATCTCATTTATCAAAGAAGCTGACTCGGATGAAGCACTTGAGTTGCCGAACGTAGATTTAATTCTTCCAAATGACAAAATACCAACAGTCTCAAGAACTCGTCGCAATTCCGGTTGAAATAATACTATCACGGCAAAAGCAAAAACATACAGCAATTTGTTAAAGAGAAAACCGACCATCTCCAAACCAAAAAAACTGCAAACTACAACAAACAAAAATATCAATGTTATTCCTTTAATTAACTGCCATGCTCTTGTATGCTTCAAAAAAATAAGAAACCAATAAAACAAAAACGCAACAAGAAGAATATCGACAACATAACGAACAATATCGGCACTGCTTCCGAAAAACAAATTGCCGTCTCGCATACTTCGTACAAGCTCATTAATAAAATCAACTACCTTCTCGGCAATAGAACCGGAATTCCCCATCGATATCCTCCAAATAATCAAAGGTCTTAACTAACCTATATCGATTTATTATATCACAAATTAACCGAGTCCCTCTACTATTTCTCGTTCCAGTCTGGCAACATCACATAAAAATATCTCTCTGCCTTCAACTTTAATGAGATTGTCCTTTTCCATTGCTATAAGTTCACGTGAAAATGAAGGTCTCGGCATTGCAAGATATTTTGCAACCACCTCTTTCGAGACAGGAAGCAAAACCTTCTTTTTGATTACCAAATTTCTGTGATTACAATTCTTGTCACAAGAATCGCAGCAGATACCTTTATCTGTTATTTCCTCTTCATTCTCACCTCTTTGCTGATTATATAAATCTATGAGATAGTATGCTATTTTTTCTCTTAAGGTTTTCTGAGAGAGAAGTTCTATTCGACGATTTTGATTGCGAATACGATCTGAAAGCACTCTCAGAAAGTTATCCTTTATAATAGGATTCTCATTCATCAAAATGTTAATATACTCTTTACTGATTAAAGCAATAAGAGCACCTGTATTTGCCTCAAGAGTAGCAGAATATGTATTTTGAGAACTATAAATTATTTCTTCACCAAAAAAATCACCTTCATTAAGAAGTGCAATTGTTGCAAATTCTCCGCCGGATGATATTTTTTGCATAGAAATACTGCCTTTTAAAAGAACACCTATAGACGTACATTTATTTCCCTCATGAGCAATTATCTCGCCCTTTGCATACTGCTTTAATCTGGCATTAAGGGAAAGTTTTTCCATCTCACGAACATCAGTTCCTTCAAACAAGGCTGACGTAAAAAGATAATTCTTGCGACATCTGTCATTCATTCGTATTGACTGTTCCACTGGCAAACCTTACTTTCCTGCTTTTCTTATTAAATTACCGTTAATTGCACCGACCGCAAGACGGTTATCAGAATCAAAAATATTAAAACTTCCGCGATAACCCGGCAAAATCCTTCCCAATCCTATTTCCTCAGGATTAATCCTTAACCTATACAATGGATTAATCGTTAAAGATTTTAACACTTTTATTTGATTAATTCCTGCGTCAAGCAATACCTTATACTCTTCTGCCAAATTACTTACAGAGCCTGCAAGATCACCGTTGGGTCCGAAATACGTCCTTTTGTCTTTAACTTCAACATTAATTGTTGCAAGCAAATAATGTCCGTCTGGCATACCCGCTCCCCGCATTGAATCCGATACTGTTACAATCTTATCTTCATCAAATGTATTAAACAGCATTCTGAGTACCGGCTTTTCTATATGCTTACCATCACATATTATTTCAACAAAAGTCTTTTTGTCAAAAGCTGCTGCCGGAACTCCCGGTGCCCTTTTACTTACTTCACGCATCGCATTAAGCATATGAGTAACCGAATTTGCGCCCTCATCAAATGCCTTTAAGGCACAGTCATAATCCGCCTCAGTATGAGCAAGTGATAACGAATACTTGGAACTGTTATTCATTATAAATTCATGTCTTCCTTCGATTTCAGGTGCAAAACTTACTATCCTAATCAATCCCGGATAATCAACTTCAAGTTCTCTTAAAAGGACATCACCGCTTCTTAAATCCAAAAATGAATTCACGTCCTGAGCCGCAGCTTTATCTTTATTAAGCATCGGTCCTTCCATATGAACTCCGAGAATTTGAGCAGACATGATGTCTGAAGACAGATTATTTGCTGCTTTATCCACAGAATCCAAAACTTCTTTTAATTGATTTTTCCCTAATGACATTGTTGTAGGACAAAATGCAGCAACTCCGTATTCAGGAAGTCTTCGTGCAATATTCTCAACTCCTTTTGCATCTGCGTCACTGGTGTCATGTCCGAAAGCACCGTGAATATGAGTATCAATAAAACTCGGTGTAACTGTTTTACCTTCTGCATTAATACAAATATATTCAGAGTCATCAAGAGTTGCTTTCTCAACGAACAGACCGTGTTCAATACACAAATCCTTCAAGGTTAATTCATCACCGTCAAAAACAATGCCGCCTTTGATTTTTATATTTCCTTTACTCTGAATATCATTCTTACTCAAATCAGTTAAGCCTCTCTTCCAAAGACTGAATGCTCATTCTTACGCAGTATTCTTACCAAATCAACTTCATCCTCAGGAATCTCCTTAAGGACCACGCCTCCGCCGTAACCGCTTCCGTAGTGATGACAATCTGAACCTGCCACAACAGGCTTATTATATATTTCAGCTATCCTTAATGCCCAGACGTCACTTTCAGGAACTTTATTACCTACGTTAATCACCTCAATCGCATCAACCAAATAAGCATAAGGTCTTGCTATATCAATATACCATGCATATCTGTAAGGATGAACCTGTATAACGTATCCGCCGTTATCCTGAAAATAAGGAATAAACTCTTCAGGTGTCATCTGCATAACTTCTTCATGTTCCTTAAGCCATTGCTTAGAAATGCCGAGAACTATAAATTCAGTTGAATTATAGTTAAATTCAAAAGAACAAAAGACCTTAAGACCGACCTTCTTTCCCTCATCATATGCAACATCATACCCCTTAAAAAAATCATCCATCTGTTCTTCCCAAGGAAGTTCACGATCTACGGAGGTATTGCCGTTAATAAAATGATTGGTAACAACTATACCGTCATAACCAAGTTCTTTGTACATTCTCACGGCCGTTCTTCCGTCCATAGAAGCGCATTTACTTGCTTCTGAGGTATGCATATGAAGTTCAAGCCTAAACCCATCTTCGATATTTCTATTCTCGAAAATGTTTACTATTCTGTTATTTTTGTCATCCATCATTATTTGCCCACAATACTATTATTCAGACTGTTTGCCCTCAGTCATATTAAACAACAAAAGAATTATACCAAATAACTTTATAATATTGTGCTGAAAGTTCAAAAAGAGTAATAAAAACTAACAAATAGAGGTTAACTAATAGGAAAAAAGCATTATAATAGAGACTATGTTTAATAAAAATAATTAATAACAGGAGTGTGTTAAAATGTTTCCAGAAATTTCAATTACAAAAACAACTTCACCTCGTAAGAAGCCGGAAGCCGGACAGCCGCTTCCATTTGGTAGAAACTTTACAGACCACATGTTTGTAATGGATTATGTAAGAGGACAGGGCTGGATTAACCCACGTATTGTTCCTTATGCTCCAATATCAATTGAACCTGCTGCAATGGTATTCCACTATGGTCAGGCTGTATTTGAAGGACTTAAGGCTTATAAGTGTGATGACGGTTCAATCAACCTTTTCCGTCCTAACTGCAACTATGAGAGAATGAACGATTCCAATGATCGTCTTGTTATTCCTCAGGTAGATGTTGATTTCTGCGTACATGCTACAAAGATGCTCGTAGATTTGGATAAGGATTGGATTCCTTCCGGTAAGGGTGAATCACTTTACATCAGACCTTTCGTAATCGCTACCGATCCGTTCCTCGGTGTACGTGCTTCAGATACATACACTTTCTTTATTCTCCTCTCACCTTCAGGTGCTTACTATGCACATGGAATTCAGCCTGTTAAGATTTATGTTGAGGATAAGTACGTTCGTGCAGTAAGAGGCGGTACAGGATTCACAAAGTGTTCAGGTAACTACGCTTGCTCATTGATTGCACAGACTACTGCTCACGATCTCGGATATGAGCAGGTTCTCTGGCTCGATGGTGTTGAGCAGAAGTATATTGAGGAAGTCGGAGCTATGAATATCATGTTCGTAATCGACGGTAAACTCGTTACACCTATGCTTAACGGTTCTATTCTTCCTGGTATTACACGTCGCTCATGTATTGAGATTGCAAAGTCACTCGGATATGAGGTCGAAGAAAGACGTGTATCTATTGATGAGCTTATCGAGGCAGGTAAAGCAGGAAAGCTTGATGAGTGCTTTGGTACAGGTACAGCTGCAGTTGTATCACCGGTCGGCGAGCTCAAGTATGAGGATAACGTTATCAAGATTAACAACGGTGAAATCGGTAAGCTTACTCAGAAGGTATATGATACTATTACAGGCATTCAGTCAGGTAAGGTTGAAGATACATTCGGTTGGGTTACAAAAGTTTAATTAATATGAACTGATGAATTTACGGGGAGTTGTCTCAGTATTCGAGACAGCTCTCTTTTTTATTTCTCTGCGGTAAACAAACCGGTACACTTACTGATAAAAAACGGCTTTTCTTCAGAAATTCTATTCTTAAAAAATGCTTCGCTATCCTTCTTATTTTTCTCTAATCTCACACGTATATTTCCCGGAAGAGTACATAAATAATCATACACCGCTCTCCACTCCGGAACTGATAAATTATTATCATGTATATATGTATTAACTTCAGAGAAGTATTTTTGAAGCTGTTCGCTTCCGTTGTCAAGATTAAAGCCTTCGCACATCCATTCAGGTTCTTCTATTGTACTGTCGTACAATTTTGCCAACTCAAATATTTCTTTCATATGACCGCTGCCTATTGTCGAGGCTATAAACTTACCTCCGTCAGCAAGCATTGCAACGGAACTTTCATAAAGAGTTTTTCTGGTATTGTCATCCAAGTGATACAACATATGGTTCGCAAAAATACGCTGGTACTTAATTGCTTCTATTTCCCTATTACTTCTTAATTGTGCAGCATCGCAAACAAAATAATGAAAATTAATATTTTTACTATTGTAAAAGGTACTTTCAGCGGAAATAAGTTTTGCGGCAACCGCAATCATGGCTTCAGAATTGTCGACCAGATAAATATTTATATCCGCAGGTAAAAGCTCTCTGCACCTATACCATAATGTTCCGTTACCGCAACCTACATCAAGTATATTCATTCCTTCTGTTAATTCACTTTTACTTAAAATAAAATCAAACCAATCGGTTTTTGACGTGCTGTATTTGTGAATATTGATTCTTCTGTCCAGGTTATCTGTCTTTTTGTATTGATTAATAATATCCTCCTTATGTGACATCAATCTCATTATCTCCAGCATTTTTGTGAGTCTGTTTTCATCAGACAAAAACTTCATCTCATCTATTGCACTTTTCACTTGATATAAATGAGTAATTTTTGCTTCTATAAGCTCACTCTGTCTGATAAACGGTTCTTCTATATCATCATCATCCAATAATCCCGATATTTCTTCCAGCGAGAAATCGAGATACCTTAATAAAATTATTTTCTGGAGTCTTTCTACACCTGTTTCGGAAAAAAGCTTATACCCGTTATCATTCACCTTATCCGGTATAAGAAGTCCCTTCTCTGTGTAAACTCGTATGCTCTTATAGGATATTCCGGCCATTTTTGCTAATTCACCGGCTGTATAATATTTTTTAATAATCATTTTTCTCTCCGTAATATTATTGATAAGCTGCAACTTTCTGAATAATATATTATTCCTTGCCCTTGGGGCAAGGTCAAGAGAATTTTTTTTTTTGCAGGAATACACATTTTCGAAAATAAAAATATCAAGCTTCAGAATCAGTAATTACCACAAGCAAGCTTCCTTCTTCTACGGTAACGCTGAAACTGTCGTTATTCGGCATAAGCTTATTACTTACCGTAAACGAACTGCCAAAACTTAAATCTGCTTTATCTAACTGATAATATAATCCTTCGGTAGTAACTCCCTTAACATCACCTTTATTCAAAATAAGTGATACAACAGCAGACTCAGGATTATCTATACCTTTAAGTGATACAGTCTCTTTTCCGCACATTGGGATAACATCAGTAATACCGTCCGTAGCCGTAATATCATAGCCTTCCTCGTGAAGCTTCAATATAAGATTCATATTAGCCATAACATGATCGATTCTTCCCGTAAGCGAACAAGCAAGTATAATCTCGCCGTTTTTGTCAACCGAGCGCAAAACCAGCTCGGTATCAGTCATATCCTTCTCAGGCGGATATACCTCAATTGGAATATTCTTAATGTCAAGATAATCGGATGTCTCTCGTGAAATGGAATCCATGTCACCGATAACACAATCTATATTAATCCCGTTAATAACAGCAAAATCAGCTCCGCTGTCAGCGCACAACACTTTATCACATGAAGCAGCAATTGAAGCAATACAAGAATTGATATTTGGACCGCCGGCAATTACAAGAGTGCGCATTTCTTCAGTTCCTCAACAGCATTTGCTTTATCTTCTGCGCAAAACACGGTACTTCCGGCAACAAACAATCTGGCACCCGCTTTAAATATAGCCGAGGCATTATCATTTATTATACCTCCGTCAACTGACAGTATGGCGTTACTGTTAATTGCGTCAAGCTCACTGCGCATATACTTAATTCTGTCCAATGCTTCAGGCATAAATTTCTGTCCGCCGAAACCGGGACGTACAGACATAATAAGGAATAAATCCAAATCTTTAAGATAGGGTTTTACAACTTCAATAGGGGTATCAGGATGAATAGACATTCCGGCCTTCTTCCCTGCATTTTTAATGAGTTCAATTGTCTTATGAGGATTATCGGAACACTCTATATGAAAAGTAATATAATCAGAGCCGACATCGGCAAAAGTAGAAATATAAGTATCAGGATTATCTATCATCAGATGTGTATCCAAAATCATATCGGTATGTTTACGAATAGATTTAATTACAGGAACACCGATTGACATATTAGGAACAAAATGACCGTCCATTACATCCAAATGAAGGAAAGAACAATTCTTCTCAATAGACTTAACATCATTCATTAAATAACCAAAATCGGCAGACAAAACAGAAGGTGCTATCTCAGGTGCACCCCACTCTCTCGGATTAACTGTTTTTCTGAATTCATAATTCATTTTACTAATCTCTCCACTTAATTACTTTAATTGAAAAATTATTGCGATTGTCATAAGTTTCCTGATAGAACTCTTTGTACCGCTCATATCTGCCGCAATCAATTATATCACCATTCTTCAATAATGAAAGAACATTACAATTTTTCTCGTTAATATGTCTGCAATCATCAAATTTACAACCTGCACTTGCTTTAACAAGTTCAGGATAACCGCATACTATCTCATCATATCCGATTCCGAGTTCAAGAAGACTCAATGAAGTAAAACCCGGTGTATCCGTAATATCATTGTCAGAGCTGTCGTGTCTGAACAGTTCAACATGCCTTGTGGTATGTTTACCTCTCTTAAGCCTCTCACTTACTTCGCCTACTTCCAAAGCGTCTTCATCTTCTCTGTTAAGGATAGCATTACACATAGTACTTTTTCCGACTCCCGAAGGACCGGCAAAAGCTATGAGAGAATTCTCAATTCCTTTGAATATATCCTTCTCAGAAGCAGGATCATCCAATGAAGAAATATAACATTTATAGCCTGCATCAGTATATATTTTGTACAATCTTTCAGCTTCAGTTATATCCAAATCAGCTTTTGTAAAAATAATATACGGTGTAATATTCAATATCGCACAAATAATAAGCATCTTATCCAGAAGCTTTAAATCCGGCTCTGGATCCTTTACGGCAAATGAAAGAAACAAATAATCAACATTTGCAATAGGCGGTCTTACGAGATAATTCTTACGTGGTTTAATTCCGACAATCACATAAGGAATATCCGGATCGCCTGAAGGTTCATAATTTACAGTATCACCTATACAAGGTGTTTTATTCTTATTACGTATCTTTCCGCGTATCATACATGAAAGAAGCTTTCCTTCTTTATTTCTTACCGTGTATGTTCCGCCTACACCTTTTGTTATAATCCCTTCGCTCATTAAAACCATCCGCAAAATTCAATTAACTCACCAACTGAATTCAGTTGTTCCAACCATTCCAATCACCGCCCTGGTTATTATCAGGCGGCGGTGGAAATCCGTTGCCTTGATCCTGCCCCTGTTGTCCCTGACCTTGCTCTTGTCCCTGACCTTGCTCTTGTCCTTGACCATTGCCTTGTTCTTGTCCATTACCTTGATCTTGTCCGCTGCCTTGATTCTGGCCCTGACCTTGATCTTGACCGTTACCTTGTTCCTGTCCCTGCTGTCCCTGACCGGACTCATTGGTTGGTTCGTTACTCGGAGGAGGCGGATTTGTAGGCGCCGGTATAGGAGTAGGTGTCGGCGTAGGCAAAGGTGTCGGTGAAGGCGACGGAGTCGGTAATGCTGTAAATACAGCCATAAAATGGAAATTTGTCTCCGTTAACGTCAAAGTGAAATTTGCATTATATGCGACAATATTGCCTTTGTCATCCTGCCAATAACTGAATTGATAACCAGGATCCGGCACAGCTACTACAGTAATAACTGTTCCCGGAGCAACCGGTTCAATACCCTCTATGTGACCTTTTCCGACAATTTCAACAACCATTTCGATTTCAGGCGGAGTCGGAGTCGGCGTTCCGCCACGCTCAACATCCTCCCATGTACCTACATAGATATTTATCGGTGTTCTCGGACGAACAACCTCACCTGCTTGAGGCATTGTCATTATGACATACTGCTGTGATTCAGGAAGACCTGTAACTTCTATAGAACCTTCGACATTACCCAAACTTAATGAACTCTCTTCAAGAATTTCACGTGCTTCAGACAATGACAATTCACTTAAATCCGGAACTTCAACTTTACTCAATTCGCGAGCACAAATAAGAGTTACAGTACTTCCCGGTGCAACACTTTCACCGGCTGAAGGATCCGTTCTTAATATCAAGTTCGGTTCCATCTCATCCGTTTCCTCAAAATCCAAAACGAAATTCAGATTTACATCACCTGAATTAGTACCGTCAAGCACGGAACGGTAATCCAAACCTACATAATTTGGTACAGTTATGCTGTCTGAATCCTCCGACTGAGAAATAGTTATTATTAACGGAGATTTATTACTGCCGATTGATATTGTTATACCTTCAGAAATACTTTGTCTTATAACTATATTCGGAACATAGTCATCTCGTACCTCATACTCAATCTTATAATCTCTTCCCTCCTGAAGAGCACTGACTTCAAACTTCTTCTCGACCTCGCTTTTGGTAAGTCCTACATAATTTTCTACCAAGAATTCATTATTTTTTTCTATCTGCGTAGCATTATGAATCGATGTTACGGCAAGAGAGACAACTCCTATAAGAATTCCGACAATCAAAACAACCAAAGCTATAAGTATGCCTGAATCTCTGAGATGAGACTTTCTTCTGCTCTCAACAGTATTCTCAAAATCTTTAACCTTATTGTAATTGGCTTCCTGTCTGAAAGTAAGCTTAACATCCTCTGTCTCAGAAGCATTATTATTTATACTTCCGTAAATACCGTTAGGATCAGACATGAGACTGTCAAGTTCTCCTACGAGCTGTCTCATAGACTGATATCTCAAATTAGGAAGCTTTTGCATACACTTCACGATAATTGAATCCAAACCCTTAGGAATATCCGGAACAAAGGAAGAAGCAAGCGGAATAGGATCCTGAAGATGCTTAACGGCTATAGCCAAATCATTGTTGCCGTCATACGGAAGTCTTCCGGTAACCATCTCAAACAACATAACACCCAAAGAATATATATCTGACTGCGGTCCGACATTACCGCCTCTTGACTGTTCCGGTGAAATATAATGTACAGAACCCATTGCACCGCCGGAAGTCATAGTAATAGTATTGGTTGTATTGGCTCTTGCTATACCGAAGTCAGTAATTTTTGCAACCTTATCTCTGTTAATAAGAATATTCTGTGGTTTTATATCCCTGTGAACTACTCCGCACTTATGCGCAGTATCCAAAGCAAGACCAACCTGTATTACTATAGGAACAGCTACTCGCCAATCCAAGTGACCGTTTTGATTTATCAAATCTTTAACCGTAATACCGTCAACATATTCCTGCACAATATATCTGTAAAGGCCCTCATGACCGACACCGAAGACTTTTACTATATTCGAATGTGAAAGAGAGGCAACTGCTTTTGCCTCAGAGTCAAATCGTTTTACAAATTCATCATCACCGGCTAATTCAGGTTTGAGAATTTTAATTGCCACACTCATTCCGTTAGTAATATCAGTAGCAAGATAAACATAAGCCATACCGCCCTTACCGATTAACTTATTTATCTTATACTTATTAGCAAATACCATTCCTTCCGGTCCTGCCATAAATACACTCCTTGTTAATAATTTTACTGCCGCTTATTCCGGCTTATCGTGTGCCAATACAATTGTAACATTGTCCGGCGCGCCCTTCTTATATACAGCCTCTACCAAATTAGTAAGGCAACCTTTTAAATCTTTATGTTTCTTTAAACAAACCACTATCTCATTATCATTAAGAACAGAATGCAATCCGTCTGTTGATAATAAAACCAAATCACCATACATTATACTATATCTGTAAATATCAGGGGACACAAAACTGTTATCTCCGATAACCTTTGTCAAAACATGACTGTCTTCCACAGTAACATGATCTTCCGTCAGTTTAATTATCGAAGAACCATGAATGAGATAAGCCCTTGAATCACCTATATTGGCAACAGTAATCTGCTGTTTATATATTACACAGATTGTTAATGTAGTTCCCATGAAGGTTCCTGTATCTGAATTACTTAACTTCAATCCTTGCTTAACTACATCCGCATTCACTTTGTTATACAAAAGTTTAAGCAATTCACCAATCTCAGCATTACTAATTTCTTCGGAAGATAATCTATTCTCAAGAAAATCAGATGCAGATTCTATGGCAGTTCTGCTTGCCACTTCACCGTGCAGTAAACCTCCGACACCGTCAGCAACCATAAGTATTGTATAATCACCTATTTTTATTACCGCATATGAATCCTCGTTATTATCTCTTACCAATCCTACATCGGTAATAACATCATATGGTATCATTTCTTACCGGCTTCCTCCATTCCTCTTCTAAGTTGTCCGCATGCAGCCATAATATCCGTGCCCATCTCTCTTCTCAGAGTAGCATTCATATTCATTTCTTCCAAAGTCTTTCTGAAAGTATCAACCCTTTTCCCGCTGCTTCTTTTGTATGGGCTGCCGTCAAACTCATTTGCTGCAATTAAATTTATGTGGCAATGTATCCCTTTAAGAAGATGAACAAGCTCCAATGCCTGTTCTTTGCTGTCATTAACATTATCGAAAAGAGAATACTCAAACGTAATACGTCTGTTGGTCTTTTTTATATAATCACGACAAGCATCCAAAACCTCATTCAGTAAATACTTATTAGCTATCGGCATAAGTTGCTTTCTCAATTCGTCATTAGGGGCATGCAAAGAAATTGACAAATTTACCTGCGAATTTAATTCTGTAAAATCCTTCATTCTCGGAACAAGACCGCATGTAGATACTGTTATATGTCTGCTTCCCAAATTCAAACCGTCTTTGTTATTAGCCAGTTTAATAAATCCTATAAGATTGTCATAATTATCAAATGGCTCACCTATACCCATTACAACAACACTTCTTATTCTCTCACCGATATGATGTTGAGAAATAACCACTTGACCCAACATCTCACCTGAAGTCAGTGAACGTCCGAATCCTGCATGAGCGGAAGCACAGAAAGTACACCCCATTTTGCATCCTGCCTGAGATGAAATACATACTGACACACCAAGTTTATATCGCATAAGAACTGTCTCAATAATATGTCCGTCATAAAGCTCATATACGAGCTTACGTGTTCCGTCTATCTTTGAAATAAACTCATTAACCATAACCATTGCTTCATGCTCGTTCACGGAAGTACCGTTAAAGTAAAAACTTTTATCAAGTTCCGCCCTGATATTCTTAGGAATATTATTCATCTCATTCAAATCAATAACACCGGCAGAAAGCCATTTATATATTTGCTCAGCACGATACTGCGGTAATCCCTTATCGGTGCACCAGCTTTTCAATTCATCAAAAGTTAAATCCAGACAAAACTTTTTATTATCCATTTAATTATTCTTCCTTACCATTCTCGCTATAAAGAAACCGTCTGTTCCGTCCACATCAGGAGCTAATGTTATTGTACCATTACTGCAAGCTTCATTTATTCTTTCGTCACTCATTTCGGAAATAAGGTTCTTCGGAATATAATTTTCCAAAGAATCAGGCTGAAATTCAGGGTGATTAATAAGGAATTCCTGAACCTGCATTTCATTCTCTCTTTTATTAAGAGTACATGTGCTGTAAATCAAAACTCCTCCCGGTCTGACCTTCTGTGAAGCAATATCAAGAATTTTTTGCTGTGTAGGAATAAGCTCCTCTATTCTTGAATAAGTAATTGTAAGTCTTATATCAGGCTTTCTTCCGAGCAGTCCCAAACCGCTGCAAGGAACATCGCATACAACAATATCATACGGTTCAAAGTTCTCTCCTGTATAATTTACATCTAAAGCATTACCGAGACGTGCATGTACAGAATTAATTCCGAGACGTTCTGCATTCTCATTTATAAGTTCCACACGTGACTTTTTGATATCCACAGCATCAATAAAGCAATCATCTCCTGCTATCTGGGCCATGTGAGTTGATTTTCCGCCCGGAGCACTGCAACAATCAAGAATACGATTCCCCTTAGAAGGTGCAGCTATTACCGAAGCAAGCATAGCAGCCTCATTCTGCACAAAAAAACGGCCTTCCTTAAAAGAACGAAGCTCCGTAAGCTCAACATCATTCATATCTACGTAAATACAATCATCACAAAATCCTTTTCCGATAACTTTTACATTATCTTTTTCAAGTTCTGAAATAAGCTCTTCTCTTGATGCTTTGAGCGTATTTACTCTTATACTCAATTTGGGTTGTTTGAGAAATGCCTGTCCGATTCTAACAGCACGTTCCTTACCGTAATATTTCTTTAGTATTCCGTATATCTCGCTGCTTAAAGAGACCTTCACGTCATCTCTGTACTGAGAGATATCAAGTGCCTGACTTCCCTTGGCAATAATATTGTGCAATATTTTGTTTACATAACCGGAAGCACTGATATTATATTTCTTTATAATCTCAACCGTAGTAAATACTGCTGCATGCTCAGGCACCTTGTCAGAAAAAGCAAGTTGCCACACACCCATTCGGATTACGTTACGTGTCACCGAATCCATCTTTGTCACGTCTTCACCTGTAAGATGTTTGACAAGAAAATCAATGGAATGCGAATAGGTTACCGTACCATAAAACATTGCACGGACAAAGTTATTAACGTTCTGCAAAAGAAGATTTGTAAAAGCTCCGTTCTCGAAAACCTGATACAGCAAAAGAAAACACTTTTCCCTGTCATCAAAAGACTCTCTCAGATACTTCTTTACATCATCTTCTCTTAAAACCAACTCTTTACGCATCTTCTTACCTTAAATAAATGTACCCGGCTTAAAATTATGAGCACAATCCGAAGACTTCAGTCTTTTACCGCCGGGAACCTGCAATTCTCTGAGATTAATATATGAATTATTGCATTTTACAATTAAATCACTTTTATGTGCCTTAAGAATCATTCCGTTCTTTACTTCAAACGGAAGTGTGCTCTCGTCAAAAGAATCAACAATCTCAGTATCATATACCTTAAGTTTATTACCTTCATTCAAAACATAAGCTCCCGGCCAGGTACTCAAAGCTCTGACAATATTATGAATCTTCTGAGCTGTAAAATTCCAATTGAATTCACCCATATCAGGCGTAATCGGAAAGCAATTAACCGCTTCATCATCATTCTGCGGTACAGGAATAATTTTACCATCGATATAAGAAGAGAGAGTCTCAACAAGAAGTTTAGATCCTACTGCAGCCAATTCAGACATAAGTTCATCATAATGAATATTAGGA
The DNA here is from genome assembly GCA_045616305.1 of Saccharofermentans sp. Taxonomy (GTDB): domain Bacteria; phylum Bacillota; class Clostridia; order Saccharofermentanales; family Saccharofermentanaceae; genus Saccharofermentans. The sequence continues at coordinate 19,167 of JAZLGO010000069.1, read as the reverse complement.
TTAATCTTTAATTTCTCCTGCGAAAGCATAGCACCTGTATCCATTCCTACATCCATATTCATAATGGTAACACCGGTAACCTCATCTCCGTTAAGAAGACAACTCTGTACAGGAGAAGCGCCTCTATACTTCGGAAGTAAAGATGCATGAACATTGATATTACCCAATCTCGGAATATTAAGGATTCTTTCCGGAAGTATCTTACCGTATGCAGCAGTAATAATTAAATCCGGAGCTTGTTCAGCGATAACCCCAAATACTTCATCTGTTTTCATAGAATTCGGCTGATATACTTCAATTCCGAGTTCTTCGGCGCATAGCTTTAAATCAGGCGGAGTAATAACATGCTTTCTTCCCACAGGTTTATCAGGCTGAGTTACTGCAAGTGATACGTTATAACCTTCAGCAACAACTGCTCGAAGAACAACACTTGAGAACTCAGGTGTTCCCATAAAAACAATTTTGATATCTTTATTATTCATACATCAATTCACCAATCAAGCCTGGACAGGCTTACAACTTATTCCTCATCATAATCTTCATCATCAGAATCAATAAGATCTTCAGAATTATATATTTTTCCGTCAATTGCCTTATCTACAAACAAAATACCCTCAAGATGATCATATTCATGGCAAATGCAAACCGCAAGAAGTCCTTCTGCTTCCAAAACAAATTCCTCACCGTCTCTGTTTAAAGCTTTTATTTTAATTCTTGCAGGTCTTTCAACCATTGCATTTTTTCCCGGAACAGAAAGACAACCTTCACAATACTCCTGTGTTCCTTCACGTTCAAGAATCTCAGGATTAATAAATTCAATCTTTCCGTGCTCATCACCGACATCTACGATAAATACTCTTCTGAGAACACCTACCTGTGCTGCAGCAATACCTATGCCGCGATTCTCATAGTACATGGTATCAGCCAAATCATCCAACAACGTAATAATTCTGGAGTTGATAACATCGACAGTCCTTGATTTCTTACGTAATAAATCATCACCAATTTCAACTATATTTCTTAAAGCCATAATTTACCTTCCTGAATAATTTATTCACAAATATATATTATATCATTTTTTATCGGTTTATTCGAAATTAAGACTCAAAGTATACTCTCTTTCGGTAAAATCTTCAGACACCTGATTAAATACAGCGATAATCCATTTTTTTGCTATAGATTTTACTATCACATTCATACGATAATTACCTCTTAATTCGTATATCGGTGCCGGAACAGGACCGTAAATCTCAAATTGAAAATTCCCGGACTGATATGAACAATAGTCCTTAACATACTGAGCAACCTGGTTGGCAACAGTTGTCACCGTTTCCTCATTCTCCGAACTTATAATAATATTTCCCAATGCTTTAAACGGAGGTAATCTCAGCTTCTGTCTGTAGTATATTTCTTCTTTATAAAACGACTTATAATCCTGTGTCGCCGCATATTTTAAAATCGTATTTTCCGTATTAAATGTCTGAAGAAAAACATAACCTTCATCACCATTTCTGCCTGCTCTTCCTGAGGCCTGAGTTATAAGTTGAAATGTGTTTTCCGAAGAATGAAAATTACTGCTGTTAGCCATTAAATCAGCACCGAGTATTCCGACAACGGTAACATCCGGGAAATCATGTCCCTTGGCAATCATTTGTGTACCTATCAGAATTGAAGCTTCATGTCTTCTGAATGCTTCTGTTATTTCCTCGTGGCTTCCCTTGCTCAGAGTTGTATCCTGATCCATTCTCAATACTTTCTCTTTCGGATAAATTCGTTTAAGCTCTTCCTCAAGCTGTTCAGTTCCGAATCCGACACGTTTGAGTTTTTTTCCGCCGCACGTTTTGCATTCTGCCTGCTCAACCGGAAGCATATAACCGCAATAATGACATATTAACATCTTGTCACCTGCATATTTACTGTTGTGTATGGTCATTGCAACAGAGCAGTTTGGACAGGAAACAAATTCATTACAATCACTGCAAACAAGGCTTCTCGAATATCCTCTTCGGTTAAGAAATATAATTGCCTGTTTTCCGTCACCGATTGCTTTGGCAATTGCCTGCCGTAACGGAACAGAAAGCATCTCACCGGAACCCAGTTTTAACTGCTCCTTCATATCAACCATAATAACCTTAGGCAGTTTGGCCTTCTCATTTGCCCGTTTGTTAATCTCTACCAAATTATATATACCCTTTGATGCAAGATAGTAAGACTTAACAGAAGGTGTAGCAGAACCTAAAATCAGGAAAGCATTGTTATTTTTTGCACGAACAACAGCAATTTCCGTACTGTTGTATCGCGGAAACGAGTCAGATACATATGAATTATCGTGTTCCTCATCAAGAATAATAAGGCCGAGATTTTTAACAGGCATAAAAATACCGCTTCTTGCAGCAATTACTATTTTTGCCTCTCCGCTCCTAATTATATCCCACTGTTCATAGCGTTCCTTATCACTTAAACCGCTGTGCATAACTGCTGCCGGAACATCAAATCTGCCGGTTATCCACCTTACCGTCTGAGGTGTCAGGGCAATCTCAGGAACAAGATATAACACACCCTCGCCCCTTTTTAAAACCTCATCTACCAAATGAAGATAAACTTCTGTTTTGCCGCTGCCGGTAATCCCGTGAAGTAAAAACATTTTATTTCTGTCAGGACTGTTATCTATAATATTAATCTCATCAAAAGCCTTTTGCTGAACAGGATTTAATTCATAACAAACATCAAAACCTTGTGCACCTTCATTGCTTTGCATGTCTGCATTGATTATGTTGTTTTTGTTTACATAAGATTTCTTCTTATTCTCTCTTATCAATCCACGTTCAATTAATGTCTTAATCTGAGGTCTGTTAACATTTAAATCATTATAAAGATTATCCTGAGGTTGCTCACCGTTTGCCAAAAGATACTCTATAATATGAACATGATTAATGCTTCTTAATTCTTTATTCCACAAAGCCTTATTTGCCATATCTTTGTCAACCAAAGATAAATACTTAACCTGACGGCAGTTACGATTACCGACAACCGACGGCACCAGAAGACTTATTGCATCTCCGGATGTACATAAATAATGACTTTTAAGAAAACCTATAAGCTTAATCTGCTCAGAATTAATGACCGGTTCATCATCTACTATATTCTGAATTAACTTTAATTTGCTGATTTCATTCTCATCGCAAATATCAATTAATTCAATTACTACAGCCAATTTAAAATGATTTCCTCTTCCGAAAGGCACATTGACATATTGCCCGCACTTAATCCTGCTCCCTAATTCATCAGGAACACCGTAAGAAAATGGTTTATCCAGTTGTTTTACCGATTCTCTTAATAAAACTTTTGCAGTCAACATATGGCAATATTTAAAATTACATACCTCCCAATAAATCAAACATACTTACCTGACTTGAATCAGGAAGATCATCCAACAAACCATACTCAGTCAATCTTTTTATTGTTGATTGACCTACTCCGGCTCTTGTCATTATATCTTCCTTATTAGCAAACGGTCCGTCTTCACGTGCTTTAACAATAGAATTGGCAATAGCATCAGATATTGAACTTATTGCATTCAACGGCGGCAGTATTTTTTTATCATCGACCTTCTTAAAATATACTGCATCCGATTCCATTATACTGATCGGAACAAACTCAATATCTCTTGCGTACATCTCTTCTACAAGTTCAGTTAAATAATACTTTGACTTAAGCTTAGGATTATTACGATCATCCTGCTTAGCTCTTGCAAGTTCCTTACGATTCTCAACAACCTTCGCCTGACCGCGACACATTGTATCAGCATCAAATTCATCACCTCTTATTGAGAAAAATGCACAATAGTATTCTTCAGGTTTATATACCTTAAACCATGCAACTCTGAGAAGAGATATGGTATATGCCGCAGCGTGTGCCTTAGGGAACATATACTTAATCTTCTTACAAGATTCTATGTACCAATCAGGAACGCCCTTCTCAATCATTAAAGCTTCCTGCTCTTCTTTAAGTCCTTTTCCTTTACGAACGCCCTCCATAATCTGGAATGAATCCTTATTCGGAAGTCCCCAATATATGAGTCTTGTCATAATTGAGTCTCGACAACCGATAACAGACTTAATATCACATATTCCCTTACGGATAAGCTCCTGAGCATTTCCTGTCCATACATCCGTACCGTGAGACAGTCCCATCAACTGAACTATATCATAGAAAGTCGTTGGCTTCGTCTCTTTAATCATTCCTCTCGCCATATCAGTACCTACCTCAGGCAAACCGAGAGTAGCCGCACCGGCATCGGTCTTCTCAATAGGAAAACCCAAAACATCCGTAGACTCAAGTATTCGCATTACCTGATCATCAGGTATAGGGATATCTTCTATCTGTACACCGGTTATTCTATTAAGCATTTTAAGAACAGTCGGATCATCGTGACCGAGAATATCAAGCTTAAGAATAGTATCATGCATTTCTTTAAATGTATAATGTGTAGTAATAATTCCGCTGTCCACCTTATTGGCAGGATACTGAACCGGAGTAAACTCATAAATCTCCATCTCCTTCGGAATAACTACGATTCCTCCCGGATGCTGACCTGTTGTACTCTTTACACCTATAATTCCCTCTGTCATAAACAGCTTGGTTGCATTTGAATACTGTACACCGTTTTGTTCACCTATTCTTGTAGCAATAGCCTTAACGTTGTTTGCCTGCAAACCTGATACGGTACCTGCTCTGAAGGTATTGGATATACCGAACAGATACTCTACATATTTATGGGCATTAGGCTGATACTCACCTGAGAAGTTCAGATCGATATCAGGCTGTTTACCGCCTCCGAATCCTAAGAAAGTCTCAAACGGAATATCCTGTCCGTCACGATGCATTTCTATATTACAATTCGGACACAGCTTCTTAGGCATATCAAAACCGGAACCGTATTCTCCGGAATTATCAAATTCTAGGTAATGACACTTCTCGCAAAGGTAATGCGGAGCAAGCGGATTAACCTCCGATATACCGCACATAGTTGCTACAAATGAAGAACCTACCGAACCTCGTGAACCAACAATATATCCGTCTCTGTTTGATTTCTTTACAAGACGATAAGCAATGTAGTACATAATACCGTAACCGTTACCGATAATTGATTCCAATTCTACATCAAGTCTGTCTTTAACAACTTGATTAAGCTTTCCGTTATAACGATACATTCTGTTTGCTTTTGTCCATGCAATATTAATTACATCCTGAGCTGCTGTAGGAATAATCGGCGGATATGTTCCGTCAGGGAACGCTTTAATACCGTAATTAATCTTATCGGCAATCATATTGGTATTGGCTACAACAACCTCATATGCCTTTTCCTCACCGAGATAACTGAACTCTTCAAGCATCTCATCTGTAGTTCTGAAATACAAATCTGCCTGTTCGTCAGCATCTTTGAATCCCATATCCATAAGCAAATATTTTCGATATTTTGCATCATCCTTATTAAGAAAATGAGCATCAGTAGTAGCGCAGCAAGGCATACCGAATCTGTCTGCAATTTCCGTAAGAATAATATTAAAATTACGTATATCATTCATATCAACAGGATAACCCAACGGGAAATCACCCTTTGAATTACGTCTCGTCATAAATGAGTTATTGGTTAGCGGCTGAATCTCCAAATAATCATAAAGCTTCAGTGTCTTTCTGAAATCCAAAGAAGCGCAAAGGGCATCAACACATGCATCTTTATTCTTGTTACATTCTCCGTAAGCATCAGTCATTAATCTGAATACTTCACCCTGCTCACAGGCACCGCCGATAATAATCGATGATTTAAAATACTTTATCATTGATCTCGGCATTCTCGGGCGCATACCGAAATAATGCAAATGAGACTCTGATACAAGTCGATACAGGTTATATTTACCTACTTCATCTCTTGCAAGTAATATAATGTGTTTATACTTATTCTTCTTGGCTATAATATCTCCGAGTTCTTTATGGCCTATTCTTTCATTCAGGACAACTGCATTCACACTGTCCTGCTTCTTGAGATAATCTATAACAAATTCAGCACAGGCTGCCATCCTGCTCATCGTATCCGCTATATATCCTCTGTTATCATCATCAGTCAGCGCAGTAACAGCATCAATCTCAGAATCAGAAACATTGTTGTTAATCTCAAAATCAGTAAGCAAATTATTAATATCATAATGATACTTCTCATAATAATCAGGATATATAAATTCGAGAATTGACTCAATATCAATTACAGGCATGTTAAACTTAAATCTGTAATACTTGTGTTCCTCAATATTGATTGCATAGCCGGCTCTTCTGATAAAGCCCAACACAGCAAAAATATTCTCACCGCAAAGGTAAGCATCTCCAATAAAATCAACAAGTCGTCCCATGTCAAAATATGAATCCGGCGGTTCACCTTTTCCGGAATATACACCGTCTTCTACATCAACATAGAAATCTTCCGAATGAACAAAACAAATCTCATCAGGTACATATTCAGTATCATCAGATGAATAATACTCATCCAGAGTATCATTAATATTAATCTTTCTTGTTTTATCATCAGCCAAATCCAGTATGAAGCCTGCATCCGGATTTCTCAATGATTCAGGTAATTCTTCCGGATTCCAGAGTGAAGTATCAATATCTATTTTCGAGAACTCAGCTGCTGCTTCAGGAGTCTCACCTTCAGGATAAGTTCTTATTCCTTTATAGTTTTTAAGTACATACTTACGAGCAAAAACAGATTTTATCTTTGTAGTAAGCGGGTCAGCAGTATTAACATCAGCATCATTTTCAAGGCGCAGGGACAATGCAACAATTGAACCCACTTTACGTTTCTTTGAATCATCGAACGGAATATTATAGAAAACAGTCGGACCGTCATCAGCAAGATAACCCTCACAACCAAGTATAGCCTTAAAAGGTTCTTCTGAATCTTTGACTGTCATCTTCCTTGTAGCCGTATCAAAATGAGGGAATCCCTGTACAACGCCGTGATCTGTTACAGCACAGGCGCGATGACCGAATCTTTGTGCCTGCTTTGCAAGATCCTTCGGCGCTATAAGTGCATCTTTCTCACTGAAAGAGGTATGAACATGTAGCTCTACACGCTTAACCGGCGCCTTATCTTCTCTTTGCTTCGGGCTGTCGGTAATCTTTGCAGAGTCAACCTTAAACTGCGGTTCAAATCCGGTAAAATCAACAGTTCCTTGAAAAATTGCATACTTATTTTGGGCTCTGAAAACATCGTCAAATTTATCTGCTTCTGAAGGTCTCGGAAAAGCAATTGCACTAATTCCGCCTGTTTTATCAATAATACAGAACTTCTCAATTACACAAGTACCCTTTTTATTTAATGTACCCTTATCCTCCTCATCGAAAAGAATGAATTTTCCGACAATATTAACCTTACCTCCGGCACTTGATAATTCAGAAATTGACAATGTATCACAATCTTCACTGAAGTTACCGAATACAACATCCGGATCTGCTTCAAACTTCTTTCTTTTAAAGAAATTCTGCTCCTTCTTCAGATTCTTCTTTATCATCTCACTTTTAGCAAGCCAAGTATTGGCATCAGCTTCTGTATCTTCCTTTTTCTCGAAATTCTGAGAAGTATTATCGGTATTCTGCGTAACCTCATTATACTCAACATAATTCTGATAATATTCATAATCTTTTTCTTCTTCAACTGCCGAAGATGTATTTGAAGCATTACTGCGATTAAATACATAATCATATTCCTTGCCTGCAACAACATCAGGAAGAATGTTAATCTCATTATCCCAATCTTTAATTGACAGAATTGTTGCAATAACAACCGATACAGTATTAGCAAACTTCTGTATGGTATCTCTGTCTATTATCTCTCCGATACTTTTAGAACAATTGAAGATAAATTTACCGTCAGAGTAAAGAATATCAGTATTAACAAAAATAAAATTATAATCAAACGAATCCAAATCACATTCAATACTTCCACCGAAATAAAAATAATTGAACAAATAATCACCCAGCCCGGAAATCAAGCTGTTATACCATACTTCGTCCGCATCAGTAAAAATAACATCTACTTTGTCACTAAAATATACCGACAACTCATATACCGCGTCAGTAAGCACTCTGAAATCATTAATTGAATTGAAACCTGACAAGTAAAAACGTATTTTGTTCTGATCCTTGTTAAGTGCCATTTTATCAATAACCAGCCCATCTAAACCGGTTATCGAATCAGACAATATATCACTGAAATATTGCGCAAAAAATACAGACATATTAAACTCCCTATACGAAAACAGCTTGTATTCTAAAATACAATCCTATTTTAATCGTTCTTCACCAAGACTTATTACCTCTTTGACAAACTCATCTGCGGCATTTTCGGCAGGTATTTTACGAACCGTAACTCCATTCTTAAAAAGCAGAAACTCATTTATTCCGCCGGCCAATCCGATATCTGCATCTTTTGCTTCTCCGGGACCGTTAACAACGCAACCCATAACAGCAACCTTCAAGTTATAAGGAAGACCGCTTATTTTGTCTTCAATCTCATTTGCCAACTCGATTAAAGGAACCTGTGTCCTGCCGCAAGTCGGACAAGAAACAAAAGTAATTCCTCCGTTTCTCAAGTTCAGTGACTTCAGTATGCTTATACCGGCTCTTACTTCATCTAAAGGATTCCCTGTCAAAGACACTCTTATAGTATCACCTATTCCTTCGGCAAGAAGTGTACCGATTCCTACAGAAGATTTAATAATTCCTTCTCTTAAAGTACCCGCTTCGGTTACACCGACATGCAAAGGATAATTACACTTTGAACTTAATTCTCGGTATGTTTGTATTGTAAGAAGAGGACTTGATGATTTAATGCTGATTACAATATCGTCAAAATCCTGATTTTCTAAAATAGATACAGAATTCAAAGCACTTTCTGTCATAGCCTCGGCACAAATACCGTTGTATTTCTCTATTAATTTTCTTTCAAGAGAACCGGAATTGACACCGACACGAATAGGAATATTACGTGCCTTACAAGCTTTAACTACTGCTCTTACATTATCCCCACTGCCGATGTTTCCCGGATTAATTCTAATCTTAGAAGCTCCGTTCTCAGCAGCCTTTACAGCAAGTCTGTAATCAAAATGAATATCCGCTACAATCGGTATAGGCGATTTTTTACATATCTCCCTCAAAGAATCAACTGCTTTCTCATCCGGAACAGCTACTCTTGTAATATCGCATCCGGCTTCATACAAATCCCTAATCTGTCTTAATGTTGTCTCCGCATCACCGGTATCGGTATTATTCATAGACTGAACAGGAATAGGATTACCGCCGCCAATCTTTACGCCGCCTACAGTAACAATTTTCGTATTTTTTCTGTTAATCTTTTCCATATCACATACCTCCGGCAAATATTCGAACGACATCTGACGTAAGCGCAAATATTACAAGAAGGACTATAAGTATAAATCCCAAAACGTTAATAACATTCTCTGCTCTCTTCGATATAGGTCTTCCGAGAATCATCTCAACAAACAAAAGAATTATCTGTATTCCGTCCAATCCCGGAATAGGAAGAAGATTAGAGAAAGTCAGCGCAATTGAAATCATAGCACTCAAATTTAATAAATTTACAAATTTAAATGAAGCAGTCTGATCAACATCCTGAACAACATCAGATACAGCAGTAGTAACACCTACCGGACCTGAAACCATATTATAAACTTTCTCTCTGCCGTTAAAAACACTTGCTATACTCTTTACACTTACATTTGCCACGCTCAGCGGCATTTTGGCAGCATAACCGAATGCTTCAAGGAAATCCGAAAATGAATCAACCATTTTATAAGTCGGATTAAGACCGCGATTGTTTGCATATGTCATTACGGTCGTCACGCAATCTGCTGTAAACTCTTCTCCGTTACGTATATAAGTCAACGTCATATTATCACCGTCATGCATATCGGTAAAAGCAGGATTATCCAGCGCTTCTTCTACGCTTATTCCGTTAATCTCGGTCAAATAGTCACCTTCCTTAAGTACAGGATGCCCACCGTTTTGTTCCGGCATAACTGATATTATCTCCCAACCGTTATACTTATTATCGGTATCCTGATAATATCTGATTCCCATCATAGGTCTTGTCTTCAATTCCGGAAAAAGTGTAACATCGTAATAGTCACCTGTTTCAGAGTTTTTGAAAGTAACAATCATAGGGTCTTCTTCATTTGAACCCTTCTCAATTTCAAAATACATATCAATATAATTCCATACTCTGTGACCGTTGATTTTACATATTCTGTCACCCGGATTATATTCTGTAGCATAAAGCTGACTGTCAGAAGGAGCTTCAAAAACATCTAATGATGTAAAACTTATACAAGAATACAATATAGTAAATAAAATAACACCCAAAACAGCATTCATGACCGGTCCGGCTATAGCAACCAAAAATCTTTTCCATCGCGGTTGGTTGATAAGAAGTTGAGGATCATCAGATACAATAACATCACCGTTTTCATCAAAATCAGAAAATCTGACATAGGCTCCCAATGGTATCGCACGTATTGAATAATCTACACCTTTACGTTTCCATGAAGCCAAAATCGGTCCTACAAAAATAGAAACCTCATATGCCTTTATCTTCAAAAATTTGGCTACCCAAAAATGTCCTAACTCATGAATTGTAACTATAATTCCAAGCATAACTATTACTACAATAATGCTGACTATCATATATACCTCATTAAATATTTAAATCTTTCATATATTGACGAGTAATTATTCTTGCTTCTCTATCAGCTTCCAAAATACCGTCCAGTGAAATATTCTCATCATATCTGATGTTATCGGATAAATTATCGCATACATCGTGTACCAAATTTTGTATATCAAAAAAAGAAATCTTTTTATCCAAAAACGCAAATACAGCTTCTTCATTCGCCGCGTTCATAACAGCAGGCATTAATCCGCCGATTCTGCCCATGCTGTAAGCAAGGTCCAAAAGAGTAAATACTGAAGTATCACATTTCTCAAAAGTAATATTTGAACATTTTGAATCAAAAGGATTAAATTCCTCCAAAAACCTATTTCCTCTTTCAGGATAGTAAAGCGCCACCATAATAGGCATAATCATGGATGGTTTACCCATTTGAGCCAAAACAGAACCATCCTTAAGTCTTATCATTGAATGAATAATACTTTGAGGATGAACTACAACGTCTATATTATCAACAGGAATGCTAAACAAATGACCGGCTTCAATCACTTCCAAACCTTTATTCATCATTGTAGCGGAATCTATTGTAATTTTTCCGCCCATGTTCCATGTAGGATGCTTTAAAGCCTTATCCAATGTAACATCTTTTAATTGTTCTGTTGTATAACCTCTGAACGGACCGCCGGAAGCAGTCAAAAGAATTCTGTCAAGGTCGGTGTGTTTCTCACCCCAAAGACATTGCCATATGGCTGAATGTTCACTGTCAACCGGAAGAAGCTTCACATTCTTCGCCTTAACAAGCGGCATAACTATATCACCGCCTGCCACGAGCGTCTCTTTATTAGCTAAAGCTATATCCTTACCTGCATTAATTGCACATACTACAGGTTTTAAACCCGCTACACCAACCATTGCCGCTACAACAATATCTGTATCACCTGCAACAGCAATCTCAGAATTAGAATCTTCACCCGTAAAAATCTTCGGAATGATAACATTCTCTGCTACTGTACAGTTAAGCATGTTAATCAATTCTTTAGCTTTTTTCTCATTACTGACCGCTGCAAATCGCGGCTTAAACTCCAAAATCTGCTTATACATCAAATCAATATTCGACGAACAACTCAAACCTTCCACGACAAAATCTGACGGATTTTGTCTAACTACTTCGAGAGTTTGTGTACCGATAGAACCGGTTGAGCCTAATATTGTTAACCTTTTCATATCCCTTATTCCTTCTCACAAATCACTTTAAGAACATTGAAATTACGCCGATAAGTAATCCGACAGGCAATGTATAAAATGTACTGTCAAATCTGTCAATCATTCCGCCGTGCCCCGGAAGAAACTTGCCGTAATCCTTTATTCCCACATGACGTTTAATTACAGATGCAAACCAATCTCCGATTTGTGACATCACAGAAATCGCTAACCCCATCAAAAACATAATTATCGAGAAAACAACAATATTCATCTTGAAATTCTCAATTCTGTAAACTACAAAATCAAAATAAAGCATTACTGCAAAAGCACAAAATACAGCTCCTCCGATACAACCTTCCCATGTTTTCTTTGGACTGATACGAGGTACTATTTTATGTTTACCAAAAAGAACACCGGTAAAATAAGCGAACACGTCCGATATCCACGGTGCAACCAAGGCTACTACCATATAAAACCATCCGTTCTCGAAAATATACGTGGTTGTAACAAGACAAAACAAAGGAAATGTAACATACAATATGCTTCCTGCAGTAGCTATACCGTCATAAAACTGAGTATCGCTCTTATTCTTTATAGACGGCCAAACAGCAGTAACAAGACACAACGACAATTCCAATGCTATATACAATTCAAAAGCCAGAGCCGGATATCGGTCTGTCAAAACCGTACCTGCCAAAAGAGAAATCAAAGCAAAAATTCCGCCTAAAAACATAAAAAATGCAGACGGCTGATACTTCCCGGCTTTAAGTGCTTTATATAATTCCACTAAAGCTACAGTTCCTACTATTAATGAAAAAATCAGCGAAACTATCGGATAAAAATAAGCCAATCCAATAAAAACACTTACTACTATCGTAAATAATGTACCTGTTATAACTCTCTGCTTCATTAAATCTACTTCCCTTGTTCACTACTTTCTTTTGAAAGACCGCCATATCTTCGGTCACGTTTTGAATAATCACGAAAAGCATTTGTCAATTCTTCAAAACCAAAATCCGGCCACAAGCAATCAGAGGTCCATAATTCTGAATATGCCGACTCCCATAGAAGAAAATTTGAAAGTCGCTTCTCACCGCTTGGTCTGATAATCAAATCAGGATCCGGTACATCAGGCAAATACATATTCTGAGATATCAACTCCTCATCAATATCGTCAACACTCAGTTCACCGGACTTCACCTTTTCCGAGATGTTTCTAACTGCATTTACCAGTTCACGTCTGCCGCCATAATTAAATGCAACTATCAACTGCATTTTCTTACGATTTACCGATCTGCGTTCACCTTCTTCACACACTTTGCGAATATTCTCAGGAAGAGAAGCTATATCTCCGGAAAAACGAACCCTTATGCCTTCCTGTTCCAACTCTGAATCATATCGATCGAAGAATTCAACAAACAGCTTCATTAACTGATCAACTTCATCATTAGGTCTGGACCAATTTTCCGTAGAAAAAGCGTATACGGTAAGATACTTAACTCCGTAGTTACCGCAATTGCGACAAAGCTCCTTAAGGTTCTCAGCCCCTGCACGATGCCCTGCAGATCTCGGAAGCATACGCTTTTTTGCCCATCTTCCGTTGCCGTCCATAATAACACCGAGTGATACCGGAACCTTAATATCACTGTCAATTTCATTATTTTTACTACCAAAAATTGCCATATTAATCAATCACTCAAGACAAAAACTGATACATAAAAGGAAGCGAAGTTACTACCTCGCTTCTTACAAGAATCAGATTTCCATCAATTCCTTTTCTTTCTTATCACAAGTTTTCTCAACTTCATCTATATACTTATCGGTTATTTTCTGAACTTTATCCTCAAATTCTTTGAGTACATCATCAGTAAGTTCTTTCTTCTTGTTAGCTGCTCTCATCTTATCAATTGCATCTCTGCGGACATTACGAATAGCAACTTTGCTTTCTTCTCCGTAAGTCTTTACTGATTTTGCCAATTCCTTACGTCTTTCCTCTGTAAGTATTGGGAATACCAATCTGATTATCTTACCGTCATTACTTGGTGTAATACCCAAATCAGAAGCGAGAATTGCTCTTTCAATTTCTTTCAATGTTGAAGGATCCCAAGGAGTAAGTGTAATCATTCTTGCCTCCGGAACCTGTATATTAGCAACTGCATTAAGAGGAGACGGCGCACCGTAATAATCAACTGTTATCTTATCCAATACATGCGGATTAGCTCTTCCTGCACGAATAGAATTAAAATTCTCAACCAAATTAGCAATGGTTTTCTTCATCTTCTCTTCGATAGAATCATAATCATTCTTTGTAATCTCAATCATAATAACCTCCCAATTATTCTACAATAGTACCTAATTCTTCACCTGAAGCAATTCTGACAATATTCTCAGGATCCTTCATAGAAAATACCAATATTCTCGTCTGATTATCTCTGCATAAAGCAGCTGCCGTAGCGTCCATAACCTTAAGATTCATTCTTAATACATCATCATGACTGATAACATCATACTTAACTGCATCAGGATAAACATTAGGATCTTTATCATAAACACCGTCAACCATTGTAGCCTTCATAAATACATCTGCACCAATCTCATTTGCTCTCAATGCTGCACCTGTATCTGTGGAGAAAAACGGATTCCCGGTACCACAGGCAAATATTACTACTCTGCCCTTCTCCAAATGTCTTACTGCTCTTTTTTTAATATATGGTTCTGCCATCTGTCTGCACTCTACCGCTGACATAACACGGGTTGTAGCACCGTGCTGTTCCAAAGCATCAGAGAGTGCGAGTGCATTCATAAGTGTAGCAAGCATTCCCATGTGATCGGCTGTTACTCTGTCCATTGCCTCAGATGATCTTCCTCGCCAGAAGTTACCGCCTCCTACAACAAGAGCTACCTGAACTCCCAAGTCAGTAACCTTCTTTATTTGTTCAGTAATTTTAATCACAACATCATCATTAATACCAATCTTCTTATCACCGGCTAAAGCCTCTCCGCTGATTTTAAGAAGAATACGCTTATATTTTGGTTCACTCATAAAACTAACCTCCGTTACAATCCCTACTATTTTATATTTAATTATGAAATAATAAAAGACTTGACACGTTAATATTAATATTTTTCTCGATTAAAGATTTTTATATTATTTTGCCTATAAAATCAATGATTCGTTCTGCTCTGTATTTACTAACTCGATCAGCCCATTCACGATTGCTTTTGCCTTTATCACTAAGATAAATTCCGTCTGAATATTCCCAATGTATTACTTTTTTGATTTTCTCTATATCTACCGACGTACAACCTGCAACAGATAATTTGCGATAAGCCATAACATTGAATCTGCTGCATAAAATAAGTATAGGCTTATCTTTATAAATAAAATCAAGTTCCGTTAACAATGAACCGTCCAAATTAACAGCATACTTATATGTATCATCCTTTAACACGGCTGCAATACCGCAACACCCTCCAAAAGATACACCCAGTATACCTACCGAATTCATATTCAGCTTCCCGCTCCATCCTGAATCAGAGCTGTTCATTTCCCTAAGTTTCTTTGTCGCTGCAAGTATATCCTCATACCATAAAGCTTCCAAAGCATTCAAATTTTTCTTTAAGTTCTCGAAAGGAGTATCGTCAATAAATGTACTCCCGTCTGTATAAGTTACAGCGGAAGAACCATACGGATGTCCGACAGATGCCACAATATATCCTTTTGATGCAATATCGGCGCAAAGAACCGTGCTTTCCATCTCAAATCCCGTCAATCCGTGACTGTAAATAACAACCGGCAAAGACCTTTCTGTATTAATAAACTCCGCATCCATACCACAATAAGTGCGAACACCGTTATCGACAAAATGAGGTGCCGATTTCTGGTAAGCTCCGTCTTTATACGGACATTCCTTCTCCCAAGCCTTTGACGGATAAAAAATTGTAATCGGTACTCGACGTCTGTGAGCAATATCACCTGTCTCATCCGTATCAACATTTTTTATACTTACATAATAATTTCCAATAGGTTCGCGAAACATTACTGAAAGTCCTTCCTTAATAAAAAAAACACGATGCCGCAATTTATCACCAAATATAACTCAATTATATGAAACTTAAAAATCATATTTTCGAGAATATAAGCATGAAGCAACTGCTTCAATAATATCATAGAAAAAAGGAGAAAAAGTTATGAAAAGAAAACTACGTAATTCTGTTATTACTGTTACAATCGCCTCATTGCTTCTCGGAATGTCGTCATGCACATCGACATCTCGTGCATCAACTGACAAACCAACACCTGAAGCAACAACTGTCAACAGTGAAGGCGTACCGGAACTTACTGATGAACAAATCGCACACTTTACTTGCGAGATTATGCAGTCCCTATACTCAAAGGAATCAAATATGAGTATATCCCCTGCTAATTTGTACATTATTCTCGGAATGCTGACTGAAATCACAGATGGTGACTCATATAATCAAATATGTGAGTTACTGCAAACAGAAGATATAAATACTATAAGAGATGAAGTAAATAAATTAATGAACACTTCAAATCAGAACACTTCATTTGCAAATTCTCTTTGGAAAAGCATTAATTACTCTTATAAGAAAGAAGCAGAATCAAATCTTGCCGAATACTATCTGAGTGAGTCATATTCTGTCAATATGGGAACAGAAGAAGCAAACGACCAAATACATAATTGGATTAATGAGAGAACAAATAATATGCTTAAAGAAGCTGCAGAGAAATTCAACACAAACCCGGATACAATTCTGGCTTTAGTCTCGGCAATATACTTTAACAGCAATTGGGAAACTGCTTTTCCTTCAAGAGAAGAACCATATATTGCCGCCTTCAAAACATCGGACGGAAATGAGATAGATATTGAATATATGTCGGACAAAGGAACTCAATATCCTTACTTTGTCAGTGATTCATTCGAGGCAACCTATAAAGAACTGGAAGACGGTAACCTTATGTGGTTTATCTTGCCCAATGAAGAGTATTCTCCTGAAGAAATCCTTAATTCCGAAGATTTTGAAGAATTTCTCTCAAATGAAAACAAAAAGCAGATATTACCATCTGATTCGTCTTTATATCTAACGATTCCTAAATTTGATATATCGTCATTTTACGAGCTTGAAAATCAACTTTCGAATCTTGGAATTACAAACATTTTCAATCCGAATAAATCTGATTTCTCAAAAATTACAGATGACAGTAATTTGTATGTAAATGAATTCGTACATGCATCTAGAATTATGATAGACGAAGAAGGCGTAACGGCAGCAGCTTTCTCAGCTGTCGGAATCAGAGCATATGACGCAAAAAACAATGATAAATACCTTACTTTCAACAGACCTTTCATCTATATGGTAACAAGCAGTGACAATACATCGTTACCACTGTTTGCAGGTGTCGTAAATAACCCAACTTCTCAAAACTGATATTTTAACAATCAGTAAGTAACTCCGAATATAAAAGGACCGACTCAAAAATCAACTCTGAGTCGGTCCTGATTTTATTTAATTATGTTTATCTGATTAAAGACCTGCCTGAGCCATAACCTCAGCAGCAAAGTCATCAGCTTTCTTCTCGATACCTTCGCCAAGACCGAATCTTGCAAATCTAACAACAGAAATTGCACAACCCAACTCCTTAGCTACAGAATCAATATACTGAGCAACTGTCATTGAATCATCCTTAACATACTCCTGATTCAAAAGGCAGTTAATCTTGTAGAAGTTCTTAATCTGACCAGGAACAATTCTGTCAGCAATAATCTTCTCAGGCTTACCTTCTGCAAGAGCCTTATTTGTGATAATCTCAGTTTCCTTCTCAATCTCAGAAGCAGGAACATCGCTCTCTGCAACCCATGAAGGATTAGAAGCAGCAATCTGCATACCAAGATCCTTTGCCATCTGCTTATAAACAGGATTTGTGATTACATCGTCATTATCAACGGCAATCTCTACAAGAACACCAACACGTCCGCCTGCATGAATATAAGAAGCAACAGAACCCATTCCGTTAACCTCATACAATGCAAAACGACGAATTGAAGTATTCTCTCCGATATCAGCAATAGCTTCCTTCTGATAATCCAATACTGTCTTTGAAGCATCAATGTTGAGATTCTGAGCAAACAACTCATCAACATCAGCCGGCTTCTTATCCATAATATGATTTGAAACATTGCTTACAAAAGTCTTAAACTTAGGTGTATTAGCAGCGAAGTCTGTCTCGATGTTAATCTCAACAATCAAACCTGACTTAGCGTCATCTGTAATCAAATCAGCAACTGTACCCTCAGCTGCGATTCTGCTTGCCTTCTTCTCAGCCTTAGCCATACCCTTCTCACGAAGCCAAGCCTTAGCCTTCTCAATATCACCGTCTGACTCTGTAAGAGCTCTCTTACAATCCATAATACCGCAATCTGTAAGCTCGCGGAGTTCCTTAACCTGTTGAGCTGTGATAGCCATAATGTAATCCTCCTAAAGATAAATCTAATTAAGCCTCTGTCTCAGCAACTGCTTCTTCAGCAGCAACCTCTTCAACTGTCTCTGCTACAGTCTCTTCAGCATCGTCAGCAGCAACGTCTGTGAGCTGCTCACCCTGTCTAGCCTCGATAACAGCATCAGCCATCTTACTAGCAAAGAGCTTAACTGCACGAATAGCATCATCGTTACCAGGGATTACATAATCAACCTCATCCGGATCACAGTTTGTATCAACAACTGCAATTATAGGAATATTAAGTCTTCTTGCCTCAGCAACTGCTAAGTGCTCCTTCTTTGTATCAACAACGAACATAACAGCAGGAAGCTTCTTCATTCCAACGAGACCGCCGAGATTAAGCTCAAGCTTCTCCATCTCTTTCTTAAGATTAGCAACTTCCTTCTTAGGACGAATATCAAATGAACCATCCTTCTCCATCTCACGAAGGTCAAGCAATCTCTGAACTCTCTTCTCAATTGTTCTGAAGTTAGTAAGTGTACCGCCGAGCCAACGATTGTTTACATAATACATACCGCAACGCTCAGCTTCTTCCTTAATGGAATCCTGTGCCTGCTTCTTAGTACCTACGAATAAAACATCACCGTCTTTTGCAAGGTTGAGCATAGCCATATAAGCCTCATCAGCCTTACGAACTGTCTTCTGCAAATCGATAATGTGAATTGTGTTACGCTCTGTGAAGATGTACTCCTTCATCTTA
>JAZLGO010000068.1:0-11659 GCA_045616305.1 Saccharofermentans sp. | reverse complement strand
ATTTTGGAGAAGTCTAACTCCAAGTTTTGACGCCGAGTCGCTCAAATGAGTGATTTTTGTCGCCGACAGCAAGTGTTTAGGTGTGTTTTGGCGACGTCCTTCCTTGCTCCGTTCCATTTCATCACAAAACTGGATTTTGACCATTTGTGATGAAATTATTTTTTTTTGTAACCTTTGAAATCCTTTTTCGAGTATATAGATATCACACAAAAAACAAATTGTGAATCAATATATCAAAGTAAGATGGACGGAGGAAAAAATATGAAAAAGTTAAATTCTATAATTGCAGTTATTTTGGTTGCGTCGATGACGACAACGGCTTGCTCAAGTTCTGATTCAAGTGAGTGTACTACCAATGCTGCTTCGCGAAGCAACAGCGCTCACGTAGTTTCTGAATGTACCACTGCTCCGAATATTGACACGTTTATCGACGGAGCCCAAAGTGCGGAATATTATGATGAAGAGGAATACACAGCGGAATATACAGAGGATGACTTTAATACTTCGGAATATAATGTAATTAAAGAGAACGGTTTTATTAATGTAGCAGATGCGCCGTTATCTACTTTTGCTGCCGATGTTGATACAGCTTCATACTGTAATTTGAGAAGTAATATCCAATATGGACTCTTTATTGAAGATATGGCTCCTGCGATAAGAACCGAAGAAATGGTGAATTACTTTGATTATACGGTTGATGATACCGATGACGTTTTCAGCGTTCAGTATTCGGTCGGCGATGCTCCGTGGAATAATGAGAACAAACTCCTCGTTATGACTATGCAGGCCAACAGCGATATGAATATTCCTAACGAAGGAAATAACTTCGTATTTTTGATTGATTCTTCAGGATCTATGTCATGGGAGAATAAAATCGAATTGGTAAAAGAAAGCTTTAAACTTCTTGCAGGTTCGTTAGGACCTAAGGACAGAGTGTCCATAGTAACGTATTCAGGTTCAAGCGAGCTGTTGTTGAACGGTTCAAATAATTATAACGAGATTTGCAGTGTTCTTGATTCAATCTCAACTGATGGCGGAACAAACGGTTCAGGTGGAATTGAGGCAGCATATGAATGTGCTGTTGAGAACTTCATAGAGAACGGTAATAACAGAGTTATTATTGCTTCAGACGGTGATATGAATCTTGGTATTACAAGCCAGGCGGGTCTTGTGGATTTAATCACAGAGAAAAAGGAATCAGGAGTATTCCTGACAGTTCTCGGATATGGTTACGGCAACTATAGTGATGCCAATATGGAATCCATAGCAGATGCAGGAAACGGTAACTATTTCTATATTGATTCTATAGCTGAAGCAGAGCGAGTTCTTTGTGCTAAGTTAATGCAGACAACCGTAACGGTAGCTAAGGATGTTAAGTTCCAGGTTGAGTTTAATCCGGCAGAGGTTGCTTCCTACAGACTCATAGGTTATGAGAACAGAGCAATGTCAGCAAGTGATTTCAGCGATGATACCAAGGACGGCGGCGAGGTCGGCGCAGGCGCACAGGTTACAGTATGTTATGAGCTTGTACCTTCATCTGCCGAGAGTAACAGTAATCTCAAATATCAGGATGTAGTTTTGTCTGACGAGGCAAGTTCCGGTGAGCTTTGCACAGTATCCGTAAGATATAAGGCGCCGGATTCTGATGAGAGCGAACTTATTGAGTATCCGCTTGAAGACAACGGAATCAGCAATAAAAATGATTTCGATTTTATATGTGCTGTAATTGAAGCTTCAATGGTAATCCGAGACAGCGACTACAAGGGAAGCGCAACCTTTGAGACAGCATATGAGTTGGCAAAATCAGGAAGCAATAATAACCGCTACAGAGAAGAATTCTGCGATATGTTGATTGAACTTTCTGAAATCGACCACTGATCAATTATTAATTTATTACTGATAGTTTTGTGTGGGAGATGTTCGTTTTAACGGGCATCTCCTTTTCGAAAATAAGATTTTCAGCCCATCCGATTACCCATAATCATAATCTTTCTTTTGTTTCGTAGATGTGAATAAAATATTTCTGATTTGTTAACACGCCTATTGCTTTTGCATTGTCAAACGTGCATAATGTGGTTAAGGGGACAACTTATAGGAACGATTTTTGGTTGGGGGAACAATGCGATGACCTGTAAGTTTTTGTTGTCTTTATTTATTGCCATTGGCGCATATCACAAGAGATGTTATTTTACCCGTTCTGTTTCGGAAACGTCGACATGATTTATGTCGGACGTCATTTTTTGTTTTAAATCAGGAAGTTTTATTTTCGAAAAGGAGAAAGAAAAATGAAAAGGTTTTTGGCAGCTTTGTTGACATTGATGATGGTGCTGATGTGTTTGCCGTTTGCAAGGCAGGCGGCTGCAGCCGAGATGTATAAGAAGAAATTCGATTTCGGCAATGCCGGAACCGAGGCCGGGTATACGGGCGTAACTTCTAAGGATGTTTACAGTAAGGAACGCGGCTACGGTTTTGCCAACGATAAGACGGGAAAGGATGTTACTATAAGCGGAACGAGCGGCGTTTTGAAGGATGCCTGCAGTTTTGATTATGATACGGACCACAGATTCTATGTGGATTTGCCGAACGGTATGTATAAGATAACTGTTACGACCGGTGATGATGTGGGTTCGACAATCACGGCAAACGGCTATCCGCAGCTTTTCTTCCTGAAGGGTAAAAATGCAACTGACTCATTTACATTACCGATTACAGACGGACAGCTGGCTATATATCCGACCAACGGGAATCCGGGCACACATTCACTGTGCAGCCTTGAGATTGAGCAGCTCTCATCTTTGGAGAATGCCAAACCTACTATTTGGATATACGGTGATTCAACAGTATGTAATTACTACAATGTGCCTGATACGAATGCTTTCGGATGGGGACAGTTTTTTGGAGAATATATCGATACAAATCAATATTATGTGCGTAATATGGCTATTGACGGAATGGCGGCTAAGGTGCTTGACGGACATGCAAGCTTTAAGACAGCCGAGACTTTCGGCAGGAAAGGCGATATCTTGATTTTATCGATAGGTATCAATGATTTCAGAGATAAAGAAATATCTGCAAAGGATTACTCCGATGCTATGCTGGATTTGGTTAAGCGCGGCAAAGCAAAGGGCATGACTGTCTATCTTGTAAAGCAGCAGGGCTACCGTGATGACTTTAAGGAATATCCTGAGCTTTCAAAGCAATGGTACAGTGATGAAATAGATGCAATAGCAAAATCCGAGAGCGTGGAGGTTATCGATTTGTTCTCGCTGTGGTCTATGTTTTGTTTACAGAAAACCGACAAGATTGTACGCAATTATTATTCAATAGACAAAAACGGAGACATAAGTGAGGTTCACCCGAATAAGAGCGGTGCCAAGGCTATTGCAGAGATAATGGCAAATCAGTTGTTTCCGAATAATAACGGCGGAAATTCCGGCTCGGGCACAGGAGGTACAGGCGGCTCAGGATCAGGCTCCTCCGGCACCGGCGGATATGAAGATGATCCCCCTGTAACATTTGATGCAAATCTTACTGTTAATTATCAAGCTGAAGTTGCAGGCGTACCTGTAACCAACCCGCACAAGGGCTTTGTAATGAACGTAGAGAAGCCGTATCAGTTTGAATCTGATTACCCTAAGGGAATCGGCAATAATCCGGCTTGGGATGTAGTATCTATCTGCAGTGCAACATATTTCTGGAAAGACCTAAATCCGAAGGAAAATGTATATAACTGGGAAGAGATAGATAACATGCTTACGGCATGTGCGGCACACGGCAAAACCTTAGGAATTCGAGTAGTTCCTTATCATACAGGTTCGGGAAATGATGCGAATTACGGTGAAGCATATAATTTTGTTCCGCAGTGGGTATTTGATAAGGGCGCAACAATGGATGATGCTACATATAAGTACAAGAATACATCTGCGCATATACATATTCCGACCTGGTCAAATTCTACATATATCGAGGCTCATAAAAAATTCGTAGCAGCTTTGGCTGAGAGATATGACGGCGATCCGCGTCTTGAGTATGTTGAGATTCGTGCTTTCGGAAACTTCGGCGAATGGCATACTTCCCAGTTTAACGGAAATCCTATGCCTTCCGAGGAACAGCAGATGGATATGATTGGCTACTATAAGTCTGTATTTAAAAATACAACCGTTTGCGCTATGTCTGATGTACGCGGTGAGGTATATGATTATGCAATCTCCATCGGTGTAGCTAAGCGTAATAACGGCCTCATCATGGGTAAAAATGAAGAGTATGATTTGGTTCCTGCTTATGAAGCCAATCTCATGACAATGGGCGACAATCATAATCTTTATAAGACCATGAAGGAGATGGACCCGAATAACCCTGAGAAATACATACCTTGGACGGTTGATCGTTTCCGTCATGTTGTAGATACGGCACATTTGTCCATATATTCACTCGATTTGGACAGCACTTTCGGTGTGGATATTTATAATGAACAAAAGCCGCTTATCGATGAATATGT
The DNA here is from genome assembly GCA_045616305.1 of Saccharofermentans sp. Lineage (GTDB taxonomy): Bacteria > Bacillota > Clostridia > Saccharofermentanales > Saccharofermentanaceae > Saccharofermentans. Next base: position 7,161 of record JAZLGO010000068.1, on the reverse strand, counting down.
AAACCGCCTCGGCTATAACTTTACCGTAACATCTGCTACCCGCTACGATAATAAGCTCGTAGTAAGAGTAAAGAACACCGGCCTTGCGCCATGCTTCTTCGACATCGATTTGTGCGCCGAGATCACTGATGATGACGGAAATAAAATTTCCGATTTGGGTGAGTCTGTGCTCATCCCGAGCGGAACATTTCATGATGGTGTGACCAAGACATTCATTTTCGAAAATGCGAGTGACATACCTTCCGATGCCCAAATCTGTCTCTCAATGTATGAATCACGCAAATCGTCCTCCAAGGACAACAATCCTACAGTCCGATTTGACAATGTAAAAAATCTCCCTAACAACAAGCTTCTCCTTGTTGAGACAAGCCGCGAGACATCGGATAAGCCGGGAACAACACCTGGCAACGGTGGAACCGGCAACGGAGGTTCAGGTAACGGAGGCTCGAACAACGGAGGTTCAGGTAACGGAAGCTCGAACAACGGAAGCGGTACAGGCTCCGGCACTTCCGGTAACGGCAGTGCGGGTTCAACTCCGACTGTAAATCCGACTGCAACTCCGACCGCGGCACCGGAACTCGATGTGGGAGATTTTATCAGTCGCTGCTATGAGGTAGCGCTCGGACGTGAGGCAGACGACGCAGGCTTCGAGTATTGGGTAGACCGCTTTGTAAGCGGTGAGGTATGCGGCGCCCAGGTAGGCTTCGGCTTTATCTTCAGTGAAGAGTATATAAATAAGGGCCGAACAAACGAAGAGTTCGTAAAAGATATGTATGCAATGTACTTCGGACGTGAAGCAGATGAAGGCGGATTCAACTACTGGGTTGATATGCTTAACAGCGGCGCTTCCCGTGAGGTCATCATGGCAGGCTTTGCTAACTCCGAAGAGTTCTTTAATCTTTGTGGTAAGTACGGTGTTGCATGCGGTGTTTACTTGGTAAGTGTACCGAACGATCAGCAGGGCGGAGTTAACTGCTTTGTAGCTCGTTTGTACCAAGTATGTTTGAACCGTCTCCCTGATCAAGGCGGACAGGCCGGTTGGGTAACGAAGCTTATGAATGGTGAGGTTAGTGGTAGTAGCTGCGCATACGGATTTGTATTCAGTCCTGAGTTTATGAATCTCGGCCTGAATAACACTGATTACGTAAAATATATGTACAGAGCATTCTTCGGTCGTGAGGCTGATGAAGGCGGATTGAACTATTGGGTAAGTCAGCTCGATGGAGACACAGCTGGTCGTGAGAATGTATTTGCCGGCTTCACAGGTTCAGCAGAATTTATTAATTTGTGCGCTTCATACGGCATAAACGCTTAACAGAAACTTGTGCTTGGCTGCGAACAGGTCTGCGCTCAGGTTCTTTGCTCTGACTTCGAACAAGTGCTCGGCACAAATGTGCCTGCGCAACTTGTCAGAGCCAAAGTAACCTTCGCTTTCTAATAGGAAGGAAATATTCTTTGTCGATGCTACGCATCTGCGGAACTTGCAGCACAAGTTCTGTTAAGCTTGGTATGGACCTAAGGAATGAGTGCCTGCGCAACTTGTCAGAGCCAAAGAAGCCTTCGCTTTCTAATAGAAAGGAAATATTCTTTGTCGATGCTACGCATCTGCGGAATCAGATGCTATAAACCTTCTAGTAAAAAATGGAATCAATATATTAATCATATCGATTGAAGAAACAAGTTTAGAAGATTTTTATTTTGATATTTGTAAAGAATATATGGAATACCGTGAAAAATAAGATGGAGATCATATTTTCTAAAACAATATGTGCTTTAGTGTTTATTGTTCTAGAATATATTTTCTTACTCTTGGTATCAGTTATTTTCAATCTGGTGTATTTACATAATAAAGACATTGGTGATTTTTCGTCATTTATTAAATGTTTATTATGTCAGTTAATACTAAATGTAGCATTTGCCACAATAATCCTTATGGTAACTTGAAAAGTCAAACACTTTATGTCATAATGCATAGCAGTTATGCATAAAATGTAAAATGATTTTGTTACTATAAGGTGAGTGAGCTATTTGAACTTTAAAAGTCTATGTAAGAGTATACTTTTCTTTATTTTATATGCCTTGTTGCTTATAACTTTTCAAACTTTTTCGTCCATTGTTTTAATGGCTGTAGCTGCTTCCAAAGGAATTCGTAATGAGGATATCATAACTCAATTTGCAAATGATAATATACTTATTTCTAACGCTATATCGTTCATTTTAGTATCTTTAGTTCTTATACTTATTTTCAAAATACGAAAAGCAAAAATCAAAAAAGAGTTTAAGTTGCAAAAATGCAAAGCTAAACATTTACTCTTGTCAATTGGTCTTGCTTTTTCCTATTCATTTCTTTTCTTTTTACTAACATATGATAGTAATTTTGAGAATTCAGTGGCTATCCACAATTCTGTTGATTATTATTCCCGATTTGCACCTGGATTAGGTTTTGTTTTAATGATAATTAACCTGCTTGTTTTAGCACCTATTTCAGAAGAACTATCGTTCAGAGGGATAGTATATACACGAAGTGAATCAGAATCATCGGCACTAATGCCTGTTATTGTTAGCTCATTGTTGTTTGGTATTATGCACTTGTCAGTCGGTGGGATATTGCTTGTTATCGGTGGGTTTGTAATGGGCTTTGTATTCAGCTTCATTTTCTATAAAACCAAATCGCTGTGCGCCTGTATCATAGCTCACTCGATGGCAAATCTTCCTGACTTTGTTTTCTATAACCACCCTAAAATATCAGGAATACAGACAGTAGTAATGTTATGTATATCAACTGCTATAATGCTCGTTTCCTTTGCTTTATTGTATAGATCTGAATAAATTCATAGGGGTTGTCTCATAACTACTGGTTAAATAATTGCGTTAGAATCGTCAAAAAAACGCCATTTCTAACGCAAATTAGGTTTGAAGTAATCTGTCCGGATACTTTCCTGATTAATTACTATTGTTGATATGTCTCTCGGTTAACTCTTTTGATAACGATGAAGTTTTGAGACACCCCCTATTAATATATTCCTGCCATTTTAAAGAATAGCTTTTATAGCTTATTCATATTCATACTCATCTGAACACTTGTCAATTCCATGTAAGAGCTGAATGTAAACGCATTCTGCACGATTACGTTCCTCGCTCCCAGCGGTCATCATGAGTTCAAGGAAATAGGCTTTTGCTTCTTCGTAGTCGTTCCAGACATTACACTTACCATTATATACGGTGGTGACTGTGTTTGATTTTGGCATTGCTAATTCAGGTATTACTAACATATGGTTACCTCCATTTTTTCAATAACGATATTGTTTTACTGATGATTATATATTGAAAAATAGCTGTTTGGGCTTAGGTCTCCATATGAAATGCTTACATCTGTCAGTTTACGGAAGCGGGGCGGATTTTTTTGTGCGAATTGAGTCGGTTAAGAAGATGACCTGCCGTGGGTTTGGGGTTGAATGCTTTCTTTTCGCGAAGAAAGAAAAAAATGTATTTTTTTTTGTGAAGTGCTGTAACGTTTTGCAGAGTCAGCTGTTTATCTATACAGAAAGCAAAACATACGGTCTGAAAAGATGGTAGCACGATGACCGAACGGACGGCTTTTGAAATAACTAAAATAGGAGAATGGAATATGAAAAAACTTAATTCAATTATTGCCGGCTTACTGATTACTTCTATGATGGCATCGGCGTGTTCGAGCAGTGATGGTGCGGCTGAGACAACTGCAGGCGTAATGGCGGCGGCTGCTCCGGTAAGCGGAGCGAATGCTGCTCATTCTTGCGGAGCGAGCAGTGCCGGTGCGACAGGAGAAGCAAACTACTATGATGTGGAATATGTTGAAGGAGACTTTAATACAGAAGAATATAATACGATTAAAGAAAACAGCTTTATTAATGTAGCAGATTCACCTTTGTCTACATTCGCTGCCGACGTTGATACGGGCTCATACTGTAATCTGAGAAGACTCATCAACGATGGTTGGAATTTGGATAATGTCTCTTCATCAATCAGAACCGAAGAAATTGTAAATTACTTCGATTATTCTGTTGACGATACAGATGATGTTTTCGGTATTCAGTATTCGGTTGGTGATGCTCCTTGGAATGAAGAAAACAAACTCCTTGTTATGACGATGCAGGCTAACAGCGATATAAATATTCCTAACGAAGGAAATAACTTCGTATTTTTGATAGATTCTTCCGGATCTATGGATTCCTCAGATAAAATCGACATGGTAAAAGAGAGCTTTAAGCTTTTGGCCGGCACATTGGGTCCTAAAGACAGAGTGTCTATAGTAACATATTCAGGTTCAAGCGAGATGTTGCTGAACGGTTCAAATAACTATAATGAGATTTGCAGTGTTCTTGATTCAATCAGAACTAATGGCGGAACAAACGGTTCAGGTGGAATTGAGGCAGCATATGAATGTGCTGAGGAGAATTTCATAGAGCAAGGCAATAATCGTGTTATTATCGCTTCAGATGGTGATATGAACCTCGGTGTTACAAGTCAGTCCGGTCTTGTAGAATTAATTAAAGAAAAGAAAAAATCCGGCGTATTTCTCACAGTTCTCGGATACGGTTACGGCAATTACAGTGATGCCAATATGGAATCTATAGCAGATGCAGGAAACGGCAATTATTTCTATATTGATTCTGCAGCTGAGGCAGAACGAGTTCTTTGCGAGAAACTGAAGCAGACAACAGTTACTGTAGCGAAGGATGTTAAGTTCCAAGTAGAATTTAATCCGGCAGAGGTTGCTTCCTACAGACTTATAGGTTATGAGAACAGAGTAATGTCAGCAAGTGATTTCAGCGATGACACTAAGGACGGCGGCGAGGTCGGTGCAGGCGCACAGGTTACGGTATGTTATGAGATTATACCTTTATCAGGCGAGGCAGAAGATAATCTCAAATATCAGGACGCCGTTTTGTCTGAAGAGTCACATTCCGGCGAGCTTTGCACAGTATCTGTAAGATATAAGGCACCGAATGAAGATGAGAGCTCTCTCATTGAGTATCCTCTTACCGATAACGGAATCAGCAATAAGAAGGATTTCGATTTCATTTGCGGCATAATAGAGACCTCAATGGTTGTCAGAGACAGCGACTATAAAGGCAATGCCACCTTTGATTCAGCTTATGAGCTTGCAAAAGCCGGCAGCGACAATGACCGCTACAGAGAAGAATTCTGCGATTTGATTAATAAGCTCAATTAACCGCTTTGTATCGGCCGGCATAATTGAGTCACCTTGAGGCAAATATGGGAGATGTTCGTTTTATCGGGCATCTCCTTTTCGAAAATAAGAATCTTCAGCTCACCGAATATTTGCTACAATTTATACAGGTTTATCGGAGGAAAAGCGGCAATGGCAGGGAATTACGGATATTTAATTCATATGGAGGCAGGCGAGAATACCGAGGCACTTATAACGAACGCTCTCAGTGCCGACTTCATCACGAGTTGGGCCTACATTCTGCACATGAGCGAGTATCGCGTTTGGAGTCGCCACGGTTACAGCTCTTCTTCAAACAGCGCGAATCCTGACTTTCAAATTCCCCAATATATGACCGCTGAAATATGGCACATAGTCTGTATTACCGATAAGAAATATCCGATTCAGGAAATAGCCTCGCACTTCAATATCCCGGCCGGTCGAATTCGTGAATTATCGGACCGCTTATACATATCGGAGGCTCTCCAATCTCTTCTCAATGAGAATATAAATTCGCAATTTAATCAAAGTCGTACCTACAGCGCCGACGAAGTCAAGTCAAATTTTGATTTCAACCGATATATAGAAAATTCAAAACAGACCGAGAAATGGTTCTTATGGAAACATAAAGTCGATTTGGCAATGGTATTCGTCCTTATCGCATATATGGTAATAAACGCCGTAATCGTAAATCTTATATCAAGTCACAGTCGGCAATATCCGTGGGTATTTCCTGGAATTGCAGGCGGTATAGGTATTTTGCTCTCACTTCTTAATTTGCGAGTGATTCGTTCGGCAAAGAAGAAAAATTCTATGCAACCGGCCAAATTATCGCCTTCTTTGTGCATTTTCGAAAATGAGATACTCAAGTGTTTGGATTTTTGAAACGACCGAACCGATGATGCGACCCGTTTTTTATTCTGCTGCTTTTGTCGGATTTGTCGGACAATTGTCGGAAAAAAGGAGTATTTTTCTATTTCAAATCCTTCTATTATGAAAGAAAAATGTTTTGGAGGTAATTATGGATTACAGACAATTTTTTTCTTTACAGTACATTTCTCTCGTAATAAATGAATGTAGGATGTTGCTTAATACTCAGACAAAAATCAAACTTGTGAAGCACAGTAACGAGGGTGATTCATACTTTACCGTCAGAGAAGTTGATGGCTTATCCGGCAAGAGAATTGGTGAATTCAGATGTTCTACACCTAAAGGGAAGGAACTTTATGATAAATATATGTACTATCATTCAATTGAGAATAAGCTCAAAGAATATACAGATTTATGGTTTGCGAAAACAAGTCAACCCATACCTTACATTGCTTCTGAGAAGATATTGCAGTATAAGACTTTCGAATATTCAAGGCTTAATACTGATTTCTATCAACAATTGGAGTGTCAGACCGGTCGATTGAAATATAACAGAACAAGAAATGCCATCTGTGATGATATTGCAATGGCTTCTAAAATAGAAGTAATCGTAGCCAAAATTATTGAACAATTAGATTTAAATTATAAATATGAAGCCAAGATTTATATTAATAATTATGAGAAGTTGGCAGATTTTTTTATTTGTATTCCGTTAGTAAATCGCTGTTTTCCTATAGAAGTGCTTGGCTTTTTTGATGATATTAATTACTTGCACAAATTTGAGAGGGATATAGGTAACTATATTCAGAGTGGCTACATGTTTGGTAAAAATCTTCTTCTTCTCGGTGAGAACAGTAAAAATAAAGTTGATACAGAAAATATAGCAAGAGAAATATGCGATTTTATCAACCGAATAGTTGCTACGACGATAAAAGCTTGTGATAATGGGTTTACTCGAGCAGAAGATATAAATATTTATCCATAGGATGAACCGAAACGAAGCATGGCTATAAGTTTGTGGCAATTCCGGCGACGCCGGGTTGCTGACTGCCGCCCGACACCGCCGCGTCGCTGGAATA
>JAZLGO010000067.1:0-17490 GCA_045616305.1 Saccharofermentans sp. | reverse complement strand
ATACTATATCAGTCATATATATATTAGATAGATTATATTCATAATTCTCTCCAACTGAATCTATAAAAATTGCCTTATAGTTTAATTCCCAATCAGAATTATAGTAGGCTACTATTAATGCACATTGCAATTTATCGTTATTCTCCGCAATTCCAATAGTACAAAGGCCTTCCTTGTCGTCCAAATTAAACACTTCTTTAGATATATCAGAATCACCAATCGATAAAGAATAAACTATATTACGCTGACTATTAGTCAAAAATATTTTTTCTTTCGAAAAGTGAATATCCGAATAATCCAACTCTTCATTATGATTAAATTCCTCTAAATCAACAACTGAATCAACAAATAAATATTTCTTAAAATTCGTAGAAGTATCAACACTAAGTGCATTATTACCATTACAAGAACAAACCCCTATGCTAAAAAGCAATAGAGTTGTTAATAAAAAAACAGTTTTAAAACTATATCTATTATTCACACTTTTCATATTCAATAATTATTCCATCTTTTATATTTACTTCACGAGAACAATAATTTGCTATTTCCATATCATGTGTCACTATTATTACTGTTTTTCCACTCTTCCACAAATCAACAAACAATTGAGCAATTTCTATTTTGGTCTTAGAATCCAAAGCTCCGGTAGGTTCATCAGCAAGAATAATCTCAGGATTCATAACAATAGCTCTTGCTATTGCTACTCGTTGCTTTTGTCCTCCTGATAGTTGATAAACATATTTGTCTCCTAGATTATTAAGACCAACTAAATCTATACACTCTTTAATCCTAGTTTCTCGCTTGGCTTTGCTGATGCCTGCCAGTTTCATTGGTATTGCAACATTATCTTCAACTGTGTCAGATTCAACAAGTCCAAAATCCTGCAAAACATAACCAATATGTTTGTTACGATAGTCAGCTCTCATCTTGTCACTCATAGAAGAGACATCCTGACCAATTATCTCTACATAGCCACTGTCTGGTGTTATCAATAAATCCATTATATTCAGAAGAGTGGACTTACCTGAACCGGACACACCGACTATCGAAAGCATCTCTCCAGCTTCCACATCGAGATTAATTCCATCTAAGGCCTTAGTAGCACTAGCCTTCTTAAGAAAACTTCTCTTATATGTTTTAACTACTTCTTGCATTCTAATTATGCTCATATATCCTCCCTATGCATCATATCAATAATCGAATTTTTACTTTCCATATAGTAATTGGGAATAAGAATAATCATAATCGTAAGCAATTCAACAATAAATGCTTTAATCAAATTCGAAATTCTAAAATCCATTTTTAACGGTAAAAAAAAGCTATAACAGTCCCAATTTTTGGTTTGCATAATATATGCATACCCACCTAATGCAAAACCAATAACAGTAATGAGGAATTCCCATAAAAACGAACTTAACACACATTCTTTCCATGTTGCACCACATATACATTGTAATGCCATAATTCGTCTCCTTCGTATAATACAAATTGCTATACGGGAATAAAAAACAAGATACGTTATAGTTATACTTAAAATCAACAATAAAACTGTATAACAAATAGCACCAAAGGCTTGTTTATCAAATTCATTCTCTTTCTCTTGACTTGTCCACGCAGTATTAACAGTGATTAAATCTTTCCTTATTTCATTGTAGAGATCGTTAGCAGTATATGAATTCTTAGGAATAATTGCGTAATTATCTTTATAACAATAAAAAGTTATATCATTCGTATTATCAAAATTCATTTTGTCAATAACACCGTCAATTTTTATCGGATTACTGCCACTGTACATATACGTATTTTTAAAACCAATCACTCTAAATTCAAGAATATCTATATTAAAAATATCACCGATATGGTATTCACCCCTATATGAGTCATTAAGAATAATTCGAGGTAAATCAGAATCAGGATTCAAATCAAAATCCAATCCATAGAATCTGTTAAAATATTCGTTATTAAAAACCAAAACCGAATCGCTATCATCAAATCTAACAACATCAAATTGAACACTAGCACCATACATTTCTTCTGAATTAAGTAAAGACTCTTCTTTTTCCATAAGTTCTTGTTTATATTCTAATGTAAAACACTTATCAATTCCCCAGAAAAACATATCTCTTTCGTACCATACTACTGAATTCAGACCTACATCTTTATAAATTTGCTTTGTATCATAATATGAGGCGATACACGTAATATCCAATAATAAAATAAATGATAAAAAAGCGGCACACCAGATACATATCAGCTGTGAAATATACTTACCTTGAATTGCGGATTTTAACAAATATATCATTCTTGCAGACATGTTAATGGTCTCCTAAACAACTTTAAGTAAAAATATAATGAAACAAAAAAATCAATCAACTGAACCAATACACAAAAAACTAACAAGCACCTTAAAACATCCCAATAATCAAAACTTAAAGTTTCAGTTATGTCGGTTAATGACATTATAATCTTTGCTGCAACACCGACAAATAATGTAGATAAAAGCATTATCCTATCCAAATTAAAAACACAGTCGAGCCAGATTCCGAATTTTCTACGACCATATATATATCTTATACGTTCGTGCTTAGATATGTTAAGTAAAATCTGATTGCTTATAAACACAGTCATTAACAACATGACAAAAGCAGAAAAACAAATAATTAAGAACAATATTTTTCTTTCTCGATAATCTGTAGAAACCTCTGATATAGAATGATAAGTTTTAATCTTACATTCACAATTTATCCTATCAAGCAATTCTTTTTTCTCAGAATTAGACATTTCATGTAATACTTTCAAAACTATATGAGAAAAGCTTTTGAATTCATCATCCAATTTCACTCTTGGAATATATAGTACCAAGCCAGCATCAAAATCTTCACTGTAAAAATAAGAAGTAGATGTATTATAGTTCAAATCAATTCTGTGATTATCAACCACAACAAAACAGCCTTGCTCATCCAGTTCAACACAATTAGGAATTTCATTGAGTTCTTCCCAAAAAATGCCACCATCGAAATCATTAGTTAATGTGATATTAGAAGAAACATTATCAAGACAATAAAAATCGTCTTCATATTGCATATTTACAATATAAACAGGTGCTGTATTCCCAAGACTGTCAGTAAAAACACTATCATGTATAAAAACAATATTCTCACCATCTGATGAATTAATAAATTCATTCACAGCTGATACTACAGCTTCATCATTACTGTAGTTTTGATTTAAATCAATAGTAATAAAATCACAATAATCTTTATCTCTATAATCTTTAAATACTATTACATCCGTACTAATAATTGATAATAAAATTAAACAATACATGATAAACAGTATTATTCGATATTTATTCCTACACAAAATCGGAAGGTTATGCCTTCCGATTGCTAATCTAATTCTTTTGTCATCAAATATATTATGGTGCATAAACAGTTGTTGATATTGTTCCGGTTGAATACATATAGTCACTAATACCCATAGAAGAAAGTCCATCGTTTAGATTAGAATAGTGATACGATGTTACAATACCGGTGGAATCCGATGTAGCCTTAGCCGTAGAATCACAGTCATAAGTTGTACTGATACTGGAATAATTTCCATTCTTATTCTTAATCTTAACCTTACTAGTAAAAGAACGACTAACTTTATAACCTGTACCAGTCGCCTTATAATCAGTAATCTCAGTTGTAGCATAAGACTTACCCAATAGCGGATCTTTATTAGTCGTCTTTGTAGTCATACTGCTTGTATAACCCATAGCATAAGTACTGCAAGAGAACAAAGCAATACACACAAACGCTGAAACAAAACTTCGTATTTTCTTCATACAGACCTCCAAATAATATATTATTAATAATGTAAAAATAATTATATATATATATATAATTATTGTCAAATTACATCTGATCATATATATATTATTATTTGAAGCTCTACTTATCGAGAATCATTGACAGTGCACCGTACAAAATAGAATCATCGCCTAAAGCAGCATTTTTGATTTCAACAGTGTCGCGAATTGACGGCATACAATATTTGTCGACCTGAGCTGTAATCTTAGGAAGAAATACATCTCCGCAGGCTTCTATAACGCCGCCGCCGTAAATCACCACTTCAGGACTGAAAATATTAATTAAATTACCTGTTGCTATTGCAAGATAATGACATGCACGATCAACTGCTTCAATTGCAACCTTATCACCTGCATCCAATGCAGACTTAAGATATTTGGATTTAAGTATACCGTTCTTTACGGCATCCTCCATCATTGTATTTCTGCCGCGCATTACCTGCTGTCTTATATAATCACTTATACCCTGTTTACTTGAGAAAGCTTCAAGACAACCGCGCTGACCGCAATTACATCGCGGACCTTCCTCATTTAAAATCATATGACCGAGTTCTGCGCCTTTGAATTGGTGACCTGTATAAAGACGTCCGTCAAGAATAAGTCCGCCGCCCATTCCGGTTCCGACAAAAAGGCCGGCTATGTTCTTATATCCCTTTCCAGCGCCGTACTTATACTCGCCGAGAACACCGACATTAACATCATTTCCAATATAAAACGGAACACCGAATCTGTCTTCAATAGGCTTACGAATATTATAGTTACGCCAAGGGAGATTAGGAGAGAAAAGAACCGTTCCGTTATCCTGATTAATAACACCCGGAGCACCTGCTGCAACAGCAACAAGTTTTCCTGCATCAATCTTTGAATCGGCAAGCATCTCATCTACAACACTAATAATCAAATCCTCAATATTCTGAGATGAATCTCCTGCGGATTTGGTTTTCTTTTTTAGCCTGTACACTATTTCCTTTTTACCGTTAAAAATAGCTCCCAATACTTTAGTTCCGCCGATATCCAAACAAACATAATATGAATCTGACATAACCCGTCTCCTTATGAAAATAAAAGTCCAACAGAAAAACATAATATAAAAACAGGGCTGCCTTGAGTGACAGCCCTTATAGGATAACACATTTAATCAGCTTGCGGTAATACCGTCAGAATTCTTCTCCATTGCTAATTTAACAGTAGGAGTAGGCTCTGTCTTCTTAACCGTCTTTGCCTTATACAAAAGTGTAGGCTGTTTACCCTGAGTAACACAATCAACATCGACTATGCACTTATTTACATCCTTATGTGAAGGAATATCAAACATCGTATCAAGCATAATATTCTCAATGATTGATTGTAATCCTCTTGCACCGGTCTTGTTGTCTATAGCCTTTTGTGCTATTGCTGTCAAAGCATCATCGGTAAACTCCAACTCAACTCCGTCCATCTCAAGCATCTTACAATATTGTTTAATAAGCGCATTCTTAGGTTTGGTAAGAATTGACTTTAACGCGTCTACATCAAGAGGATCTAATGAAGTCAAAACCGGAATACGACCTACGAACTCAGGAATTATTCCATACTTAGTCAAATCCTGCGGTGCAACCTTATGCATGTATTGCTTCTCTGCTTCAGCATCAACCACTTCAGCGCCGAAACCGAATTTTTTATTAGGAGCAACTCTTGAACGAACTATCTCATCCAGTCCTACAAAAGCACCACCGCAAATAAACAAAATATTTGTTGTATCAATACTTATACATTCCTCATTCGGATGTTTACGTCCGCCCTTAGGTGGAACAGATGCAACAGTGCCTTCAATTATCTTAAGTAAAGCCTGCTGAACACCTTCACCGCTTACATCTCTTGTTATTGAAACACTTTCCGATTTCTTAGTAATCTTATCAACCTCATCAATAAAGATGATTCCGCGCTCTGCCGCCTCAATATCATAATCAGCGGCAATAATCAGTTTGAGAAGAATATTCTCAACATCCTCACCTACATAACCTGCCTCTGTAAGTGATGTAGCATCTGCTATAGCAAACGGTACATCCATTATCTTGGCAAGTGTACGTGCAAGAAGCGTCTTACCTGAACCTGTAGGGCCCATCAAAAGGATATTACTCTTACTAAGTTCCAAATCATCGGAATCATTTGAGTAAATTCGCTTATAATGGTTATACACGGCTACGGACAAAATTCTCTTTGCCTCATCCTGACCGATTACATACTCATCCAATGCTTCTTTTATCTTCTGTGGTGTAACATATTTGTTACGTTTGTTATTACGAATATTCTCAGCCTTGTGAAGTCTGCTTTCTTCATTGACAATATTATATGCAGTACGTATACATTCAATACAAATATAGCAATTAACTCCACCGAACAAACGTGGGACATCATACTCACTCTTACCACAGAAAGAACATGACAGCACAGAATTGTTTCTAATATTTGCCATAATCACTCTCCTATATACTTTAATACCTAATCACTTACTTTGATTATATAAATTTTTTATCTAAAAATAAACCACCCAGTTAAAATTTAACATAACTGGGTGATTATTTTAACATAAATTCAATACTTTACTCTTTATCAGCAGCTTCCTCAGTCTTTGTTGTCTTCTTTGCTGTTGACTTCTTAGCTGTCTTCTTTGGCTCAGCCTTCTCCTCTGAAGCACTGTCTTCTTTAGCCTCAGCTGCTTTCTTTGTTGAAGCTTTCTTTGCAGTAGCCTTCTTTGCAGGCTTCTTTGCTTCACCTTCAGCTTCTTCAGCCTTTGGCTCAGTCTTAACAGCCTTTGAAGCAAGATACTCAACAGTCTTTCTGCCTACAATTGACTCCTTAACGAACTCGTTATTATCGCCCAAAGCATTTCTGATATCGTCCTTAGTCATCTTATAAGCGTCAGCCATAGTCTGAAGTTCCTTGTCGTAATCTTCTGCTGTAGCTTCCATCTTAAGTTCAGCTGCGATAGCCTTAATAACAAGGTTGGATCTTACTCTCAAAGATGCCATAGGCTTCATTGACTCAGCAAACTCTTCCTTTGTCTGACCGATATACTTGAGATACATATCAAGCTCAATACCCTGCTGATTCATTCTGTTTGTCTGATCCTGAACCATATTCTCTACTTCAGTATCAATCATACAATCAGGAATATCAATCTCTGCATTCTCACCTACTACACGTACAACTTCATTCTCGAAAGCACTGTTAGCTTCCTTCTCAGCCTTCTCTTCCTGACTTCTCTTGATATCAGCCTTGAGCTCATCTACTGTATCAAACTCAGATACATCCTTAGCAAACTCATCATCAATAGCCGGAATATTCTCAGCCTTAACTGTATGAATCTTAATGTTGAAAACCACTTCAGCGCCCTTAAGCTCTTCAGCATGGTACTCTTCAGGGAATGTTACATTAATTGGGAACTCCTCACCTGCACTGTGGCCGATAATCTGCTCCTCAAAACCAGGAATAAAACTCTTTGAACCGATAACAAGTGAATAAGCCTCACCCTTGCCGCCTTCAAAAGCAACACCGTCTTTAAAGCCTTCATAATCGATAACAGCTGTATCACCGTTCTCAACAGGACGATCAACCTCCTCGATTGAAGCGTTTCTCTTAGCCATTCTGTCAAGTTCTTCCTGAACTGACTCATCTGTTACCTCACGCTTAGAGTAAGGAACCTCAACGCCCTCGTACTTACCGAGCTTAACCTCAGGACAAACAGTTACCGTAACTGTATACTTCATTCCTTCGTCATCAAGTGACTGAATATCAAGACTTGGTCTTGATACAACCTCAAGACTGTGCTCCTTAACTGCTTCAGGATAAGCTTTATTTGCAATTATCTCGATAGCATCGTCATACAAAACACCCTCGCCGTAGTACTTAACTACTAACTGATAAGGAACATTTCCCTTTCTGAATCCAGGAACCTGGAATCTCTTCTTATTCTTTGAATAAGAAGCCTTCAAAGCTTCATTGAACTCTTCCTTAGTAGCAGACAAAGAGATGACAACCTGATTATTCTCTTTCTTCTCAATAGTGGACATTTTGTATTCCTCCATAAAATGTAATTATATATAGCATTATAATATATGCGATTAACCGAAACAGAATTGTATCACAAAACCTATGTCTTTTGCAACATAATATCTGTTTAAGCCAAGTTTTTTTCAAAAAAAAGGTCTGACATGTTAATCAGACCTTGTTGGCGCGCCTGGCAGAGATCGAATCCACAACCTTCTGATCCGTAGTCAGACACTCTATCCAGTTGAGCTACAGGCGCATTTATTCTGCACTCTTACGAATGCTTGCTTATATTAGTACAGTTTTCTCACAAAGTCAACACCGAATTTTATTTTTCGTCTTTAATTTTTATTTTCGAAAAGATATAATTAGCAACATAAAATAACAAAACAGAGGGAATTATGTCTCATTACAATCCGGATACACAAAGACTTTATTTTGACGGACTCGACAATTGTCGCGAACTGGGCGGGATGCCGCTTCCAAACGGAAAAGTTTTTAGGAAGAATATTTTCCTGCGTTCTGATTCTCTTTCAGACCTGAATAACATACAAACGAATGCTTTGGTTGAATACGGTGTCGGCTGTGTAATAGACCTGAGATCTCAAATTGAAATAGCAAATTACGGAAACCCTATGCAACATCGCGATGATGTTAAATTTTACCCTTGTTCCCTTTTCGTAGGCAATCCTGAAGCCTCTGAAGATAAAACCATGGTTTTTCTTCAGACACACCACCTCGGTGACTTTTATTGCATGCTTTTGGAAGAATTACCGGACAGAATAATTAATGTTCTCCGAATTCTCAAGGATGAGAATACTCTTTGTCTCTTTCATTGTGCTCACGGGAAGGACAGAACCGGAGTAATTGCTGCAATCCTCTATCTTCTTGCAGGTGCCTCGAGAGAAGATATTATTTTAAACTACGAAGTATCTTATAAGTATAAGTATGATTTTCTCTCAAACCTTGAGAAAGATAAACCTGATAATATGAAACACACCATGAGATCGGACAGAATAAACATGGAAATTTTCCTTGATTATATCGACCTGAACTATTCTGGTGATATCAAAAATTATCTCAAGTTACATGGAATGAATCAAAACGAAATTGACGAATTAATACTAAAATGCACGATGTAAATTACTTAATGTGTGCATATATCGAAGAAGCATTATCATACTCATCAAATTCAAATGTCATTTCGTAATTTGAATTCTCATATGAATACTTCAATGTACAATCATTTTCCTCAAAGAAAGGATATTCAACAAGCAATGTAGACTTTGATACCCCGTATGTAACCTTTTCGCCCAAAACAAAGTCACATTTTCCGTATATTTTAATTCCTGTCAGTACACCCTCCCATGACAAATCACTCTCATCGGTAATAATGCCTTCAAAAATCAACATCATACCATTGTAGTTACAGACTATTTTATGTACTTCCTCTGATTCTCCGTTGCTGTTCAATCGAATATCGATAACATTATCCTCATTATAGCTGCTGAATAAACTATGTCCCAATAACGATTCCACATTACCCTTTGAATAGTTATTTCCGATAACCAATAACGACGCCCCGTTTTGACGTGAATAAAGTTTAAATTGAGCAGCCTCGACTTCAACCGGAATGATGTCTTTATTCTGTATCACTCCGTCATATTGCGTAATCTTTACTTTTCTTGAAACAAGTTCATCACCTGAGCGAACCTCAGGAAGAATAACTTCAGAATACAGCGGTCCTATCTCACGAAGGATAAATGAAGATGAATCTCCTCTTACACGCATACGGTAGTAATCAATCAAAGCTAAAGCTCTTGCTCTGACAACACTTGAATTGCTGTTTGTATAACTCATAGCTGACATAAGAGCATCAACATTCTGCTCATCTATCTCATTAAAATAGAGAGCAATATAAGTAAACAGTCTGTTTGTCTGTTTAATCCATTCCGAAGGTAAAAAGGCATTACCCTGTTCATCTACTCCGATAAACATACGGCACACCGGATTAAATTCTATCTTCTCCTCCGTTTCGAAAAGAAAATCCACGGCTTCAAGGTTACCATATGCTCTGAACTGTTCCGGTGTTATACCGCTGTTCGCAATCATCTGTTGAAAAGCATTGGTCTTATCTTTACCTTTAAGAAAATGATAGCCTGTTATATTTCCTGACGATTGTGTCAGACGGCGCAAAGCTTCAACATATTGCGCATAATCCGAATAAGACACGTCTATCTTTTGAGTATCCGGAATTAAAGAATAAAAGGAATATATATCCGAATCTGCTTTTGCATTTATTGAATTAACAACCAGTCTGACCAGTTCCGGCTTAGAAATATACTCATTTCCGCTTACATTATTTCTGCCGAAAAAACTGCACGAAGCCAAAGAAGACAACATTAATGTCACAATCAGCAACAGTGTTGTTATTCTTTTAAACATTCGCGCATTTATTCTCATCTGCCGCTCCTTTTATGCTTACGTTACGATTTCTTTTGATTACGATGTCTCATAGCTTCAAAAACTACTATTCCGCCTGCTACAGCAGCATTAAGGCTGTTAACATGGCCTACCATCGGAATTGAAATAAGATAATCACAACAATTCTTAACGGTATTACGCATACCTTCACCTTCACTTCCGATTATCACGGCTAATGCACCTGAATAGTCCGCCTTATCATAATCTATATCAGCATCAGCATCCGTTCCCATTACCCAGAAGCCTTTATCCTTTAATTCACTGAGAGTCTGAGTCAGGTTGGTTACTCTGGCAACCGGAACATACTCCAAGGCACCGGCAGAAGCTTTTGCTACCACCGAATCAAGACCTATCGATCTGTGCTTTGGTATTATTATACCATCAACACCTGCTGCATCGGAAATTCTTAATATAGAACCCAAATTGTAAGAATCCTTCAGTTCGTCCAGCACTACAAAAAACGGCTCATGTCCCTTTGCTCTTGCCGACTCTATCATGTCATCTATGTCTGAATATTCATGGCTGGCAACCTGAGCAATAACACCCTGGTGATTGTGTGTCTGGCTCATTCTGTCCAATGTTAATCTCGGAACTCTGTTGACCACAATTTTCTTCTCTTCGGCAAGCTTAAGAATTTTATATAAACCCTGATCGAGCTTTTGGTTATCTACCGGCTTTAATATCCATAACTTATTTATCTCTCTGCCGGAATTAAAAGCTTCAGTCACTGAATTTTTACCTTCAAGACGATCGTCTGTTGCCACGTTTTGAGACTCGGAATTACCGTTCCTTCTTTCCTCGTCAAAATCCTCCGACAACTCATCCGAGTTCATAACACGTCTTGCAGTTGCTCTCGGCGTTCTGTTATCACTATGACCGTTAAACGACCTTTTGCCGTTACTTCCATGCTTTCTGCTTCTGTCTTTATCACGTTGTTGATTAAAATTCCCACTCATATAAAGTTCCGCCCAATATTGTTATTCTGCACCGAATTCCTCCGGTAAAACATCATTCCAATTCCAATCTTCTTCATCAAGAACTGAGAACACCTTAGCCAAAAGGAACTCCATTCGTTCCGACTTATTATCAAGAAACAGATATCCTATCAATGCTTCAAACCCGGTTGCGCACCTGTAATCCTCCGGTGTTGCATTCTTTGCCATAGAACCCGGATTAGAATTACGTCCCCTCTTATAATATGACAACTCCGCCGGTGTAAGATCGTTTTGAAGTTCCCTTACAGCTTTTGCCTGTGCCGTAGCACTGACATACTTTATTGTCATTTTATGCATAAGACCTGACTTGGTCGAACAATGAGATGCCACATGACATCTTGCATACAATTCATAGACAGCATCACCGATATATGCAAGAGTCGAAGTAGAAATCTCACGTAAATCTGAATTGACAAAAGGAATTATCATATCTTGCTTACCTGCGGACCGTTTGCAGTATCCTTAACCTGATAACCTAACTCAGTAATCCTATTACGCAAAGCATCAGCTGTAGCAAAATCCTTTGCCTTCTTAGCCTCAACACGCTCATTTACAAGCTGCATTACCTCATCAGGAATACCGCTTTCTGCAGCGTATTTTAAGTCAATACCGAGAACATCACTCAATTCGTTAAGCATCTCATATGCTTTAACAAATGAGTTAACCGATACATTGAGCTTTGAAGCAGCAACATTAATTTCCTTAACGAGATTAAAGATATCTGTTATGGCATCTGCAGTATTCAAATCATCATCCATATGCTGAACAAAGCTGTCATGAGCAGCACTTACTGCATCAAGAAGTGCTTTATCCGCATTATCATCTGTAACAGCAGTCGAAAGTGAGTTCTTATCAATAATAAACTTAGCATTCTCAGCGCATGTTGCTATACGCTCCAAACCGTTTTGTGCAGCCTGAAGCAGAGTATCAGAGAAATTAATCGGCATTCTGTAATGACCGGACAAAATAAAAAATCTGATTACTGCATACGGGAAATGCTCAACAATATCTCTGATTGTAAAGAAATTATTGAGTGATTTACTCATCTTCTCACCGTCTACGTTTACAAAAGCATTATGAACCCAATAATTTGCAAAGCAACATCCGTTCGCAGCTTCGCTTTGTGCTATCTCATTCTCATGGTGCGGAAAAATCAAATCCTGTCCGCCGCCGTGAATATCAATAGTATCACCGAGATATTGTTTTATCATGGCAGAACATTCTATATGCCAACCCGGTCTTCCTTCACCCCAAGGAGACGGCCAGAAAGGTTCACCCTCTTTTTTGAATTTCCATACTGCAAAATCACCGGGGTTCTTTTTACCCTCGTAAGAAGCCTTACGTTCACCGCCGCCGGCAACAAGATCTTCAAGTTTATAATGTGACAGCTTTCCGTAATCCTTAAACTTGGTTACATCATAGTAAACACCGTCACCTTCAATTACATATGCATATCCTTTATCCATCAAAGCCTGAACAAGACCGATTATAGAATCCATACTCTTTGTTGCTCTCGGTTGATATGTAGGTCTTTTTACATTTAAGCCGTCTGCATCAACATAGTATTCCTTGATATAGCGATCTGCAATCTCTTCAACGGTAACGCCCTCTTCATTAGCTCTTTTAATCATCTTATCATCGATATCGGTAAAGTTCTGGCAGAATTCCACTTCATAACCGCTGTATTCCAAATATCTTCTCAGTGTATCAAATGTAACAAAAGGTCTTGCATTACCGAGGTGAAAATAATTGTATACCG
Organism: Saccharofermentans sp.; assembly: GCA_045616305.1. Taxonomy (GTDB): domain Bacteria; phylum Bacillota; class Clostridia; order Saccharofermentanales; family Saccharofermentanaceae; genus Saccharofermentans. Next base: position 4,370 of record JAZLGO010000067.1, on the reverse strand, counting down.
TAGGACCGCAAGCATACATCTTAACATGTCCCGGTACCATAGTCTTAAAATCTTCTTTATATCTTGTCATTGTATTAAAAATCTTCATATAACTCTCCTTAGTTAACCTAAACGTTTTTATTATCCTGCAGTTTCTTCAACGTTACAACATCGGTCATCCTTCTGTTCCTCAATAGATGAATCGGAAAGAAGCTTCTCGAGCTTCATGATTCTCTTACTCAACATACATACCTCCTGCTCAAGAGGATCCGGCAAAGCAGCATGATCCAATTCAACGGCGTGAGACTTAGGCGGCTTCTGTCCGTCTATTCTGACCACTTTACCCGGAACACCGACAACAGTAGCATTCTTCGGAACGTCATACAAAATCACGGCATTTGAACCGATATTTGAGTTCTCACCGATAGTAACATTGCCGAGTATTTTAGCGCCGGCACCCACCAAGACATTATCTTCAAGAGTCGGATGTCTCTTATGCGCTTTATCATGTCCTCGACCTCCGAGAGTAACATTATGATAAATTGTGCAATCATTACCGATTACCGCCGTCTCACCTATTACAATTCCCATACCGTGGTCAATAAAAAGGCCGTCACCGATAACTGCACCGGGATGAATCTCAATTCCTGTCCAGAATCTGGCAACCTGAGAATTCCAGCGTGCCAATCCCTTAAGGCCGCATTTATATAAAAATGGCTTACCTTATGATATACGAGAGCATGAAAACCCGGATACAACAAAATAACACCGACTACACTTCTTGCAGCCGGGTCACGTTCAGCTATCTTTCTGGCATCAGCTAGTAAACTCATATATTTAAATAAACCACACTATTCTAAAAAAAGCCCAAGATGAAAAACCCCGTTTGACACCTGATATATACCAGGGCGGTATCCTGCAATTAAATTCAATCTTCCAGTCGAAGCAGGCCTGATCTACAATAACTGACCCGGATTCCAATTAATGTCACGAAGGTTCAAAATAGAGCCCTTCACCCCAGGTACTTTTATTATAATAATAAAAACGAGAATTTTCAAATTTCCAAATAAAACAAACAATAATCAGAATCTGTCTGCATTTTTAAGCAAACGGTTACCTGCAACGGCACAACATAAAACCTTGGATGCACCGTTTTTAAGCAAAACCGAAGCAGCTTCATGCATGGTAAATCCTGTAGTTACAACGTCGTCGACCAGAATAATTTTACTTCCGTTTATATCCCAATTCTCTGCTGCGACAAAAGCCTTGGAAACGTTCTCTATTCGTTCATTAACGTCCTTTATCTCAGATTGTCGTTCTGTATACCTATCTCTCAAAAGAATACTGTTTATCATCGGAATATTATTCATTTGTGCAACCGAATAAGCAATTATCTCAGCCTGATTGTAGCCTCTTTCCTTAAGTCTTTGGGAATGAAGCGGCATAGGAATAATCATGTCTGCTTTCACTCCGTCATCCTTTAACATTTTACCGAGCAACATTCCTGCCAGATAACCGCATTCCTTCTTATTTCTGAACTTCAAATCAGTGACAATTTTGCGCATAATGCCGTCATAAGAAAAAGCAATATAAAGCGGCAGCTCCGGATAAGGATCATTCGGAACAGGATTGGAAAGACAGAAATTCCATCGTTCCTTAGTATCAACAGAAACAAGATTAACAAGACATGTCCTGCAGACATGAATTCTGTCTTTGCCTGATATTCTTTTATAACAGCAATCCAAGTTCTCATGCAGACTGTATGAAGTGCTTTTTCCGCAAATCACACACTTAACAGGAAGAAGAAGTTCTATAGCCGATACCATATTTGTCATTTCACATCACCGCTGCCACCGGAATAACCGTTTGAACCATGTAAAAAATCCAAAAGAGATGTCTTTCTCTCGTAACCGCGCGAAGAGAGAATCATCTTATTTATACGATCACCGAAGTTTACTACCACAATTTTTTTCTTCGCTCTTGTAACGGCAGTATACAGTATTCTCCAATTTGACAGGAGATAATTTATTCTTCCCAAAACCAAAATAACTGTATCAAATTCACAGCCCTGAGCTTTATGAACAGTCATGGCATATGCAAGTTCAACATTCTCCAGCTGCGGTCTTGAATAAGGTACTATCTTTCCGTCATCAAATTTTATCAAAACAAGTTCTTCATCATCGTCGATATTGCATACTTCACCGAGTTCTCCGTTATAAACGCCTCTTCCCAACCCCGTATCGGAATCATCCTGCTCATATTCAATCTGATAATCATTCTTTATTTGCATGACGCGATCACCGATATGAAGAATCAGACTTGATCTCGCTTTGAAGCCGTCATTCTCATTTACTACGGTTCTCTGTAAAACTTCATTCAATCTGACTGTACCGAGATTATTCTGTTTGGTAGGAGTAAGAATTACAGCATCCTCGTTATTCATATATACGTTAAGATAAATATCACGTATATATTCTTCCGCCAGTCTCTCATCGTCAAAGTTCTTTACTATAAACTCAGCATCATCTTCTGTGAGCTTCTCTTTATCAAGTATCTTGTATGCATTAGATGCTATAAGCGATTCGCCCGACTGTCTGAAAATATACGTAAGCTTCACCTTAGGTATCGGCTCATACTCTATCAGATTTTTAAGAACATTACCCGGTCCGACCGAAGGAAGCTGATTGGGATCACCTATTAATATCAATGATGAACCGCGATCAATTGCCTCTAAAAGATGCAAAAATATTTCCATGTCGACCATACTCATCTCATCGACAACTACTACACGGGCATCGATTGGATCCAAGCTGTTCTTGGAGCAAAATACATCTCCCGTTTCATCATCAGCACGCGTATATCCCAAAATTCGGTGTATTGTAAAAGCCTTATCCCCAATAGCTTCGGAAAGTCGCTTTGCTGCTCGTCCTGTCGGAGCACAAAAAGCACATTTTATACCTTCTTTTCGAAAATGAGCGGCAAGTAAACCCATTATGGTGGTTTTTCCGGTTCCCGGACCGCCGTATATTATTGAAATCGGCTCACTCATGCACATAAGCAGAGCCTCACGCTGCTTCTCATCCAATTCAATATTGTGCATCGACGACAGAGCATCAATCTTGAGATTAGCTTTATCAGAATCAAAACTCACCTTACGTGCATTTAGGAAACCGTATATCTGTTTTTTTATATCTATTTCCATTTTCGTATATCTGGCCAGAGCAATTCTGGCGCCTTCACTGTTTACCGGAACAGGAGTTACCTTGTTGTTCACAAAGGTATATGAAACTATCTTTTTGTTATCTGTAAGCAATTGCACAGCACTGAAGAAAGCCGATATATACGCATCGTTATTACATTCCTTTTTGTCGAAAAGAAGCTTAAAAACCGCATTATTCACATCGGTATAGGAAAAATACGAATCTCCGTTATTAATGTGCAAATCATAAAGGGCATACTCTATCGCACCGGCAAATCTGTCAGCAGAATATTCATCTAACTCAAACTGTTCAAATATATGCTCACACATATCAAAACCGATACCTTCTATACTCATAAGAATAAACGGATTTTGCTCAGCCTGATTACTCTTAATACCGTAAACATCAACAATTTTATTAACTGCTCCGAACGTAAGTCCCCAAAGCCTGTAATTAAGCTTCTCATCAAGGGTTCCCCTATTTTCTTTTACATATTTACTTATGTCAGCAAGCTTCTTTTTGGTAAGCACTCGGGAAACTTTTACTGTCTCAACGTCTCCCTCTTCCAGCACATCAAGAACGTCCTCTCCGAATTTAACTGCCAATGCCAGCGCCGTTTTCTCACCGATTTTGGGAATATAATATGCAAGAAAATCTCCTATTAAGGTTTCTTTAAACTCGTCGTCCTTTACTGCTTCGATTTTACTCGCAGTCATTTGAGGAATCCCGTTATACTCACCCCAAACACCTGTAATCTCATACTTTACGCCGGGTGTAATATCTTCGCCGGAATTCCCCTTAACAGAAAACCCATCTTCGGTATAGAAGATGTAAAACTCACCTCTGTTAAAAACAACTCTCTCAACTTTTGATATAACGGTCTCAATATCAGGCATTTAATAATATACTCCTCGAAAATGTGGTGATATTAATTCTAACACAGTTAATTATATTGTGAATCGTTATTTAAGTTTTACTTCGTAATAACAAGAGGCTGTCTCAAAACTTCAATGTTATTCAAAGTATTTAAGCAGGAAAGTATCAGGACAGATTGCATCAAATTCGGTTTGCGTTAGAAATGCGATTTTTTTGGCGATTCTAACGCAATTTGTTCTCGGCGAGCGCCTCCAACACACTGCAATTCCGCAAGGTGTGTCCATAAAATTTGAAGAAAAAACGTTAATTCTTGCG
>JAZLGO010000066.1:0-6243 GCA_045616305.1 Saccharofermentans sp. | reverse complement strand
TAGGAGTTTTTATTTCCCTTTTCATCGCTAAAGCTCTACGGAACCACGCGACTATCGCGTGGTTTTCGGACGACAAAACAATAAACGGGCCCTTCGAGACCCGTTTTCTTTTGCAAAAAGATAGGGGCTATCTCATTTTGTTTTGATACAGCCTCTATTTTTAGTGCGATATCTAACAGTCTCTATGCATGTATTTATCCAACTATCAACTTAATTACTTCAGTTTGATCAATTGTTTCATATGTCGTTGTATCGAAAATATTAAATTTGAATTCTAATTCTTTAACTTTATCAATTCCTTGTTCTTCCATTTGAGAAGGATATACTGATATTTCTAAGATTGCCTTCTTCTTTCCATATACTTTTACAGAGTTTATTCCATTAATCATACAATCATTAGCTGAAAGATCTTCTACATAAATTAATATGTTTTTATCAGAAGCATTCTCACAATAAAGATATACCGTTGGACCCATTGAAGCATTCTCATCATAAGACAATGGAATAACTTTAATACCATTTGCGTCATAAACAGTCGTTCCAGTAATGCTCTCTTCAACTAACTTAGAATAATCAGAAGTATGAATTTCTGAATATACATCTTTAAAGATATAATCATCATAATTCGCGTCAAAAGCATTAAAATAAAATTCAATCTTACCTATATTGGTTATATTAGCCTTATCTAAATATGACTCAAGTATATCTATTGTATCAGTTACTTTTTTCCCTGCAGCTACTTTCTTTGCAAAAAGATTTCCAACCATATAATCATTGATAATCATTTGATCTAATGAAACAGATATATCTATATCTGAGTTGTTTTCAATTAACACTTCTATACCATCACCCCAAATAGGATCAGAAACAAACCTTTTAGCTGTAACTTTTATACCATCTTGATTAACTAAAACTTGTTCTTTAATTGTTACTGACGCTGTAGGTTCAGCTGTAGGTGTATTTGTTGTTACAATTGGAGTGTTACTAGGCACTGAAGTAGTTGTTATTTCAGGTGTTGATGTCGGAGTTACACTTGCATTTGGTGTAAAAGTCTTATCATCATATGCAGCTGTTCCTCTAGAAATACCATACTTATCACAAATATTGGTAAACTCTGTTGAATTTGCAAATCCATTAAATACACTTTCTCTTGAGACAGTACCTAAATCCAGTTTATTAACCCAACCATTATATCCTGCTGAATCAGGTTGTCTTCCAAAAAATGTAGAGTAAAGCATTGTAATGTATTCTTCATTGCTTGTATTTTTATTAGCATACTCCGCACTGAAAATAAAACCATATGCCGTACTGGCACCATCAACCTGAGCATTTGCCAATTGACTTACCCAACCACTTTGACCACCAATATCACCATGTCTATCAAGACAAATAGTATATAATCTATCAACAAATCCATTGATAGCAGCATTTCTATCCATTGAACTACCACTAATATAATATCCTGAAAACACACCGTAAGAACTACATAGATTATAGAACTCCTGTGAATTTGCAAAACCAGTAAAAATATCTTCCTTACTACTTCCATTATCTAATAATTCAACCCAACTAGCTTTGCCTTCCGCATCCGAAGCACGACCAAGAAGCATATTGTACATTTTTTCTACATAAGTTGGATTATCATATCCAGCATTTTGAAATTCTGAGCTATAAACAAATCCATATGCAACCGATACTCCACAAGCTGAACCACTCTCTAACTGGTTTACCCAGCTATCCAATCCTTCCTGATCAGGCGTTCTACCTAAGGCAATTGCGTAGCATCTAGTAACAAAATCCACTAAACCATTTGTTGAATCTGCAACAAGATTAATACTAAATACACTTACACATAAACTTAGTATCAATAGGCTAGAAATAAACTTTTTCTTAATAATAGACACTCTCATACGCTTCTCCTTTATATTTTTTCTTATGTATTAATTATATGCACCAAAAAATATATGCATAGTTAAAAAGACTAAAGTTAATTTGTTATTTACAAAAAATACATCTGTATTAAACAGGAAATATTATTATCGGTATTACTACAATCAAAATACCTAAGAAACGTAATCTGTATGACACATAAATGTTCATGTGAAATGTTAGAATATTTTTATTAATTTTAGGATGGTGTTTTATGGAAAATTGTGATTTAAACCTACACGATTTATGCATCATGGCCTATAAAAAACTTAAAGCTAATGTTTACTATGATAAAACGCTTGGCTTTCTTCGTAAAAGAATCCTCGATTTCGAAGGTAAAGAACTTGAAGTATTTGCCAATAGTTTTAATAATAACAAGAAGAATTCCTAATGGTATAACCAAGGTAACAACAGAGATAGAAGAAAAAGAGAATCTGATAAAGCAAGACTTTACCGCAGAAGTACCGAATAAGAAACTTCTTACCGATATAACGCAGGTACAGTGTGAGGATGGGAAATTATACATTTCACCGATACTCGATTGCTTTGACGGAAAGATTGTAGCGCTGGTGATGAGAGATAATATAAAGAAAGATCTATGCATAGATACGGTAACAAATCTTCAAAGACGAGAGAACTTAAGAGGAGCAATACTGTACAGCGACCATGGAAGCCAGTATACAAGTTATGAATTCAGACAGAAGCTTATGGTATCGGGAATAACTCAAAGCCTGTCAGGGGGTTGCACATTGTTACGACAACTCCAGGATGGAAAGTTTCTTTGACACATTAAAGAAGGAACTGATATATCAGCTGCCGGTGTACAAGATGAAGAAGGAAGAGGTAATGACATTGATATACCGATACATATTAACATACTACAACAGAGAACGAATGTATACGACCAATACGGAAGCCTTACCGCCTGATGTACTAAGAGAGAGGTATTACAAGAAAGAGCTAGCGGCATGAAGGCCGCAAAGCCAGAAACCCTCCTTCCGCTACGCTCCAATCGTGCTTCTGGCTTACTCAAAGATAGTTAGTGAGTTTTACGACTCTACTAAAATTGACATTTCCAGTTCTAACGTTTGAGTTGCAACACTAATATGCAACGCTAAACTGACAATAATCACCACCTCCGCTTTCAATCACTGTTGTAGACGCCAATTCCGTAAGGTGTGTTCATATAATCCTTAAGGAAAAGCATGATTCTTGCAGAAAAACCAGTTTTAGTAAATTCGACGCCTAATCGCAGTCACATCTGACTATCACCCTATATTAATATCATATACCTATCACAAAAATAGGAGCGCAAAGTCCGAATGCTCCCGATACTGCACAGACTTTCACACTCCTTATAAGACAATAACTATTGTCAGATTAATTTACTTAAAATTCTTCTCCTCAACCTTGCAGATATCACCTACTCGTTCAGCGTGTCTCTCACCTGCAAACTCCTCGTTAAGGAAGGCATCAACCATACCCAAAGCAACAGCCTGACCTACAACACGGGCACCCATGGCAAGTACATTACCGTTGTTATGCTGTCTGACCATTCTTGCAGTATATTCGTTGTTACAAAGACCGCAACGAATTCCCTTATACTTGTTAACAACAATTGAGATACCGATACCTGTACCGCAAATCGCAATACCTTTATCTGCCTTACCGCTTAATACATCCTCAGCAAGTGCACAACCTGCTTCAACATAAGAATACGGCTTATCGCCTGAAGGAGCACCTTCTTCAATAACAGTGATTCCCTTCTCCTTCAAGTAAGCAATTACTTTCTGCTTTAATTCATATCCTGCATGATCGGAACTAACTGAAACAGTCATAAAACAACCTCCTAAAAATAAAAAACAAATTTAAACATCAAACTTCTTATGCGTAAATTTACGCTTCTGTTCGGCAAAATCCTTTACTATATCACCATGACCGTAAATCTTATACTTATAAGATACTAATCCTTCAAGTCCTACCGGACCTCTTGCGTGAAGCTTAGAAGTTGATACACCAACCTCAGCACCGAAGCCGTAACGGAAACCGTCCGAAAATCTTGTAGAACAGTTAAACATTACATTTCCCGAATCAACTGCAGACATAAAATACTCAGCTCTTGCACTATCAGTCGTAATTATTGAATCGGAATGTCCGGAACCAAACTCGTTGATATGGGCTACTGCATCCTCAACAGAATCTACCAGCTTCATTGATACCTTGTAATCAAGATATTCATGATGCCACTCTGTAACCTTCTCCATACCGTATCTTGTACTTAACTCATCATCACCGTAAATCTCAACATTAGCATTTTTGAATGCTTCAACCAATTCATCAACAAACTCGAATCCTATATTTCTGTTGATAAGAATTGTCTCCGTAGCATTACAAACAGATACATATTGAGTCTTGGCATCAATTGCAATTTTCTTTGCCAATTCTTTATCAGCCTTATCATCAATATACGTATGACATACACCGTCAGCGTGTCCGAGTACGGATATTGTAGTATTCTTCATAATATACTGTACAAACTCATTTGATCCTCTCGGGATAATCAAGTCAATATATTGGTTAAGAGCCAGCATTTCATTTACTTCCGAACGCGCCGTAATCAAATACAGCCATCCATCAGGAAGTCCTGCCTCAACACCTGCATCATAAATAACAGAAGCCAAAATTGCATTTGTATTCTTAGCCTCTGAGCCGCCTTTGAGAAGAACAGCGTTTCCGCTCTTCAAAGCAAGTGAAGCTATCTGTACCAACGCATCCGGACGTGATTCAAAAATAATACCCAAAACACCGATTGCACATGTTACTCTGTACAAATCCAACCCCTCGGAAAGCTCTGTGTGAAGCTTAATCTCGTTTACAGGATCGGCAAGGCCTATAAGGCTCTCAATTCCGCTTACTACATCATTAAGCTTGTCTTCGTTAAACTTCAATCTTTTTACTATTGGATCAGGCAACTTATCCTCACAAGCCTTCTCCAAATCCTTCTTATTAGCTTCGAAAATGGATTCTCTATTTTTACACAAAGCATCTTTGATATATAACAGAGCCTTGTTCTTTTGTTCAGTATCAAGACAGGAAAGAATATGTGATGCTTCCTTTGCCTCTTTTGCATGTATTGTTAGTTCGCTCATACACACCTCTCAAAATAAAATTTAAAACAATTATAGCAAAGAAAATCAGTTTTTAAACATTTTTTGTAATTTTTATGTAACAAAGATATCCGACCGCAAACAACATTCATATTTGTAAAACAATATTTACTTTTATATCAATATATCAAAGAAATTTTAGTTTTGACGTTTATAAACAACAAAAAATGTTCATAATGTTCAAAACTCTGTAGATAACCATAAAACAAGGACTTTGTTTTTTAATAACATGTTAACGCCCAATGTTAGCGGATTGAATAATTTTGGAGTAAATTGAAGTAAAACACTTGCTTTTTGTTGCAATTGTGTTACAAAGCGCAGATATGGCATTTATCCTTACTGCTTTCAATTGAAAATGGTCAAAGTGTCCACGACTCACGTACACCAAAAATCAGATTTTAAATATTAATCGGGTTTTTATTCAATATTCTGATATAATGCTAATGCATTTCACTTTGCGAGGTTTATATGAACATTATTATTACTGCTTTATTCGGTTTAGAGAGCCTTGTACGAGAGGATTTACTCTCAATAGGCTACAACAAAGAAAATATAAACGTAACAGACGGTGTTGTTACACTTACTGTTTCGGACAACGATTTTGCTACTCATGTTGCCAGAGTTAATATGTGGGTTCGACGCGGTGAACGTGTATTTTTTGAAGCAGGTTCATTTAAAGCTGAGACCTTCGAAGAGTTTTTTGACGGAACAAAAGCTATTTGCTGGAATGATTTTATTCCTTCGGACTATGCATTTATTGTAAACGGTTTTTCACGTAAATCCAAATTATTCGGTATCCCTGCATGTCAGAGTCTTGCAAAAAAAGCCATCGTAGATTCATTACGTGCGTCAAGACACATGAATGCAGATGAATCCATTTTCGAGGATTCAAAAAAAGGTTGTGTAAAAATACAGTTCGGAATTGTAAATGACATCGTACGAATGATGATAGATACATCCGGTGACGGTCTCCATAAGAGAGGCTATCGTCCTTTGACGCATGAAGCTCCGATTAAGGAAACACTTGCCTCGGCATTTGTATCCTTGGCTCACTATAAACCGTTCGGATATGAAGCTTTGGTTGATCCTTTGTGCGGTTCCGGAACTATTCTTATTGAGGCTGCAATGCTTGCACTTAATATTGCAC
>JAZLGO010000065.1:0-33110 GCA_045616305.1 Saccharofermentans sp. | reverse complement strand
GTGCTAAGTTGGTTGCTGCAAGAGCGTCAGATCCTGAAAAGGATTTATCAATGTTTGTAGGAATCAATAAAATCAAACGTAAAATGACTTGCATTGTGTGTTTGGCAACGATTTGTAATGTTGCTGTATCAGACAGTTATGCGGTATATTATGACACTAACAGCAATACGCTCAATCTTTTGGTCAGCAATTATTTGATACCTGATATTGCTTTACTGGGAAGTGATTTGTTTATGCGTAACAGCATGGATGAGATTAACAGAAGTATTCTTATGTCTCTTTGTACTGGTGTAGAGTCATATATCAGTGATTATATTAATCAATATGTTGAGTATAAAGCGTGTGCACTTAACAGCTGTCTTGGTTTTTTAAATACAATAGACAAATTTATTAATGACACATCAAAGATTTATTATCAGGAGAAACTGCTGGTAGCAGGGTATTATGCCGGAATTGCTTCACGCAAATCCGGTATAGGTGTAGCAAGAATTATTATGCATATGCTTATAAATATGTATGGCATGGATTACAGATTAATGTTGGATGATTATTTTCCGCAGGTTATCCAAACAATAATGAACACGAATGATCACGATCTTGCTGATTTATCACGTAAAACCTATTTCAGTACCTTGAGCAGTGACGATAAGAGTGCGTCACAGGCTTTGCTTGACGGTTTGTTCAGGATTTACCGAAAAACAGGAATTAAGAAAAATAAGTATGTTATTCCTTCGAAAGATGTAAATAAACTGGAGAGTATGATAATAAGAGAACTCAATGTATACGGACTTAACGGTGTCATGCCGCCCAAAAGTATTTGTCAGATTTTAGCACCGTATATTGTTGATTAATTGGTATAAAAATGAGTTATTTATATGCAATCCCTGATTATTGTTTAAAGATATTAAAAATCCTTACCGATTCCGGTTTTGAAGCTTATGCAGTCGGCGGAGCGGTTCGTGATATTCTTATGAAGCGTCCTCCTCATGATTTTGATATTGCTACTTCTGCATTACCCGATGAGATTATAACTGTTATGACGAAATCCGGTATCAGAACTGTAGATATGGCGAAAAAACACGGTACAGTAACAGCAGTTATAGACGGCAACAATGTAGAAATTACAACTTATCGTGTTGATGGTGAATATGCTGATAACAGACATCCGCAGAACGTTGAGTTTACAAAGAATATAGCTTTAGATGTATCGAGACGCGATTTTACAATGAATGCGCTTTATCTCGCATCTGACGGAAGTATTGTTGATCTTAACGGCGGAACAGAGGATATAAAAGCAAAACAGATTCGCGCAGTCGGTGATGCCGAGACTCGTTTTGATGAAGACGCTCTTCGAATAATGCGTGGTTTAAGATTTGCAGCCGAACTCGGATTCAATATAGAAGCCGAGACTGAGAAGGCGATGTATACAAAAAAACAATTACTGAATAATATTTCAGGAGAACGTCTATGCACTGAATTTACCAAATTAGTAATTGCGCCATATGCTTCGAGAGTTATCAGAGAATATACAGAGGTTTTTGCTGTGTTTTGTTCTTCACTTCTTGAAGCACGCGGCTTTAAACAGAATTCATCATATCATGACAAGGATGTATTGGAACATATTCTGGCGGTTCTCGACTATATTCCGTTGGTTGATGGTCACCGTGATGTTACATTGGCTTATGCTGCGTTGTTTCACGATTTGGGTAAGCCCTATGTATATAAAACTGATGAGAACGGTGTAGGGCATATGAAGGGTCATGCTGAGGTCAGTGTAAGAATCTGGGAGGAAACAGCAGAACGATTTAAGACAGAGACTAAGTTACGAACAGATGTATCTGAATTGATAAAGTATCATGATTCGTTTCCTGAACCGGAACAAAAATCCGTACATAGATTTATGATGAAGCATTCAGAGGATAACTTGATTAAGCTTCATATTTTACAGAAGGCCGATCTGTCAGCACATACAGCAAAAGCTTCCGAGCGTGTGAAAAGACTTGCTGCAATAATGAATTTGGAGCAGGATATTCGTAAAAATAATTTAGTTCTTTCCCGAAAAGATTTAGCTATAAACGGAAAGAATCTCATGGATATCGGAATAAATCCGGGTCCCCAAATGGGAGATATAATTGATGCTTTGTTAGAAGCAGTGATAAACGGCGAAGCCGAGAATAATTCTGCTTCATTGATTTCTTATGTTTTAATGCATCAGATTGATTCGTAACGCGTTTACAAATCATTAACAAAATGACTCGACACAAGATAAACAAAACAATTATATCAAACAAGCTAAAATAAATTTATTATATTGTGTATTTTAAAATGTCGTTTTCTAAATGTAAACTGTAAGGAAAGCGTCAACTAAGGCGTTTATCAGTGATTATCTTAGGTTTTACTATCATAGTTTTTAATTTTTTTTCTAAATTGTTAACGCACGGTAACCAATAAATTATCTAAAGATTTGTTCACAAAAAAAACGATAAAAACAAGCAATTGTGGCGAAAATGTGAAGATAAAGCATAGAATTGTGTCAATCGCACTGATATAATTAAACCATAAGCAAACAATCTTTATTGGTTATAGAATTTTGTGAAAGTGAGGTTGCAATTATGAAGAAGTTTAAAGAGATGAATAAAAAGGGTTTTACCTTGATTGAAATGATGTTGGTAATCGCGATAATGGCAATAGTTTTGGCTTCGGTTGCAGCCGGAATTAATTCTTATATTGATTCAGCAAATTATGCAAAGGAACGGGACGGCGTTGCTAATGATATGTATGAACAGGCCAGACTTCAGATAAACGGTATCTTGGGTGACGGAAAAAATACATATGATTATGGCGGTGGTAATCCTGATTATGGAGGATCTCCGGTTCCTCCGGCTCCTGGATTACCTGGCGGCGGCACTTCACCTACAGTTGCACCGGTTCCGACATCAGCACCGATACCGCCGGCAGGCGGTGGCGCCGGCGGCGGCGGTACAGGCGGAACACCTTCAATGACACCTTCAATGGGTGGTTCTTCAGGTGGAAGCATAGTACCGGATGCCTCATCTGTTACACCGACAGCTGAGCCTACAGTAGCTCCAACAACAGCCCCTACAACGGCACCTACAACGGCACCTACAACTCCTACTTCTTCAGGTGGTTCAACGAGTTTAGTTCCACATGATGACGGTCATGGTAATATCGTAGCAGGTAATGTTATGATAAAGGGCGGTTTTGTAGACCCTAACGGTGCTGATGAGGGAGTCACATCTCTTACAGTAAGCAGTGACGGTAAGAATTATGACTTTACAATCAGAGTAAGTTGGAATAATGCTAATATTGAGATTACGATTAATGATAAGAATGAAGTTCTTGTTTTTGAAGACAGCAATATGCAGTGGATTTTTGGTGATGACCGCGCAGCATCTGACGGTTCTAAGTTTGGTGTAGACTGGGGCAGCGGCGGAAAGTATGTACTTAATAATTCACAGAAGGAATATTTGGAGAAGAAATTCGGTATCGTATTTTTATAATTAGTGATATTAGTCTTTTTCTATAACCGAAATAGGGGACCGGCAAGAAATTGTCGGCCCTTATTTTAAACAAAAGAGAGAACATAGCTTCGAATATAGACAACTCGAATAATATATCGAAAAAAATGTTGATATTTTTTGGTAAGATACTAATAAATCTTCTTATAAGGTGATATAATATTCCTACTAGAAAAAACATGTAGGAGTTTACTGAAATGAAGAAGTGTCCAGTGTGTGGTGTTATGATGGGAGACAATGTTGCACGTTGTTCAATGTGTAAATTTGATTTCCAGAAGGCCTCTTTGGGGGAATCTGAGCAAGCTGTAGCAGAAGCTAAGAGACAGATGGCTCAGAAAGAGGAACAGGCATTAGCCAGAGCTGAAGCTAAGAAGAGTGAAGAAGAGAAACATCTTGCAGAACTTAAGGGAAAGATTAATGCAGAGATTGCTACTCTTACAGCTCAATTTGAATCAGAGAAGTTACGACTTGAGTCTGAATATGCTGCAATGCAGAAGCAGGCGATAGATGACAAAATTTCGATTGAGAAGGAACTTGCTGAGAAGAAAGAAGAACTTGAGATAACTCGTTCAGCATTAACAAAGGCTCAGCATGAAGTTCAGTTTATTGAAGAAGACACAAAGGCTCGTGCTCAGAAGGAATATGATGAGATGATTGAGCTTGCTAAGCAGGAGCAACAGCGAATTGTAACTGAGGCCCAGCAGCAGACTGAGAAGTTGGCTATCGAGGTTGAAAAAGAATATAATGCAGTTATGGAAGAGCGTGATGCTATGAGAGCTGAGACGCTTGCTGCAAAGGAAGAATGCGATAAATACAAACAGCAGTGCATCGACAAAGAGAATGAGGCAAAACTTATAGATGCTCAGATTGCTCAGTTGCAAGCTGATTTTGAGAATGAGAAGGTAAGAATACAGGAAGAATCAAAGAAAATTTCCATGGAACAAGCCGGAGAAGCTCTTAAAATCAGAGATCAGGCTGAAGCTGAACGTTTGCAGATAGAGGACGAGAAGAAAGCAATAATTGCTGATATTGAGCAACGACAGAAGGATGCACAGGCAGAGCTCGATGATCTTGTAAGTCAGGCTAAGGTTGTAATTGCAGAAGCTGAAGAGGCAGCTGCAAAACGCGATGAAATGAAGGCTATTATCGATGAGGCAAAGAAGATTGAGGAACAAAGAGCTGGTCTTGAAGCTCAGGTTGCTCAGTTGAATGCTGATATTGACAGCGGAAATGAGAAGCTTGCTTCAATTGCCGACAGCTACGATCAAGCTCAGCGAGTAATTAAAGACGCCGAGAGTGCAACTGTTCAAGCTCAGGCATTGGCAGAAGAAATCATCCTTGATGCCGAGAAGAGAGCCGTATTCCTGAAGGAAGTTTCACTTAGTGAGAGTGATAAAGGAAAGATGCAGAAACTTATTGAAGCTAAAGATGAACAGATTAAGGAGTTACAGATGGAAAAGGACGAGTTGGATAAGAAAATTGCTGATTTGGAAGGAGCAATTAAAAATCTTGAACAACAGATTGCTGAGGCAAAGACACTACCAGCTGCTATTTCCGAGCAAGGCCCGAAAGAGTATTCAGTTGAGGTTGTATCGCATAAATCTACAGGCGAGGTTGACAGTGAAGGCATAGGTCGAATCCTTTCCAGAAAGTCAGCTGACGGTTGGAAACTTAATACAGTTATCAACGATGAAGGCGGTAAGCTGCAGGCTTCTCTCGGTACTGAGTCTGCTTCTTCATTGTCTATGGGTGCTTTCTCAGCTAAGGAAGATCGAGTAATATTGATTTTTGAGAGATTTAAAAAGTGATTTTTCAGCTGTGAGTTTTATAACAGAAATATACATCCTCGGTATTTTACTGAGGATGTTTTATTATAAATGAATATTTTGTGGTTTATTACCGAACTCTTTACAATTGACGAAAAACGGATAAAATATAACCAATTACAATAAAGAGGATAGAAGCATGAAGAGAAAATGGCAAATGAGATTTTTATCGCTGATAGTTATTTTGGCTGTCTCTTTTGCTATGCTTTTTTCAATAAACTATATATCTGTGCATTCAAATCATGAATGTACCGGACATGATTGTCGGATTTGTTTTGTAATAGAACAATGCAGTAATGTGATAAAAAAACTCGGAACAGCTATAGCATTATCGGTTCTTTTCGGTATTGCTCGTAATAATATTTTTACGGAAATACAAGACGGAATGCGTAGTGTGAATGATGAGTATATTACACCGATAACACTTAAAGTACAAATGAACAATTGATATATAACTGATTGTAAAGAATTTCAAAAAGTAAAGGATACTATTTATGAAAAAAATTATTTCAGTTATTTTGGTAACTGCGATGATGCTTGTTGCGTTGATTTCAGGCGGTTGCAGTAATGTTGAGTCGGATGCAGGTATTTCTGTTGTGACGACGATTTTCCCGGAGTATGATTGGGTAAGGAATATAGTTAAAGGTAATGATGATGTTGAGATAACTATGCTATTGAGCAGCGGCGTTGATTTACACAGTTACCAGCCGAGTGCAGATGATATTATTAAAGTCTCAAATGCAGATATGTTTATATATGTAGGCGGTGAGTCTGATGAATGGGCTGAGAAGGCTTTGGATGAAGCGGTAAACAAGAATATGATTGTTGTGAATTTACTTGATGTTCTTGGAGACTTAGCTAAGGAAGAAGAACTCGTCGAGGGAATGCAGGCAGAGGAAGAAGAGGAGTCTGCAGAAGAAGAGGGAATTGAGTTTGATGAGCATGTATGGTTGTCGCTCAAAAATGCCGAGATTATTTGCAAATATATAGCAGATAAGATGTCTGAATTAGATGAATCAAATAAAGATTTATATATGAACAATCTCAATGAATATATAGGAAAATTGAATGATTTGGATATGAATTACGAGGAGACAGTACAGAATGCTTCTGTAAAAACCCTTGTTTTTGCAGACAGATTTCCTTTCCGATATATGACGGATGATTACAATCTTGATTATTATGCAGCTTTTGTCGGATGTTCTGCAGAATCGGAAGCAAGTTTCGAGACCATCGTTTTTTTGGCTGATAAGATTGATGAATTGGGAATTACCTCTATATGCCAAATAGAATCGGCCGACGGTAAAATAGCAGAAACTGTCAGAGATAATACTGCTGATAAGAATCAGAAAGTATTAACTTTTGATTCTATGCAGTCTGTTACAAGCAAGAATGTTGAGGAAGGAGCTTCCTATCTCAATATAATGGAGAACAATTTAGATGTGTTGAAATCAGCTCTTAATTGATTAGGAGGCGTATATGGCTTATTTGGTCGGTGAGAATCTTTCTCTTGGTTACGATGGCAAAACTGTTACAGATGGAATAAGTTTTGCAGTTAATAAAGGTGATTATCTTTGCATTATCGGTGAGAACGGAGCAGGAAAGTCTACTCTCATGAAGACAATACTTGGTCTGTTATCACCGATTGCAGGAAAGATTACCTATGGAGACGGACTTAAGAGAAATGAAATCGGATATCTTCCTCAGCAGACAGTGGTTCAAAGAGATTTCCCTGCGACGGTCAGGGAAATAGTTTTGTCAGGTTGTCAAGGACGTCTCGGAAGAAGACCGTTTTACTCAAGAGAGGATAAGGCGATTGTTGATTCAAATCTTGAGAGAATGGGTATAACTGATTTATCGGGAAAATGCTACAGAGAACTCTCGGGAGGACAACAACAAAGAGTACTGTTGGCGCGTGCCTTGTGTGCAACTCGGAAAATAATTCTTCTTGATGAGCCGGTATCAGGCCTTGATCCCAAAGTAACTGCTGATATGTATAATTTGATTAAGAATCTGAATAATGATGGTGTCACAGTAATTATGGTATCGCATGATATAACTGCAGCTATTGATTATTCAAGTCACATTCTGCATGTCGCCGAAAAGTCATTTTACGGTACAAAAGAAGAGTATCTCAGAAGTGACGCGGGCAGACGTTTTCTTTTGTCAAGAAGTGAGTCGAAAGGAGATGATTAAATGGAAACACTTATCTCTTATTTGCAGTATCCTTTTGTCAGATATGCACTGATTGTCGGTGTTTTGATAGCTCTTTGCTCGTCGCTTCTTGGAGTAACTCTTGTATTAAAACGTTTCTCATTTATCGGAGACGGTCTGTCCCATGTTGCCTTTGGAGCTATGTCTATTGCGGCGGTTCTTGGTGTTGTAAGTGATACAATTATAGTTTTGCCGATTACAATTATCTGTGCTGTTCTGTTATTAAAGACCGGCAGCAATTCAAAAATAAACGGCGATGCTGTCGTAGCAATGATATCTGTCGGAGCACTGGCATTCGGGTATTTGATGATGAATATCTTCTCTTCATCTTCCAATCTTTCAGGTGATGTCTGTTCGACACTGTTTGGCTCGACCTCAATTCTTACATTAAAACTGAGTGAAGTGTGGATTTGCATTGTATTATCAGTCTTGGTAGTTTTGTTCTTTATCTTGTTTTATAACAAAATTTTCAATGTTACCTTTGATGAGAGTTTTGCACGATCTGCTGGAACTAAGGTTGACTTATATAATTTAGTAATTGCTGTAATAACAGCAGTTATTATAGTGCTTGCAATGAATCTTGTCGGCTCTCTGTTAATCTCGGCTTTGATAATTTTCCCGGCATTATCTGCTATGAGATTATTTAAGAGTTTTAAGGGAGTAACCATATGTTCTGCATGTATATCGGTTATTTGTGCTTTAAGCGGAATAATATTTTCTATTCTTGCAGGTACTCCGGTTGGTTCAACCATTGTTGCAGTTGATACAGTAGTTTTCATTATTTGCTGTTTGGTAGGAGGTATTAAAAAATGAGAAGATTTGATAAGTTGGTAAGTGTTTTGTTTTTGGTATTGATGATTGTTGGCACCTCCTCTTGCTCTGATAGTAAGGATAAAGGAAATGTTGTCAGTACAGTAACTGAGACGACATCTGAGACTACTGAGACGATAGATATTGATTTATCTTCTTTGAGTTCTACGATGGCTTATTCACAACTGACGGATATGCTGAATAATACAAATAAATATCTTTGGAAAAAAGTAAAAATTAAAGGTAGTTTCGGAGTATATGAACCGGGTGACGGTAATAATTTCTACGCCTGCTTATTATATGATACATCAGCTTGTTGTTCACTCGCACTTGAATTTATTCCATCGGAGAATATGAAGTATCCTGATGATTTCCCTGCTGTAGGTGATGAGATAACAGTTGAGGGTGAGTTTACTACTTATGAGGATGCGGGTACGATATATGCTACTTTAAAGGATGCAGAATTTGTAAAATAACTTCAACTATCGGTTGTATTATTAGGATAAAATCAACAATCGGATTATTCATTTGGTTTGTCGTTAATGTAATATCAAGATATCGGATAGATGTCGAGTACATTTTCGAGAGATAATAATATGGCAGAATTGAATATTGGCGCTATGATTTTAAACAAACGCATGGAACGGGGTTATTTACAGCAGGCACTCGCCGATAAGTTGAATATTTCTTTTCAGGCGGTCTCTAAATGGGAAAATGGTACGTACGGCATATCCGAAAATTTCTCTTTTACCGACGATAGCGCACGTCTTGGGTACAAGTGTAGATTCTCTTTTGGGTTACAGGTCGACAGTTGTCTCGGAATATGAGGAGAAGTATAAGGAAGAGGAATACTATTAGGTTTTTTTAAAGCCGATTTAAATGTTTTCGTAAAGAAACCTTTAAGAAGTCTCGGATCAGCCGTGCGGACGCTTGGAGAAATTTGACGTTGCTTTTGTTCCGCAGGATGAGGTTAAAATTGCTTTAAGTTATTAACAATAAAAAGTCCGCACAGTATAGAATTGTGCGGACTTATAATTTACAAACAGATACAATACTTTTTACGTGACAGCAAACTGGCTGTTGTAAAGATCGGCATAGAATCCGTTCTTAGCAAGAAGTTCTTTGTGATTGCCTTGCTCAACAATATCACCGTCGCGCATAACAAGAATAACGTCAGCGTTTTTGATAGTTGAGAGACGGTGAGCGATTACAAAAGAGGTTCTGCCTTTTGTAAGCTTATCCATAGCTTCCTGAATAACAAGCTCTGTTCTCGTGTCTACGGAAGAGGTAGCTTCATCGAGAATAAGAAGCGGAGATTCGCTTATCATTGCTCTGGCTATAGTAAATTGCTGCTTTTGTCCTTCAGATAAGCTGAGTGCATCATTAAGCAAGGTATCATAGCCCGAAGGTAATGTCTCTATAAAATGCTTGAGTCCTACAGCCTCACAAACACGATCCAAATCCGAATCAGTCGCGTCGGTTTGGTTATACATAAGATTCTCGCGAATGGTACCGTTAAATAACCAAGTATCCTGAAGAATCATATCAAACATATCGTGAACATCCTCACGTCTGTATTTACGTGTTGATACACCGTCTATAAGAATATCTCCCGAATCTACCTCATAGAATCTCATAAGGAGATTTACCATTGTTGTTTTACCTGCACCGGTAGGACCGACGATTGCAACCTTTTGTCCGGCTTTCAGTGAAGCAGAAAAGTCGTGAATTATTGTCTTGTCAGGATTATAACCGAATTTAACATGTCTGAATTCAACATCACCCTTAACAGGAGTATTATCACGCAGAGCTTTCTCACTTTCATCTTCCATTTCAGGTGTCTCAAGAATCTCAAAAACTCGTCTTGAGGCTGCAGAAGCCTGCTGAATCTGAGTCATTGCCTGAGCAAAGGTTGAAAGAGGTTGTGATACCTGACGGGAATAGATAGTAAAAGCAATAATGGTTCCGAGTGTCATCAAACCGTTACCGTTTATTATTAATGAGACTCCGACAATAAAAATCAATACATATGTAAGGTTTCCGACAAAACCCATAATCGGTCCCATCATTCCTGACAGAAATTGTGATTTCCAGTTGCTGTCATAGAGACAACCGTTAATCTCATCAAATTTGCTTGTCTCGATACTCTTCGCGCCGAAAGCACGAACAATATTATGATTTGTAAATATCTCTTCGATGTGACCGTTCATACGTCCCAAATCGGTTTGTTTACGATTAAAATACTTCTGTGATACTCCGAGAATCAGGCCCATAGCGATAAATCCTACAAAGGCAGTGCCGAGTGAGATCCAAGAGAGTAATACATTTGTCTTAAACATCTTATAGATAACACCGATAAATAAGGTGAGAGAACTTATAAGATTGGCACTGCTGCTTGATAATGTCTGGCTTATCGTATCAACATCGTTTGTAATACGCGACAGGATATCACCTTTGGTTGTTGAATCAAAGAATTTAAGAGGCAGCTTGTTGATTTTAAGATCAATGTCACGTCTTAATCTCTTGGATGTATACTGTGTTACGGTTGCAGTAATGAATTGCTGGCCGTAGTGAAGAAATGCTCCTATTACATAAATGGTGAGAAGAAGGATACATATGTTTTGTATTGCATCCATATCAATACCGGTCATAATTCCTTTTACTATCTCATTCATGAGGTCGCTTATTTTCTCAGGTCCGATAATACTGGTATAGGAACCGCCTACGGCAAAAATAAATGCCAAAATAATTGCAGGCAGGTATCGTTTGCAGTAGATAAGGATTTTCTTTATAGATTTCATATCGGCCTTTTCAGGCTTTTGATTTGCGCGCATCATTCTACCCATTGGTGGCATATTACTTCATCTCCTTTCCGGAGAGCTCGTCCTCAGAAAGCTGAGACAAAGCTATTTCCTTATATATTTTGCAATTCTCCAAGAGCTCTTCATGTTTGCCGAGACCTACAATCTCACCGTCATGAAGAACGAGAATTTTATCTGCATTTTTGATAGTACCTATTCGCTGAGCTACTATTATTACAGTAGTATCGTCTAAGTTCTCTTTAAGCGCCTTACGGACAAGCATATCAGTCTTGTAGTCAAGTGCTGAGAATGTATCATCAAAAATCATTATCTCAGAATTTTTAAATACAGCTCTTGCTATAGACAGACGCTGTTTCTGTCCGCCTGAGAAGTTTGTTCCGCCCTGTGCAACTTCAGAATGAATCTTATTCTCAAGTCCATCAACAAAGTCTGACTTGGATATGGAGAGTGCCATTTTTATTCTTGGATCGTCATCACTGATTTCTCCCTTATTACCGTAAGTAATATTGGATTTAATGTCACCCATAAAAAGAATAGCCTTCTGAGGAGCAACGGAAACCATTTTTTCCAACTGCTTTTCCGGGTACTCCTTAATATTTATTCCGTCAATAAGTACTTCGCCTTCTGTAGCATCGTAGAAACGCGGAATAAGATTAATAATGGTAGACTTACCGGTACCGGTTGCGCCTATAACAGCGAATGTCTCGCCGGAATTAATTTTGAAGTTTAAGTTTTTTACGCACGGAACCGGACTGTCAGGATAGGAGAATGATACATTCTTAAATTCAATTGTACCTCTTTCCTTTGGATTTACTTCCTGTTCTTTATATTTCAAACTCGGTTTGGTATTAATTACTTCGCCTATACGTTTAACTGAAACCATAGTTCTCGGTAATATAATGAATATCATTACAAGCATCATAAATGCCATAACTACCTGGATGGCATACTGTGTAAATGCTGTCATATTACCGATGAGTTCAGCTCTGCCCATAATATCAGCCTTGTTTATAAGGTAAGCACCAATCCAATATATGGCAAGTGTAAGACCGCTCATACAAGTTGTCATAACAGGCATTAAAAGACCGAGTAAACGACTGGTAAAAAGGTGATTGTGTGTAATATCTTTATTTACCTTGTCAAATTTATTAAGTTGGTATTTCTCAGCATTGAAAGCTCTTACTACACGCACACCGCTCAGATTCTCTCTGGCGGTATCGTTAAGCTTATCGGTGAGAGTCTGAATTTGCTTAAATTTCGGATATACAATAAGTACAAGTGTAACAATAGTAATGACCATGATTGCTACGCAAATAATTACGGCTGACGTCCATTCGACACTGGTATTGGATATTTTACACATAGCCCATACCGCAAGAATAGGTGCTTTAATAATTACCTGAAGTCCCATTGCTATAAGCATCTGCACCTGAACGACGTCATTGGTTGTACGTGTGATAAGGCTCGGAGTTGAGAATTTGTTTATCTCACCGTTTCCGAATGCCATAATTCCGGTAAAAAGTTTTTCTCTGAGAGTTTTGGCAAAATCAGCAGCTACCTGAGCTGCAAAAAAACCGCAACAGATTGCGCAAAACATACTTCCGAATGCACAAAGAAGCATCTTCATGCCGTTTTCTTTAACCGCATCCAAATCTGCTACGCCTCTTGAGGCTGTCTCGGTAAGCTTTTGAGTATAATCAGGCATCTTTAAATCAAGCCAAACCTGTGCTACTACCAAGCAGATACAGATAACGATAAAAAACCAGTCTTTACGTTTGAGATTCTTTAAAATCATCCTTGTAACTCCTTAAATTTTCCCTTCTCGAAAAGGGGAATCTAAAATATAGTGAATCAAATGATAAAAGCAAAAGACCACTAAGACAAATCTCAGTGGCCTTTGGAGCCTTTAACCGGAGTCGAACCGGTGACCTCATCCTTACCAAGGATGCGCTCTAGCCATCTGAGCTATAAAGGCGTTCAATAATGAACGAGTAAGAGTATATCACATATTAGGCAAAGATAACAACATTTTTTCAAAGAAAATACAAAACAAAAAATAATGGTGTATAATTACTATGTCTTTTTATGCGAAAGGAGCGATTTTCTTGATAAAAACTTTCAAAGAAATAATAAATTATCGTGAGATGATAGTAAATCTTGTAAAAAAAGATTTGCGTGGAAGATATAAGGGATCGGTATTCGGATTTTTATGGACTTTTATTAACCCTTTATTTCAGTTATTGATTTATACGTTAGCATTTACTTATATACTCGATTCTGGTATAGAGCAGTATTATCTTTGGTTATTTGTTGCTCTTATTCCTTGGATTTTTTTCTCATCGTCAATTCTCGGAGGTTCAACATCCATAAGAGCCAGTAAGGATCTTGTTACTAAGATATACTTTCCGCGCGAGGTACTTCCGATTGCTTATGTAACTAGCTGTTTTATAAATATGCTTTTAACATTCATTATTATCTTTATTACGGTTTTGGTGTCCGGAAGAGGCATACATTTAGCGGTGGTAGTCTTGCCGATAATATGGATAATTGAGTACATATTGGCATTGGGCATGGCTATGTTGTTCTCGGCTATAACCGTTTACTTCAGAGATATGGAGCATATTATGGGTATTATTCTTCAGGGTTGGATTTATCTTACACCGGTTCTTTTTCAGATACCTGAAGAGAAGCCGGCTGCTAAGGCAATAATGATGTTTAATCCTATGTCTCCTATTATTCTTGCTTACAGAGATATTTTGTATGACGGTGTTTTCCCAAGTGCCGAGAGACTTTTGTATTCATTGGGATTTGCCGTATTATTCTTCTTTATCGGCTTTTATGCTTTCGGAAGACTTAAGAGACATTTTGCGGAGGAGCTGTAATAATGGAAGATACCAATAATGCTATTGAAGTAAGAGACGTCAAAAAGAAATTTAAAATTTTCATAGATAAGGGAAGCGAGCTTAAGGAGAGAATTCTCTTTAAGGAACGTAAACAGTATGAGGAACGAGAGGTTCTCAAAGGTATTTCCTTTGATGTTAAGAAGGGTGAGGCAATAGGTCTTATAGGTCATAACGGTTGTGGTAAGAGTACCACGCTTAAGCTCTTAACAAGAATATATTATCCTGATGAGGGTACAGTAGAGATGGCCGGTCGTGTGTCCAGCCTTATTGAGCTCGGTGCAGGTTTTCATCCTGACATGAGCGGACGAGAGAATATTTATACCAATGCGTCCATTTTCGGCTTATCCAAAAAGGAAATAGATGACAGACTTGAGGATATAATTGATTTTTCCGAGCTTGAAGATTTTATTGATAACCCGGTCAGAACTTATTCTTCAGGTATGTATATGAGACTTGCTTTCTCTGTTGCAATAAATGTTGATGCTGACATTCTTCTTATAGATGAGATATTGGCAGTAGGAGATGCTAATTTCCAGAGAAAATGCTTTGACAGACTTCGTGAGATAAAAAGAAAGGGTACGACAATTGTTATAGTATCTCATTCACTCGGCCAGATTGAGCAGATATGCGATACTACCTATTGGATAGAAGACGGTGTTATTAAAGAATCAGGTGTTCCGAGATTTGTACATGAGCGTTATATGTACGAGATGGAACGCAAGAGAATTCTTCAGGTAGAGAAGGAACAGCTTAAAAAGCAGCAGCGTCGTAAGGAAGAATATCTTAAGGAATTAGAGGAAGAAGCAAAAGCTGAAGCCAAGCGTAAAAAGAAGGAGAAGGAGCAGCAGGAAGAAGCTGAAAGAAAGGCAGAGGAAGACAGAAAGGCGGGAATCGTTGATAATTTCAAGAAGAAGCTTCCTTACTTTTGTGAGCCTGATGCTGTAAGAACCGGAACGGGTGAAGCTGAATTTGTTGATATTAAGCTTACTGATAAGGACGGGAATGAGAAGTACATTTTCGATACCGAAGAGAAGATTTATGTCAGAATTAAGTATAAAGCATATAAGGATGACTTGAAGGCGGTGCTGGGATATGGTGTATTCAGACAGGACGGACTGCATTGCTATGGTACCAACACTGCGATAGAGAGTAATCAGCCGATTAATCTTAATCGTGAGGGAGAAGCTGTTATTGTTATTGAGAATAATTTGCTTCCGGCATACTACTATATTGATAATGCACTTCACGGAACAGACGGTGTTAAGTATGATGACATAGTAAGGACCAAGACCTTCATGACGGCTTCATATAAACACGATATCGGAATATCGAGAATAAAATCGACCTTTACGGTAGATGGTAAAACATATTTGATGGGAGAGCAGAAAGATGGCGAACAGTAATATTGATATGGACAAACTTATGTCCGAGATTCGTGCTGAGATTGAAGAGAAGCAACTTACAAATGACATTGTTTCCTTCGATACTATCGAGATAGAAAACAGTGAGATACAGCCTGAACTTGTATACTCGGAGCAGTCTCTTAAGGACAGCCTCGGATTTATGATTACTCACAGAAGAGTAACACATGTATTCGGTATTCCGGGAAATATAGTTGTAAGAACCTGGCGTAAGATTGTACGTCGTTTAACAGCATTTAATATTGCTCACCTGTTTGCACAACAAAATGACATTAATTTCCATCTTTCGAATGTTATTTTTCAATTAAACAACTACAATCAGGAACTTTCGGAGAAGATGCCTTTGGGTGACAGAATTGATGCTCTTGAAAGAGAGAATAAGGTCTTGAAGACCAGACTTGCCGAGCTTGAACGCAAAGCTGAGAAAATGTAATTAAGGAAGGTATATATTATGAAAGTTATTCAGATGTTACCTACCTTAGCACTCGGCGATGCTGTCGGTAATGATACATTCGCATTGAAGAAGGTGCTTAAAGACCTGGGTTATGAAACTGCGATTTATACAAATGTTTTGGACAGGAGACTTCCGGGTAGCTGTTGTGAAGTACTTATAGGCAATGAGCTGCCTGAAGTTGAAGAAAATGATATAGCTATCTATCATATGTCAACGGAATCAATCTTGAATTTTAATTTTGAGACAATGCCGTGCAGAAAGATTATGATTTATCATAATATTACTCCGCCTGAATTTATGAAGGATTGCAGTTATACTATCCAGAAGCATTCAATTGCCGGTCTTGCCGGTCTTAAGAATCTGGTCGGTAAGGTTGATTACTGTTTGGCAGATTCTGAATTTAACAAGCAGGACTTGATTAAGTGCGGATACACCTGCCCTATAGACGTAAGACCTATATTGATTCCTTTTGATGACTATAAGGCTAAGCCGGATAAGAATATAATTAAGACCTACGGCAGCGACGGATTTACCAACATTTTGTTTGTCGGACGAATCGCTCCTAACAAGAAGCATGAGGATATTATTTCTGCATTTGCTTATTACAACAAGCATATTAATTCCAAATCAAGACTCATACTGGCAGGTTCTGCAAGCGGCTTTGAATTCTATGATAAGAAGCTTAAGGCTTATGCTGAGGCTCTGGGTGTGGCAGATTATGTAATATTTACCGGACACATTAAATTCTCTGAGATTTTGGCATTTTATTCTATTGCTTCAGTGTTCCTTTGCATGAGTGAACACGAAGGCTTCTGTGTTCCGCTCGCTGAGGCTATGTTCTTTAAGGTTCCGATAATTGCATATAATTCCTGTGCAATTCCCTATACTCTTGACGGCAGCGGTGCGCTGACAGGCAGTAAAGATCCGGTTGAGGTTGCACTTCTCATTGACAGAATAGTTAAGAATCAGGAATTGAGAGATAAGATTATTGAGGACCAAAACAGACGACTTGAGGATTTTCAATATGAGAAGGTTAAGTCTTTGTTTGCAGGCTATCTCAAGGATTTTATTAACAAAGGCAAGTCTTAATCAGAATTACGGAGGAAGTTATATATGGCTGAGAATATAAACGAAGAGATACAGCAGCTTAATATTGAGGATGTAATGAAGGAAATCCGTAATGATATTAAGGATAAGTATTCTGACAGTGATTTAACAACATTTGATGATGTTTTGGGTGACAGTGATTTCAGTTTCCTTTCATATGCTTATTCTGATGTTTCTTTGCAGAAGAGCGTGGAATACTGTGTATCACATCGGGCAGTTCAATGTAATTACCCTATAACCGGTAATCCTATTGCTGTTTTGTACAAGAAGACCGTAAGAAGAATTTTGGCATTTTATGTTAATCATCTTTTCGGTCAGCAGAATGATATTAACTACCATATGGTTAATTCAATTTTCCAATTATACGGTTATAAGAACCAGCTCAACAATAAAGGTGATTTTCTTAAGCGCGTTGAGAGTCTTGAGGCTGAGAATGATTATCTTAAGAGCAGAATAACTGAGCTTGAGGCTAAGTTTAATAAGTAATACCGAGAGGACAGCAGGATGAGAATAATTCAGTTTTTACCGACGATTGCTTTCGGTGATGCAGTCGGAAATGATACGATAGCACTTAAAAAAGCTTTGCAGGAGTTTGGTTATGAGACGGAAATTTATGCCGAGGTAATAGATCAGAGACTTCCTGAAGGTACTGCCGTACAGCTTGAGGAGTATCAGCTTCCGCCTGTTAATAAGGATGATATAGCAATTTATCATATGTCTACCGGTTCACTCCTAAATTACACCTTTGAATATATGAATTGCCATAAGGTTCTTGTTTATCATAATGTCACCCCGCCTTCTTTCTTTATGCCTTACAGTAAGGATATAACCAAGAATGCCAAAGCCGGGGTTGACGGAATTAAAAATCTGGCAGGCAAGGTTGAATTTTGTTTTGCAGATTCCGAATTTAATAAAAGAGATCTTATAAGCTATGGTTTTACTTGTCCGATTGTTGTAAGACCGATACTTATTCCTTTCGAGGATTATAAGAAGGAACCAAGTGCAGAACTGATAAATAAGTATGGTAATGACGGATATACTAATCTGATTTTTGTAGGGAGAGTAGCACCTAACAAGAAGCATGAGGATATTATTGCTGGCTTTGCTTATTACAAAAAGCATTTTAACGACAAGGCTCGTTTGTTCCTTGTCGGTGCCGGCGGAGCTTTCTTTAAGTATGAGAAGAGACTTGAGGATTATGTAAAGGAATTGGGACTTGAGGAATCAGTTATCTTTACAGGACATCTTAAGTTTAATGAGATTTTGGCATATTATAAAATCGCATCTGCGTTTCTGTGTATGAGTGAACATGAAGGCTTCTGTGTACCTCTTACCGAAGCAATGTCTTTTGATGTTCCGGTTATTGCGTATGCTTCGACTGCAATTCCGTACACACTTAACGGTTCAGGCGTTCTTATAGATGACAAGGATCCTGTGGTTGTTGCTGATGCAATTAACAGGGTTGTTACGAATGAAGCTTTCAGAACGGAAGTAATTAACGGTCAGCGTGAGAGACTCAAGGATTTTGAATACGATAAGATAAAGGAATTATTCAAGAAGCAGTTGGATTCATACATTGAATCCATAAAAGCTTAATAACGGAGATTGTACTATGAAGAAGATTGCATTTGTTATTCCATGGTTTGCAGCAGATATTCCGGGCGGAGCAGAGATGCTTTGCCGTGAGACTACCAAGGACTTAAAGATGAGCGGGGTTGATGTTGAGATTTTGACTACCTGTATCGAGAAGTTCGGAGGCGACTGGCAGAAAAACTTCTATAAAGAGGGAATAGAGATAATTAACGATATTCCGGTTCGTCGTTTTAAGATAACAGGAAAACGTAACAAAGCAGCATTTGATGAAGTAAACATTAAACTTATGTCAGGTCAGAAGATCTCACGTAAGGAAGAACTGATTTTTATAGACAATCAGTTTAATTGTCCTGAATTATATGAATATATTAAAGAAAATAAGGATGAGTATACGGCTTTCGTATATATTCCGTATATGTTTGCTACAACCTACTACGGAATTAAGGCATGTCCGGAGAAGGCTGTAATGATTCCGTGCTTTCATGAAGAAGCATATATATATCTTAAAATTTTCTATGATATGTTCTCATCGGTTGCAGGCATGCTTTTTAATGCAGAACCTGAAGCTGAGCTTGCTGACAGAGTATATGATACTTCACATATAGAGAAGGTTATTCCGGGTTGTGTCATGGACGTTGATGTTTCTTATAATGCGCAGGCCTTCAGAGATAAGTACAATATCCATGATCCGTTTATTTTGTATGCGGGACGTAAGGATGCAGGTAAAAATGTAGGCTTCTTACTTCGTTGTTTCGAAGTTTACAAAAGATGCAATCGCAATAATCTGAAACTGGTATTTATCGGCGGCGGTGATCTTCTTGTTCCTAAAGATATTCAGAAGGATGTCTATGATTTAGGCTTTGTAAGTAAAGAAGATAAATATAATGCCCATGCTGCGGCACTCCTTCTTTGTCAGCCGTCAACACATGAGAGCTTCTCGATTGTTATTATGGACAGTTGGCTCTGCGGTCGCCCTGTGCTTGTACCGGAGGCTTGTGATGTTACTACCAACTTTGTAAAGAAGTCGAACGGAGGCTATTACTTCAGAGATTATCGTGAGTTCGAGGCTTCGATTAACTATACGATGAACCACCCTGATGTTGCAGAGAAGATGGGCGAACAGGGCTGCAAATTTGTTAAAGAGAACTTTAACAGAGAGACAGTTTGTAACAAGTATATCGAGCTTTTCGAGAAGGTAGAAGAGAGAAACAATCAATGAAGCGACGCATTGCCTTTATTAACCAGCGATACGGCCGTGAAGTAAACGGCGGTTCGGAATTATATACCAGAGTTGTGGCAGAGCACCTCAAGGAGAATTTTGAGGTTGAGGTTTTGACGACCAAAGCTTTGGATTATATGACTTGGAAGGATTACTACAAGGAAGATGTCGAGGATATTAACGGCATAACTGTCCGCAGATTCTCAGTTGACAAACCGCGTAATCAGGCAAAATTTGATAAGATTAATGCAAAAATGCTTCGTAACAGATTTCATACTGAAGCTGATGAGGAATTATGGGTAAACGAACAGGGACCTATTTGTTCAGGTTTGATTAACTATATCAGAGATAATAAGGATAAATATGATTTGTTTATATTCGTTACTTACCTGTTTTATACCACCTGTGTAGGTATTCAGGGTGTTTACGATAAGGCAATCATGATTCCTACTGCTCATGATGAACCATATATTCATTTTAATTATTATCGTAAGGTTTTTGAGAATACTCGCGGTTTTATTTTTCTTACGGATGAGGAGAAGTCATTCGTTAACAGACTTTTTATGAATTGGGAAACACCGTCTGTTACAACTGCGATGGGTATTGATATGCCTAAGCTGAGCGAAGAAGAATCTAGGGTTCCGGCTGAATTGAAGGGAAATTATATTGTTTATGCCGGTCGTATAGATGAAGGTAAAAATTGTGATAAAATGTTCACCCAGTTTATCAGATACAAGGAAAGAACAAAGAATAATCTTAAACTTGTTCTTATGGGTAAAAATGTTATCCCGATTCCTAAGCATGAGGATATTATTTATCTTGGTTTTGTAAGTGAAGAGGAAAAATTCGATTATATTATTCACAGTCTTGCATTAATACTTCCATCAAAATTTGAGAGTTTATCAATTTCTGTCCTTGAGGCGCTTCAGGTTGGGACACCGATACTTGTAAACGGCGAATGTGAAGTTCTTAAAGGACACTGTCATAAGAGTAATGCGGGGCTTTATTATAAGGGTTACCTTGAATTTGAAGGTTGCCTTAATTATATGGTAAGCCACAATAAAGAAATGAAGGCATTCGGAAATAACGGCATAAGTTACGTTGAGACCAATTATCGTTGGGATGTTGTAGTTAAAAAGCTCACTGATTTTATAAATGAGAGAATAGAACGTTGTTAATACAGTAAGTAACAAAGAAGACTCGAGACAGAAAAGATAGTTGTCATAATACCAATAACTTTGGTTAGCTTTAAGTTGCTTGATATGTATTTTGCGGCACCGATTACCATAACAACAAAGATTACGGCAATGTATCTGTAATGAACTGTACAAATGCATGGATATTGATATGCAAAACTTATAAACATAGCCAAAATACCAAAATGTGCAATTCCCAACAGAAGCTTATCTGCAATCGGTGCTTTGCTGAACAAATAGAGCACAAATAACACGAACAGTGTAAGATAAAGGATAATTCCGCTCCATAAAAGTACAAGAGCAAGAATTTTGTTTGGATTATATAGTATTCCCTCATCGAACAGCATTGTCTGAAACATCTGTCCCCATATATTGGTATAATTCAGATATTCTTCTTTAGCAACGCTGAAGGTTGTTATTTGTTTAAGTGAGGGTAACAGCATGCGGGAGAAGGTGTTAAGGTTCTCAGGTATTTGCAACTCAGCTGTTCGGGGAATGTAATTCAGCGGAAGATTAAACTTTATATTGTTGCGAATTATCCATGAAAGACCAAGAGGAACAGAAGTAATACCGAAGACGAAAAACTTCTTTAACAGAGCTACTCTTTCGTGTTTTTTTGTAATAAATCCATAGATAAATATAGAACCGATAGCGGGAGCAATTAATATGGCAGAAGTTTTAGTCAAAATTCCCAAAACGAGGAAAGACATAATCAGCATTGTATTCTTCCACGAAGAGTTCTTAATCCATTTAGCTGTATAAAGCAGAGCAAGAAGACAAAAAAGAGTCATAAGACAATCATTGTTTACTATAACTCCTAAAATAATAAAAATCGGATTGAACGAGCAAAGAGCAACGGCAATTAGTCTGGGATATGATGTCAGACCTATTTCATCAATCATTTTTTTTGAAACTAAAAGACTGAGACAAGAGAAAAGACTGTTCATTTGTTGAATGCATTCATATGCAATTACATCCGATAAGCCGATATTGTTAATTAAGCTTTTAACGATAGCGGAAATAACATAAAACACCGGAGGATGGTAATACTGACATACAATGCTATTCGGATAAAATAATTCAATAGTCGGCAAGGTTTTGTATTTTGACAGGAAGTTAATATACCCCAAATGTCCGATATCATAAATTTTTAATGGGGAATAATCTATGAAACCTGAATCATGCGCAGTTACACAAAATATAACCTTGAGAGCAAAAAAAATCCTGATAATTATGCCGGCAGTAAAAACATACAGTACGTACTTATCAATACGATCATTGTGCATTTTCTTCAATTTTGGTTTTGCTTCTGCTTCCATCACGTGATATACTCAGCTTTCGTTAGGGTAGACTAATCTTGAATCGGTATCAAAGGCTTTAGATATAATTCTGAACATTTTAACAATACTTTCTCCTTCAGGAGTGATACTGTATGTACCGTCATTGTTATCGACAATTGTACCTGTCTCAATTTGTTCCTTAAATCTCTTATCAAAAGCGCCATACTGATTTACATACTTATCTGTAAATACAACTCCGATATCGTCTTGAGTAAAGGTTTTATCAGAATTTTCTTCCATATAACTTAACATGAATACGGAAACCGATCGTTCTACAGTAACGGGAATAAGAACAAAAAGCACAGTGTTAACACAACAGAAGATGATAAACATCATAATAATGTCCTTAATGTCGATGAATTTCCAAAAGTGTCTTTCAACTGCCATAGCGACAGCAGATAATATTCCGGTGGCTACAATAAAAAACATTCCTCTGTACATCAGCACTTCCATGCCGGACAAAATTGGTGTATGGAAAAGTAAAACAAAAATCAAACTGCAAACAATGAAGTTTACAAAGTAAACCAAAATCAAAGCTAACACATTTTTTACGTTTGACATAGAAGAATACATCCTCATCATTATAGTAGATAATTAAAAATATCAAAGAGAATTATAGCATAAAAGGGGATTGAAATAAAACTGAGAAGTTGAATATGAATCCTGAATTGTCGTTACTTGAGATAGCTCAGTAAGGTTGTCTTTATTATTTATAAAGGTAAAAAGCCTGCAACCAGTGACACAAGGACAGAGAAGACAGCAACAATCAGAAGACTTTTGTTTTTATAAGCCAGGATGCAGGCAACTGTGAATGCAGCAATGCCGCTTACTATTCCTGCATCTGAAGTAAAGATTGCCGGAACAGTCATGCTGGTAAGTACAGCGTATGGAATATAATCAAAAAAGTTCTGAAGTTTTTTGTTGCGAATTTTCTGCCTGAATAAGCAGAAAGGTACAGAACGTATCAGATAAGTGGTAAGAGCCATAACAAGAAGG
This sequence comes from Saccharofermentans sp., assembly GCA_045616305.1. Classification (GTDB taxonomy): domain Bacteria; phylum Bacillota; class Clostridia; order Saccharofermentanales; family Saccharofermentanaceae; genus Saccharofermentans. The sequence goes on along the minus strand of JAZLGO010000065.1, from coordinate 9,670 downwards.
TAAATCCAGAATTTATTGCCCATTTTATATCTCCTTGTTACTCGACAATTGGGTAGCTTCAGTTGCAGATTTTGTATCATCCGGCAATATAAATGCACCGATAAAAGCGGCAATTACAGCACTGATTACAGTAGCGAAGTTGCCGGAAATAAACGAGAAGATACTTACGTATCTCAGTATAAGTGAGAGAATAACAGACATTATTACTACGACAAGTATTCTCTTTGATTTGCGTGCTACAGGAAGAATGATGGCAATAAACATTCCGTATATGCCTATTGATAACGAGACAGTCAGACGTTCAGGAAGAATGCTTCCGAGAACGGCACCTAATAAAGTGCCTATAGTCCACCCCCAGAACGGAAGAAATATTAATCCTGCCATATAGTGTTTTCCGATATCGTGGTCGGCCGCCATTGATACACCGAATATTTCATCCGTAATGCCGAATCCGAGCAGGGCGCGATTAAATAAAGTCATAGAGGAATCAGTCTTTTGTGACAAGGAAATCGACATAAGACTGTAGCGGATATTAATTACCAATTGACTGACAATCATTTCCATGAGACTTCCTGAAGCGCCCATAATACCGATACCGGCAACCTGTCCTGCAGAGGTAAGATTGCATACAGAGACCAAAACAGCCTGCCACCAGTTGAGGCCGCAGGATACTGCCAGAATACCGAAAGAGAATGAAACCGACAAATAACCGAGTGCTATTGCGACACCGTCTTTTACGCCTCTGGCCCAAGTGTTACCGGAGACAGAATTATTTGCCATATTTATCGGAGATTTCCTCGAAAGAAAGATATAAATCCAAAGAATCCGGTCTGTCAACAGGATCTATAGTTTGATTCTCATCATTAATAGTATAAATTACATCATCTATTATGATGTATTTGTCGGTTACTGATAAAGTATTGTCTTCCTCCTGAACAGAACGCATAATAAAAATGCGGCTCGGATTAATTCTGTAATATTCGTCCCTGACAATCTCAGATTCTCTGTCAACTTCCAAAGTAAGACTGGCATACACAGAATCTTTGGATTCAACATAAGTTGAAGTACATGAATTTCCGGCCGGTGTGGTTCCTTCAGAAGAAATGATATCCACAGTATCGGAATCAGAACTAAGTATAAAATCAGAGTATTCTTTGAGATAGTCATTAGTGCTTTTGGTAATTTCCTCATAAAGCGGATTTTCTTCAGCTTTGGTAGTGTCTGCGTTTTCAACACATCCCGACAAGAAAACGACTGAACACAAAACTGCTAATACACAAAGACACAATTTCTTAAATATACTCTTATTACTCATCTGAATACCTCTGAAGCTTAAAATCTAATAGAGATTATAACACAGACATCAAAATTGTGCGGAAAAAATAAGGTTATGTTTCAGCTTTACAACAGAATTATTCATCTTCAGGTAATATCTGAGCTTTTCCTAAATATTCTTCCAGCGAAATATCGTTATTATACAGATAGGTTGCAACCTCAATACCGACATAACGGTAATGCCAAGCTTCAATTCCGTATCCGGTTGAAGCCGTATATTGAGCCTGATATCTTAAAATGTAACCATACTCATAACAATGCTCATTAATCCATTTTCCGCAATTGGTTGAAGCAAAATCATCACTTATATTTGTCCAATATGATGTAGTAATATCAATGGCCAGACCAAGCTGATGTTCCGAACGATTAGGAAGAGCATTCTTTTGACAGGCAAAAGCATAACCGTTTTTATTGGCAGAACGATTAAAAAGATATTCCTGTGTACCAGGAGTACGCCAACCGGATACAAGAAGAGGCCCTTCACCGATAGCTTCGACACAGTCATCATACATCATAACCCAAGCATCATTGGCTTCTTGTCGAAGCTGTTGATCATATGAGTGTGGGGCGGTGACAAGATCTTCCGGAACCCATCCGTCAGGAATGGCATTGTATTTATTTACTACTGCCAGAATATCATCAGGGTTTTGTATTACTTCTGCCCGAACAGATTTTGGGTCAACAAAACCGTTATACCATACCGTATCGTACTCTGGTTCTATAAATTCAGGCATAGGAGTAGGAGAAGGAGTAACTGTAGGAGTCGGAATCGCTGTAGGTGTCGGAGTCAATGTCGGTGCAACCTCGGAACTTAATGCAGATAATTCTGAAGTCGTTACAGCCAACAAAGTTGTCGATTCAGAGGAAACGACAACTTTGTCAGAGTTACAATTGCAAATTGCTAATGTAGAAAATATTAAGAAAAACGGAATTAAATTCTTTGATACCTTAAGCATCCTTATATTTCTCTACGGTTGAATAATAATTTTCTACTGTTCCTATATCTATACAAGAGCCCTCTGCCTTATAAGCATAAATCGGCATTCTCTTATATAACCATGAAGGGAAATTACCCGGAGCATCCGGTGAATTGCCCTCTTCGAGATAAGTATTAAGCAAAGGAAGAATATCCTTACCGTAAAAATAGGTAGCATAAATTCCCCAATTACTCTTTGGTTCCTGTGGTTTCTCAATCATATCGAGAATTTTACCGTCATCGTCAATCAATGCTACGGCGAGCTTTTGAAGCTGATGTTTCTCAGGGACATTAATGGCAACGAGAGTAGGAGCATTTTTTGTCTTATAAAAAGCGTACATATCATTAATATCATAAGTAAAAATATTATCTCCTGCCAAAATAACAACATCATCATTTATATTCAAGGTGTCGATAACAAATTTGATATCTCCGATGGCTCCGCGCTTATTATCGTCACTGTCGGTGCCGTCATTCAAAATGGTGATAGGAGCTTTATCTGCTCTGTTACATGAATCTGCCCAAGCTTGAAACTGTTCAGCAAAACGTGCATTTGTAACAAGAATAATCTCATCAACAGCTTTGACTGAATCAATTGAATCTAATATATAATCTATAATCAATCGTCTGCCGAGAGGAAGAAGTGACTTTGGTTTGTCTTTTGTAAGAGGATATAATCTGGTGGCATATCCGGCTGCCAAGAGGATTGCTTTCATTAATAATCTATTCCTTTCGAAAAGTATTTTTTTCTTAACATTTAGATTATACACTATTTGGCTTTAAATTGTTATAATGTATTACGTGTGTGATAATGATTAATACAGAGGTGATATATAAATGGAAATATGTGCAGTAGTAATGGCGGCCGGTGAAGGAACAAGGATGAAGTCAAAGCATTCAAAGGTTGTTCAGATGGTTGCAGGTAAACCAATAGTTAAGTGGGTTGCTGATGCCCTTGCTGATGCAAATTGTGAAGAACAAGTTTACATAGTCGGTGATAAACAGGATGAGATCAGAAGAATTCTCGGAGAAGAGGTTGCATATGTTTTTCAGGAACAGAGGTTAGGAACCGGTCATGCCGTAATGCAGGCAGCTCCGTTTCTTGAAGGAAGAAACGGATACACGGTTGTATTACCGGGCGATTCTCCGATGATTACTGCGGAGACTATTAAGTCCTCAGTAAAGATGATGGAAGAAGGCGACTATGCTGCGGTTGTAATTACTTCTATTGCCGAAGATGCAACCGGTTACGGAAGAATTGTACGTGACAGTGAAGGAAATGTAGTAAAAATAGTTGAACACAGAGATGCAAGTGAAGAAGAACTTAAGATAAAGGAAGTTAATTCCTCTATGTATGTGTTTAAAACCGCTCTTTTATTATCAGCATTGGGAAGACTCGGTTCGCAGAATGCTCAAAAGGAGTATTATCTTACGGATACAATCGGTATTCTTATCGGTGACGGTCTTAATGTAGGTGCCAACATTGTAAGTTTTGACGATACTCGAGGAGTAAATGACCGCTATCAGCTTATGCAGGCAGCAAGAATTATTAACAAAAGAATTCTTCACAAGCATATGGCTAACGGTGTGCAGATCATGGATGAGGATACAATCTGGATTAATGAGGGTGTAAAAATCGGACGTGATACACTGATTTTACCGGGATGCACAATTACCGGAGAGACACAGATAGGTGAAGACTGTATTATTGGTGAGAATACTCGTATTGACAGTTCATTTATAGGAAACAGTACTGAGATTGATAACTCGATTGTTACTGACAGCAGTATCGGTGAAGAATGTCGTATCGGACCTTTTACTCATATAAGACCTCTCTCAATAATAAGAGATCATGTTACTTTAGGTGCATATGTTGAGGTAAAGAGTTCGACAATTGATGAATATACCCGTGCAAGACATCTTACTTATATCGGTGATTCAACGATAGGTAAAAATGTAAACTTCGGTTGCGGAACGGTAACCTGTAACTATGACGGACAGGAAGAGAAGATAGGTTGTGTTATCGAGGATAACGTTTTTATCGGAGGTAACTCGAATATTTTGTCATCTGTTGTTCTCGGTAAAGATTCTTATATAGCTGCAGGTTCGACGATAACATCTGATGTACCTCCTTTAGGTCTCGGTATCGGAAGAGCAAGACAGACTAATAAGGAAGATTGGGTTTCTACACGTAACAGAATACGTGGCGCTAAATATATTGAGCTCGACAGAATGAGATATGAGGTATGATACTCAATTGATGTTTGAGAATTACATTTTCGAGAAGGAGAAAGAGCTTGTTCGGTAAGGATAAGGAAATATGGCTTGTTGCAGGACTTGGAAATCCAGGCGATAAGTATGCATATACGTGGCATAATTGTGGTTTTTTGGCGCTTGAACTAATGGCGGATAAAACCGGAATCAGACTTGATAAAACAAAGCATAAGGGCCTTTTCGGTAAAGGAACAATAGCTTCAAAGGAAGTCATGCTTGTTAAACCGCAGACTTTTATGAATAATTCCGGTGAATGTATTGCCGAGATGGCTGATTACTATAAAATTGATCCTTCACATATTATAGTAATCTATGATGATATAGATATTGCACTCGGAAAAATCAGAGTCAGAGCTAAGGGCTCAGCCGGCACACATAACGGAATGCGCTCGATTATTAAGCTTTTGGGTACAGAGGAGTTTCCGAGAATACGAATCGGCTACGGACCTGTTCCTGAGCACAGAGAACTTATAGATTATGTTTTGGCTGATATTCCGAAGGAACAGCGCCCGCTTATGGCGGAAGCTTTTACAGAGGCAGTTGACCAGACAATAAAATGGATAGAGGAGCACTGATATTCATTTATGACTCTTAATGAAGAGCAGAAGGAATATGACATTAATGATCTTCTCGGTTTAATAAATCGAGACGGTGTTTTGTTGCAGAATTTTGATGAAGCCGAGCAGGGAAAGCAACATTTAAACCTTACGGGAATGTGCGATCAGCAGAAGGCTTATATGGCGGCAGCTTTGGCTTCGCGTAAAGGAAAGAAACCGGCAGTAGTTGTAGCTGATGCAGGAAGAGCCAGAGCTTTTAAGAGTAATATCAGCGCATTTATTGACGGTGATGTAATTACACTTTATCCTGAAGATATTGACTATATTAATGCGGTAGCAAGATCTCATGAGCTTGAGATAGGTCGTACGGCAGTACTTACACGTATACTGACCGGTGATTATGATGCACTTATTATTTGCGCCGGGGCGCTTTTGAATATTTATGAGAATCCGATAAGGTTTAGTGAGAGATTCATCAGAATAAACTTCGGAGGAACAGTTAACCCGAGCCTTATTGTAAAGGATTTGGTTTTTCTTGGCTATGAACGCTGTGCAACGGTAAAAGAGCGCGGTGAATTCTCGTTGCGAGGCGATGTACTTGATGTTTTCCCTCCGGAGTCGGATTATCCGGTAAGAATTACCTTATTTGATGATTCTGTTGATATGATTAAAACTTTTGATGTAGGAACACAACGTTCCAATCAAATGCTTCAGGAGATAGTAATAGGTCCTGCAAGACAATATATTCTTAATGAGACAGAACGTTTCAGACTTGCAGGGAAAATCAATTCGAGCGCCAAAACAAACGCTGAAGAGATAAGAAGAGATTCCAAGGCAAAGATAGCAGACATTTTGCTCAGGACGGCAGCCAATGATTCTGAGATGGCAGAGACAGGAAATAGGATGCTGTCTCTGAATAAGTATTCTGCTGTCTTATGGGAGAAGAAATCGTCTGTTCTTGAATATATTGATATAACAAAAAATGTGGTGTTCCTTGACGAGTTCGCAGAGATAAAAGCAAGAATGGATGCCTACTTTGCCGACCATTATTCAAGAACACAGCATGCGTATGAGACAGGCGGAATATCAAAGATTGCATTTGATTCAATTTATAAAACACCTGACGCCATGAAAGCAATTGATGCTTTAAGAAATGTAACAGCCATGGCAATGCTTCCGTCCTTCAGTAACGGTTTGCCGGGCGGTATCAAGGCAGAAGCCTTCGGTTCAGCTACTGACAGCTATAAGGGTAATGCAGAGAAATTTGCCTTGGATGTAAAAGGACTTCCGGAAGACGGATGTTGTGTTTTAATGTCTGCAGGAGGCAAACGAACTGAAAAATTAAAAGAGCAGTTGGCAGAACTCGGGATATTAAATGATAAAAGATTCCATAATATAAAGGTCAATCTTAACAGCGGATTTGTTTACCGCAATATAGGTCTTATGGTTGTCGGTTCAAATGATGTTTTCGGAACCGATTCGGTAACTCGTGTAAAGAAAAAGAATCTCAGCGAAGAGGAACAGGCAGAACGCAACAATGCGCGTGCACTTCAGTTGTTTGCTGATATTAAGCCGGGAGATTATGTTGTACATGATGTTCACGGTATAGGAAGATATGTGGGCTTTGAGAAGGGTATGTCGGTAGGCGATACGATAAAGGACTATTTCAAGATAGAGTATGCTGACAATTCGTACATTCATGTTCCTACAGATAATCCGAATTCGATTCAAAAATATGTAGGACCTAACAGTTCCCAGCCGAGATTGTCCAAGCTCAACAGTAAAGAATGGGAGAATAAGGTTAATAAGGCTAAAGCTTCAATTAAAGTTCTTGCTTTTGATTTGATAAAGCTTTATGCATTAAGACGTGCATGTAAGGGCTACAGTTGCGGACCTGATGATGTGATGACAAAGGAATTCGAGGAAAGTTTTCCTTATATCGAGACTGAAGATCAGGTTTTGGCAATAAAAGATATCAAGAATGATATGGAAAGCAGTCTTCCTATGGACAGACTTCTCTGCGGTGATGTCGGCTTCGGTAAGACCGAGGTTGCATTCAGAGCAATTGTTAAGTGCGTAGAGAACGGCAAACAGGCATTTATGATAGCTCCGACTACACTGCTTGCACAGCAACATTACGATAACTTCATAGTGCGTTCACGAGGCCTGGGAATTAATGTTGCACTGTTATCCAGATTTACTCCTACAGACAGAATTAAAGGGTATTTGGAAGGCATTAAAAACGGCAGGATAGACGTTGTTATCGGTACACATCGAGTTTTATCAAAGGATGTCGATCCTGTAAATCTGGGACTCCTTGTTGTGGATGAAGAACAACGCTTCGGTGTTAATCACAAGGAAACGATAAAGAACTTTAAAAATACAATAGATGTTCTTACATTAACTGCAACGCCTATTCCTCGTACGCTTAATATGTCATTAAGCGGAATACGCGATATATCGGTTTTGCAGGAACCACCTATGAATAGGCGTCCGGTTCAGACATACGTTATACCGTATGATGAAGAGACTATTGTTCAGGCTGTTTTACGTGAGGTATCACGTAACGGGCAGGTTTTCTATTTGCATAACAAAACATTTGATATAGATTTGGTAGCGGATAATCTTTCTAAGCTTATGCCGGGTGTACGTATTACCTATGCTCACGGAAAAATGACAGAGACGCAGCTCGAGAATATAGTTAATGCTTTTATTCTAGGCGATTTTGATGTGCTTGTATGTACTACAATTATTGAATCAGGCGTTGATATGCCTAACGTGAACACTATGATAATTGAGGATTCCGACCGCTTCGGTTTGGCGCAGCTTTATCAGATACGAGGTCGTGTCGGACGCTCCGACAAGCAGGCTTATGCATATATTACTTATGATAATGATCCTAATAAAGTGTTAAACGAGGATGCAAGAAAGCGTCTTCTGGCTATTCGTGATTTTACTGAGCTTGGTTCCGGAATTAAGATTGCCATGGCTGACTTGGAGGTTCGCGGTGCAGGTGATTTACTCGGTGCTGAGCAACACGGACATATGAATGTAATCGGTTACGAGCTTTATTGTCGTATTCTTGATGAGGAGGTACGTCGTCTCAGAGCTGAGTCTGATATTAAAGCCAATGCACTTAATGAAGGAAAGAGTATAATTACCGCCGGTGACGTTGAGGCCGCTTCTTCTATGAGTGACGAAGAGAAAATTAATGTTCTTAATGCACTTATGCCTGTTAATACTACTGTAAGAATAGATTGCGATTCCTATATTCCGGTTGATTACATTGAAAGCGACGAAGAGAGAATAAATGCATATCGTAAGATAGCATTAATCAGTACCCGTGCTTCCTACGATGATTTTATTGACGAGTTGCTTGACCGTTACGGTGAACCTCCGCAACAGATGTATTTGCTTGCAGGTGTATCACTTATTCGTTCACTTGGCGCAAAGGCGCAGGTTGAGAAGATCTCTTTTGAAGGAAAGAAGGTTTATCTGTATTTTGCTAAGAATCGTAAGATTAATATGCTTGCGGTTGCTAATTTGTCAGGGGATGCTAAGTTTGCGCCGTTAATAAAGATAGATGCTTCTTCAGAGGCTCATATAAAGTATTCTGCTCAGTCCGGAAACAAGGCTGAACAGATAACCGAGATAATCGAGCTTCTTTCTGTCATGCTCCGAAAAGAAGAATAATCGACTGTAAGATTAATATGTGATATACTTCAATGCGTTGTATGCCTCAATAGTCTAATGGATAGAATGGCGGTTTCCGGTATCGCAGATACGGGTTCGATTCCTGTTTGAGGCGCCAGGCGGTCATGTTCCATTGTGCTACTGCAAACAGGTCCCCGAGTGCTACGCACTCTGCGGGACTTGCAGCACAATGGAACATTCACTTATAGGCGCTTCGCTTGTGTGGAGTGTTCAGAACAAGAGGGTATTCACTTGTCAAAATTTGCCTGAACATGGCTCGGATTTGGAGTTTTGTGGAGAAGATAGCAACGAACCCCCACCAAATGACGCATTTTGGTATCCAAAGGTCCGACTCTCTTATGCATTTTTGTTATTGTCTGAAAAAAGAGAGAGGGGGATTCGAACTCTCGCAGAGCATTAATTTATGTATAATAAGGAATAATTTAACTGAGTTGAATTGGACTTTTGTTGTCCCATAAGCTTGTTTCCATTTCGCAAATATAAAAATTGTTTAAAAATGCGAAGTGGAGTATAATCCACATTTGGTGGAAGAGTATATGAGATTAGCCTTTATCCATTCTCTTTTAGAGAGTATCTCGAATATTATCCTAATCAGGATTTAGATGCTGCATTTGAAAAATATTATAAAGACGGTGGAATGTCTGGTTCATATTTGTATCGAAGTGATATCGAAGCAAAGAAATATATATCCGGAATATTTAAAGCTACAATTGTTAGGGATATTGTTACGAAATATAAGATAGAGAATGAGAATTTGCTATTAATGATTAGTGAATTCCTAATGGATAATATTGGAAGCCAAACATCAATAAGA
>JAZLGO010000064.1:0-2452 GCA_045616305.1 Saccharofermentans sp. | reverse complement strand
AAATGAGCGACCGTCAGAACCGGTCTTAGGATATGAGGCTCCGCCTGTTGCAAGAACAACATGTTTAGCTGTCAGAGTTTTATTGTTTGAAGTAACAAGAAGAAATCTGTTGAAGTCATCCCTTTTTAAGTCGGTTACTCTTGTATTTAAAACAAAACGCACATTGTTTTCTTTACAAAACAGTCTTAAACCGTCAGTAACAGTTGAACTTTTCAGAGTAGCAGGATAAATAAGTTTATCTTTGTTTATAGTAAGAATTCCGAGTTTATTTTCAAAGAAATCAATAGTATTAATATAAGAAAAAGAATTTAAAACCTTATTGAGTTTGAATCTGTCATCCGTGTTATATAAGCTTTTATCAATGCTTGTATTTGTAAGATTACATCTTCCGTTACCTGTCATTGAAAGTTTCTTACCTAAAGTTAAGTTGCTCTCAACAATAGCAATACTTTTTCCGTATGACATTGAAGACAGGTAAGCAGCACAAAAGAGAGCTGAACTTCCTCCGCCTACAATTAAAACATCAAAATCAGTAACATTACTTCCCTTCATATTAATTCTCAACACCCAATAACTTAAGACATTTCTTAAACTTACTTTCGTTCGAGCGTACAAAACCCGATTGATTTTCAATGATATCAGCTACCGAAAGTAAATCTTCAACTTTTCCTGAAATCAATTCTAATTCCAATTCACATATGTCTGACGTTTTATCGCCACCGACAGCTTTACCTGAATCAAAGCAAGCTTCAATATGACTTCCGTTAAAAACAATATCATAAATTGTTCTTTTTACAATAGTTGAACAAAAACCTTTCAATAAGGAACAATCAATATCTTTAAAATATTCTTTTAAAGAATCAACAGAATCAGTTTGATTTAAGTCATTCTCAACGTAATTAATTAAAGAGTCCATATCTATAACATCATCTTCACGCGGAACATTCCATTCATATCTTTGATAAAGTCCATTCTCACATTTTGAACCGAATTTAACCGTATGTTCGTAGCTTTTATTTGTATCAGTAGAAATAATTCTTACACGCACAGAGCCATGTTTATTACGCAAAGCAAAGTCAGGTGTATCAAAGTAAGTATTATCAAGAACAGCAACAGAAGATGGTATAACCGACGGACAAAGTTTTATAAACCATTCTTTATTAATTATTGAATATAAATCATTATCAGAACCTGCGGCTAACTTAATCTCAGTTTCCATAGAATCTCCAATCAGTAATTTATCGTATGAACTCCTGTAGTTGATATAACAATAATCTTCTTTTTTCCGATTATTCCTAATCTGATAATATCCTCATCTATTTCAGAATCTGATTCTATGTTTCCTTCAGAATCAAAAACAAATACTCGCCTGTCAACGCCGATTACAAACCTATCTTCAAACACGTTAAAAGCAAAAACATCAGTTCCGATGACGGAATCATAAACAACTTCACCTTTAGATGAAATAATACGCAAATTATTAATTTGTTCAACACCATCAGAGTAAATAATACAAATATTATTATTTACGGTAAAACAATAATTGATTACTCCTGAATCAAAAGAAACTGTTTTAATGCTTCCGGAAGAATCAATTACGTAGTATGAATCTGAACAAAAAGCATAAAGATTATCGTTATCGGCAAATAAAACAGATAATACAATTTTGTTGTCATCCATAGAATAAACAGCATAATCAGTCATTTCTATTTTTCTGTCAGTTTGAACTAACTTAATTATTTTTACCGTTGATTCAACTACAGCACCGCTTGTATTTAATACAGAGATGGCAAGATACTGAGAATTCTTACTGAATTTAAGTGATACAGGATAACCGGAACTGTATGATATCCATTGTCCCAATATTTTTCCTGATGCATCATAAATTAAGATTTGACCGTAGGCATTCTCTTTATCTACAATTACTGCACTTAAACCGGTATCGGATATAGCAATTGATTTAACCTTATCTTCAGTTGAAATCTTCATTATCTGACCTTTATCGGAATATACCGAAAAAGAATAACCGTTTATATCTATTACTGCAGCATATCCGTTTTCTACAACACAAAACGGGTTTTGATAATTAACAGCAGAACTGTAAACTTCGTTTCCGGATAATGTAAGAAAAGCAACTCGATCATTCGTTACTTTAAAAACACCGTCTCCGAAAGGATATAATTTCTGAGCTTCGGCATAATCACAATCAAAGCCACCTTGTACAGATAATTTGATAACAGAATCTGCACCTTGAGCGGCTTTCTCATTCTTTGAGATAAAATATAATAAAACAAAATTAGCAATTAATAATATGACAAAAACCGATATAAAAAGAATAAACTTTACGTTTGGCTTTGAATTGCTGTGCTTTACTGTATTTGATTGTATGTCTTTTTCATTTTCCATATATGTATAATATCATAAATACACTGTAAATCATCAGGATTAATTT
>JAZLGO010000063.1:0-19528 GCA_045616305.1 Saccharofermentans sp. | reverse complement strand
CATCAAGTCCGAGGTAATATTTTACCTGTTCCTCAGCTTGAGCATCACCATACATCGAGAGAACAAAATCATTCGGATCAAAATTAGGATATGAACCCATTCCCAAAATGGCTCCGCTGTTAACATCCATCATAACAAATGCCCCGGCATTAGCAGTTTTAAATCCGGTTTGTTCACGACGTTCCGTCTCACGGCCTTCCTGAATATAACTTTTAAGAGCTTCGATTCCCACTCTCTGAATATTTGAATCTACCGTCAAATAACAATCAGCCCCCGGGACAGCATCCATACCGTATTCAGACGGATAATATGTATCTTCTTCACCTTTCTCTGTCCATATAGAATAGGTCGACACTCCGTGTGTACCATGCAAATATCTTTCCATTTGCGACTCTACGCCTGACTGTCCGACCATATCATCGTTTGTATATCCATATTCCTGAAGTACTGATAATGATTCCTGAGAAATACTTCCTATATATCCGACCACATGACAGGATAATTGAGCCAGAGGCGTATAAGTTCTTCTGTATTTAATCGTATGAATAACACCCTGAAAATGATAATTTTGCTCATCAAAAAGTCTGATTAATTCAGACGGAACATCAGTTGCAAGAATAATCGGAGCTCCGTTATCAAAAGCCCACTGATCCTGAAAGATTTGATATCTTATTCGGATAATTCTGTATGCTTCATCCACGGAATAATCGTTATTTACTTTAAACAATTGTCTCAAATACAGAAAAAACACCTGTGGATCGGTTTTAACATAATTGTCGGTAAAAGTAACAATTATTCCCTGCGAATAATCCTCAAGATTAAACAAATTACGATTAGTTTGCCATCTCCTTATGTCAGTTTCTTCTTTCTTAAAGATATAAGGTTCAACGGCAAAATAACTATCCAAATCTGACACAGATACACAATTATATTCATCGAATAAATAACTTAATTCAAGAGCAAGACTGTTAAGTTTATCATCATCAAGATATGCATTTGTAAGCATTACAGTATTACTTTGCTCAGAAGAAGCCAACAGAACTCCATTTGAGTCATATATATTGCCGCGAGGCGCATCGGTATTAAACTGTCGCTGTACACCTTCCGACGAAGCTGAAATAGTCTTTTGATAACCTGAAAACTGTAATGCCGCAGTCATTATAAGAATAATAATACCGAAAACCATAAAAATTGCAGCAAGAACAAAATATCGATTACTTATTACTCTCCAAACTACACTTAATACGTTCTCATTATTACGTGAAAGATTAAAATAATCATCATCGAAGGTATTGCCGATTTTCTTGTTTTTTATATTGTCAGCCAAGTATCATCACCCCCGAATTCCGACTTATTTAATAATGCCGGATTAATTCCGCCTTTATAAGGTCCGACAAATCTGAGTAATAAATATATAGGTACGGCACAAACAAAATTAATTATAAACTGCGTAGTTATTGAATCCAATAAAACCTGACTTAAAGTAACAGTATATTGATTGCCTACAACCAATACATTATAAAGCCATACAAAAATATTACCGACTGATTTATAAAGAATAGTCATAACGACCACATCTGCCATGGCAAAGGAAATCTTACGTTTAGTTTGTTTAGTAAAAAAGTTAGCTGAAAAAAATGAAGTTAAAAGCATAACGATTAAACCAATACCGTAAAATGTATCAGCTTTACCGTCCAAGCCCACCAAAATCGGTGTAGCCAAAACATCACGGCAAATACCAACTACCGAACCTATTATCAATCCGTCTTTAATACCAAAAAAATAACCTACAAGACATACATAAACAAACATCAAGTCAGCAACCTGATGATTTAATGTCAATACTTCAGGAAAAGAGACCTGAAAACAAACAATAACCATTGTGTAAAGAAAATAGATTAAAACCTTACGGATAAGCGAAGAATTAACCTTTTGCATCAGCATCACCATCAACCGTCTCATCAGGTAATATATCATTCTCACCTTCAGCGACAACAGGAACCATAATAAACAAATCCTTTACGGAACCAATCTGAGTATACGGTCTGAGCGTAGCCGTAATCATAAGAGGATTAGTTGTATCAACAGACTCAATAACTCCTATAGGAACTCCCTGAGGAAATAATCCGCCGTCACCTGATGTAACTATCTCAGAACCAACTTCAGGAACAAGATTCTCATCAATTCCGGTAACAAGACAAAGTCCTTCATTCTTTAGGTTACTGTCACCTACAACAGTCACTATAGCGCCGTTAACTTCATTAACTTTTCCGATTACCGAGAATCCCTCATGAGTAAGAGGCAGAATCTTACTGCTGTCTTCTTCTGTCTCAATAACTCGTCCGAGAAGATTCATCTGAACATCAACAACCGCCATAGAACTGCCGTCTTCAACAAAAAGACCGTCGTCCTGACCGATATCTACTCTGATAATTGAGAACCACTCATCTGCATCTCTCGACAGAATAGCTGCACCATAAATATCATAAGTACTGAAGGAGTCTTTTATATGAAAAGCATCCTTAAGCTCCTCATAACGAATTCGAGCTTCTTCGTTCTGCGTAATAACATACTGAAGCTCGGCTATCTCCGAACGGAGTTCTTTGTTTTCCTCACGAATTGCGATACCGTCTTTTATGGCAGCAAAGAAATCATCAAGTGTGTCTCCGCCGTTTTTTATCAATTTTTGAATCGGTGACACAACCGCATTTATAGGTTTTACAAGCTTTCTTACCGGGCTATTGGGAATAGCACCGAAAATAACTATTGCTATCAGCAACAGAGTAGCACAAAAAACCATAAACCAACGATTAGTTAATAAACGTCTCAAGAATAACCAAATCCTCTATAATGACTAAAGATTAAGCGTTCTTTCCGCAACACTTCTTGTATTTCTTACCGCTTCCGCAAGGGCATGGATCATTACGTCCGATTTTAGCGGAATGAGCAATATTTTCCTCGGCAAACTCACGTGTAACCTCAGCAATCTCATCTGCGCTGAGAACATTTTTCCATGAATTAAGCTTAAAAAGCCACTTAGCTTTAGCATCCTTCATATTATAGAAAAGCTTTTTGTAATTGATATCAAGATCAATCTGAGTATCATCATCTACAGATTCAACATCTATTTCCTTATTAAGACTCGTCTTAATTCCGTCAAGGAAACCTACAAAGATATCCATAGTATTCTTCTGGAAACCAAGCTTTGAAGCAAGGTCTGATGCTTTACCTGAAAGATATTCCTTGTTATCAGGATAAGAACTTAAAATCTTGTCATAAGCTTCTTTTTCAAGATAATAGTATAACTGAATATAATCGGCATAAGCCTTCTCGTTCTGAACGTTCTCAGATTTATCCATCCATGTCTCATAATAACTCATATTTGTTACCTCTCAAAAATAGTATTCTTATTATAATCTGCTCTCAAGCACATCAGCAACAGCCTTAAGGAAATCTTCAGAATTTACTACCTTCTTATCTGAAACATTAAGAAGGCTGTTTAAATCACCGGTAATCGTACCTGACTCAATTGTGTAAATTGTTGATTCCTCCAAAAGATTGGCAAATCTCTCAAGCTCAGGAAGCTTATCAAGCTGTGCTCTCTTTCTTAAAGCACCGGTCCAAGCAAATAATGTAGCTACAGGATTTGTAGATGTCTTCTCACCCTTAAGATACTTATAGTAGTGTCTTGTAACAGTACCATGTGCTGCCTCATACTCATACTTACCGTCAGGAGATACGAGAACTGAAGTCATCATTGACAATGAACCGCAAGCTGAAGCGAGCATATCACTCATAACATCACCGTCATAGTTCTTACAAGCCCAAAGAATACCACCCTCGCACTTCATAATTCTTGCTACTGCATCATCAATCAGGGTGTAAAAATATGTTATACCTGCCTCTTCGAACTTCGCTTTAAACTCATTTTCGTAAATCTCGGCAAAAATATCCTTAAATCTGTGATCGTATGTCTTAGAGATGGTGTCTTTTGTAGCAAACCACAAATCCTGCTTCAAATCCAAAGCATAAGTAAAACAAGATCTTGCAAAAGCTGTTATTGACTTATCTGTATTATGCATACCGAGAACAACACCGGAATCCTTAAAGTCAAAGATTTCCTGTGTTTTAGTCGTTCCGTCAGGATAAGTAACAAGAAGCTCAACCTTAGCTGCTCCTTCAATTCTCATCTCCGAATCTCTGTAAACATCACCATATGCATGTCTTGCAATAGTAATCGGCTTTTTCCAACTGGTACAAATTGGATCTATTCCTTTGATAGAAATCGGTGCTCTGAATACAGTACCGTCAAGAATAGCACGGATTGTTCCGTTAGGACTCTTCCACATCTGCTTTAAATTATACTCAGTCATTCTCTGTGCATTAGGAGTAATAGTAGCGCATTTAACCGCAACACCTAATTCTTTGGTTCGATTTGCTGAATCAACAGTAACCTGATCATTTGTCAAATCACGATTTTCAAGTCCCAAATCAAAATATTCTGTTTTTAAATCTATATAAGGAAGCAAAAGAATATCCTTTATCTGCTTCCAAATAATTCTGGTCATCTCATCGCCGTCCATCTCTACGAGAGGCACATTCATCTTAATCTTTTCCATTATAATCCTCCGTTTTACCTTCAAATTAACGCGTCTATTTTATTCTAACTGTAACCAAAGGTCAATTTATATTTCCGCTAAATCATTATTTAACAGCTGAAGAAAGAACAATCAATATCTCCAAAGCCTGCCTTTCTTCAATAAGACCGTGCTTTATATCAGCATCCATCTTACTACATTTTGAATACAACTCTAAAAGTGTCTCCATACTGAAGTTTCTTGCCTGAGCATTAAGCTTTTTTGCAACAAACGGATGTACCTTCATTCGTGATATGATTTCCTTCTCATTTCCCAGTTCTTTTGCACAAATCAGCTGTTTTATCTGTTTGTTAAACATTGCTCTGATTTTTGTCGGCGGTTCCTTGGTAATCAAGAGATTACTTATAAGGGTATTCAAAATCATAAGAGCTTTTGCCGGGTTCCCTGAGCCTATTGCATCAGTAATATCAAAAACCGAACCTCTGATATCCGGAGGACACATAGACTCGATAAGATTACCGTCTATCGCAGATATTCCCTTACCTTCACAATACAAAAGAAGTTTGTTAATCTCGGTAGCTATAGCTCTAAGTTTCTTATCACACCTTGAAATCAAGCTGTTTACCGCTGCCTCATCTATAGTAACATTTTGCTGAGCCAGTTGTCGTCTTACATATGAGGCAAGCTTATCATCATCAAGCAGATTTGCCTCAACTGCATATCCGTTAACCAAAAACAAATTCAAAATCGACTTTTTACGTTTGTCAATCTTATCTGCCACAAAAATCAATACAGCTTCTTTCGGTATTTTCTCGAAAATATCACTGCCACGGTCAAAAAATTCCTTATCATTACTGTTAAACGCGAAAATATCGATATTCTTAACAATTACAATTCTTTTCTTACTCATCCATGCCGGAATCATAATATTACTTTCAATATCAGTAAAAAACTCAGAAGACGCAACAGACTTATTGTCATAATCAAGAACACAACAATCCATCTGTTCACCCTCAGGTGCCAAATACTTACGCTTAAGAACATTAACGGCATTATTGATAAGATATTCCTCTTCACCGTAAAGAAGAACAACCTTAAAATCAACATCACTCTTAACCACCTTATTAAATGCTGATATATCAATAATCTCGCTCATCAGAATATCCTTTCTATATTAGACAACAATGTGATTATAACATATAGTTATCGTTATTTTTTTACAAACATACAGAGTTAACTTAAGATTTGTATCCGTACACATGATATTTATTGAAATATATGTCAACAAAAACGGCACCGTTGTCAATTGTAGTCAGTACTTCCGTGTTCTTTGAGTTTAATCTGTCTATAACAGTCTTGGACGGATGACCGTAAGGATTATTCCGACCGGCCGACACCACAGCAAATTCAGGACAAACAGTATTGATAAAAATTTCAGACGTTGAGAATCGACTTCCGTGATGTGCAACCTTCAGCACATCTACATTATCCAGCATATTGTTATCAATCAGCATTTCTTCTGCATCTGAAGAAATATCCCCGGTCAAAAGGACCTTGGTTCCATTACTTTCAAGTTCAATCACAAGGCTGTTGTCATTATCACCGTTTATGGCATATTGCGGACTTATGATATTCAGAACAGTCGTATCTGACAAAACAATTTTATCACCGGTCCCAAGTACAGTAATTGACGGGATTGATTCAAAACCAAGTTCATTTATTTGTTCTTCCTCAACAAATGAGGAGTAAAGTGTTTTAATCCTGTTTTTGTTATACAGTGCCGCGATACCGCCTCCGTGATCACCGTCAAGATGAGTTATTATTCCGTAATCCACCTTATTGATTCCATAATAATCAAGTAACGAGACGAGAGTTTTATTACCTTTATCATATGTACCGCCGTCTACTATTGCACTGTATTGATCGGTAATAATTAAAATCGAATCTCCCTGTCCGACATCTGCAAATACTATTTTCGAGTCAGGTAAAAGAATATATTCGGCAAAAGCAAAGCCCGTACAGACAGCCACCAGAACAGCAACACCCTTCTTAAGATATGGCTTAATTAAACATTTGGGCATAAGTAAAATAACAACTGACAGCCAAACTGTCGCAAGTAACGGATAATAAATATCTCCTATGTTAATTGAATAAAGTGCAACACCGGAAGTCAGTTCCGAAATACTTCTCATAAGTGCCAGAAGCATGTCAACAGGCCAAATAAACGGCAAAAACACATTGCTCAATATATAACATGGAACAAACAGAACACAAACAGCAGTAAGAATTACATTATCAGCAAGTTGAGTCAGAAAAACCGGTAAACTGAGATAATAGTCAGTTGTAATCATAAACGGCAGCATTGCCGTTAACGTTACCAAAGTCAAAGAAAGATATTGAGGCAAATTAAGAGAATCTTCTATCTTTTGCATATAAATAATGATAAACAGACTGATAACAAAACTCATTTGAAATCCTTGCTCGAGAACTGCATAAGGATTGGCGAGCATCATAATCATCGAGGCAAAACAAAGACCTGACACTCCGTCACTGTTAAGAAACCTGCCTATGCTCATAAAGAAAGCTCTGGATACAGAATTGCCAAAACCAGTTACCATTCCTACAAAAACAGAAAATACGGACATAAATACGGTCTTGGTCTTATCCTTTCTACAGAATTTATCAAAAAACAACGATGCTAATAGGAGAAATGAAGTAAAGTGCGTACCTGAACAAGCAAGAAGATGAGAACTGTTAGTTAATTTAAAAGCTCGATATATGCTGTCGTCAATCTCACTTTTGTCCCCAAGAAAAACAGCTGCTGCCAACGGAGCATTCTCATTATCAAGAATTAAACACAATCTGTTATATATGTGTTGTCTGAAATTAAAAAGGATATCTGCCGCTTTATCGGCACTTCGCAAAAGAATACCGCTTCTTCTTTCATACTTTTCAACGGAAGATACATTCAAAACATGATATATTCCCTGTCGATATAAATAATTCCTGTAATCAAATTCACCGGGATTTGAATTGGCTTCAGGAACGTATAAGGTACCTATTATCAAAAATTCATCGCCTGCACCTGCATCATAATTCTCGAAAATATTATTGTCATACACAACAATTTTCCCATAATCGTCTGATTGAGCATAATAAGTTATGCTTCCGTCAAATTTACGATAAATTTTTGTAATCCGAATCGACAATTCACAGTCTGACAAATTAATACAGGCATTACATTTCTCGCTCTTAATGCAATTTCCCACATAAAAAACAAGAAATCCTATTCCCAGCAGAAATGCAGCTGTACTTATAATACGTGTGTTTTCTCTTACCTTGAATAAACAACATATTACGACAGGAACAGCAGATACTATAAGCCATAACACAGCAAATACAAAGAGGTAATATATGTTTGTACTGCTGTATATAATATTGACTGCAATTGCTTCTGCTGCAATATACAGAACCGGTAACAAAAGCGGAGCAGATGTAATAATATTCATAAATTCAATAACAGTATTTTTATTCATGAGAAAATTCTAATAGTTTCTGATAAAATAAAATACGACGTTTTTCCGACAATTTGTTCACAATTGTAACAAACGCCAAAATAAAGATTAGCGGAGATTAATTATGATAGTAAATTTCAGAAACACACAATACTTCACCACAGCTGCTTCTACGGACGGCTGTCCTGACATAAATCTTCCTGAGATTGTATTATCAGGCAAATCCAATGTAGGTAAATCATCACTTGTTAACGGACTCGCTGACAACAAAAAACTTGCCCGCGTATCTCAAACACCGGGTAAAACCAGAGCCGTTATATACTTTAATGTTGACAAAAAGATACTTATAGCCGACTTACCGGGCTACGGTTATGCCAAAGCATCGAAGGAAGTAAAATCCCAATTCTCAGCGCTTGCAGACTCCTATTTTACTTCAGGAAGAAAATTCAACCTTGTTCTCCACTTGATTGATATAAGACACGAACCTTCTGCAGAAGATATAAGTATGCTTACATATATGAATAATAACAATATTCCGTACTTTGTTGTTTTTACCAAATGTGACAAATTCTCCAAACAACAACTCACCAAGAGATTAAAAGAGTTAAACGAAGAATTTAATTTTAACGAAGATGCCTCGGTATTTGCCGTATCCTCTGAACGTAAAATAGGTTTGGAAAATTTAAGAGAAGCTATCGTTTCGTATTTGGAAGATACAGACGCTTGGGCATGATAACTTTTTATTGTTGATTTAAGTTTTCACTTTATGACATATTAACTAATTGCAATTATTGTTTTTTTAGATAATACTAATATTGTAAAATAATTCTCGAGGAGTTATACGATGTCTGAATCTTCATTTGAATTAATGAAACAGGAACCTTTCGGACCTATAGGCATCATAGCACATACAGCAAATCTGGATTTTGTCCGGATGGTTAGTGACGTACTCTATTCTAAAAGACTGAAGAGAATTGAAGACAAAGCAAATCAGTTTATAAATTCACCCGGCTATTTAAGAAAGAATTATATTTTAGCTTCGGATCTCTCGCGTTTTCAGACCGGTGAGGGTAAATTTTCTTTAGGCGAAAGTGCCCGCGGACATGATATTTACATTATCACGGATGTAATGGCAAGTAGAAATATGTTTGAATTAAATGGTAATTCACATATCTCATCTGCCGATGATCACTGCAGAGATCTTTTAAGAATTATTTCAACCTGTGCCGGAAAGGCCAAGAGAATCAATGTAATTATGCCTTTTGTATATGAAGGCGTTCAGGTTCGTAAAAGAGAGTCCTCACAGGAGTCTCTTGACTGTGCCCAGCTTTTAAAGGAACTTACTTATCTCGGAGTATCCAATTTAATCATTTTTGATCCTCATGACGAGCGAATTGCAAATGCCGTTCCTCTTCTCGGAATCGAGACACCGAGATCGGCTTTCAAGATTATAAGTACACTGTTATCCAAGCATAACACGATAAAACTCGATAAGGATTCTACTTTGGTAGTAAGTCCTGACGAGACCGGTATCGGAAGAGCTATTTTTTACTCTTCTATGCTCAATCTTCCTCTCGGTATATTTTACAGATACAGAGATTACACGGATATGCACGGTGACGGTCTTGCTCCTATTAAAGAATATAAATTTCTCGGAGACGATGTTACCGGAAAGGACATTCTTCTTATCGATGACATCATTCATTCAGGTTATACTATGCTTCTTACAGCAAAAATTCTTAAAGATGCAGGCGCCAGAGACATATATTGTCTTGCACCGTTCGGATTATTTGACGCCGACAATACTTTGGAAAAGTTTGATAAAGCATATGAAAGCGGAGTTATCAAGGCAGTATTCTGCACAAATCTCATCTATTCACGTCCTGAGTTATCCGAACGTGAATGGTTCTCAGATGTTAACATGACTCCGTATGTGGCAAGAATTATCGACGGTCTTAATGTTGATGAATCCGTAGGAGATCTTATCAATTCAACAACAAAGATTACAGAGTTTCTTGAACAGGTTCGTATCGGCGAGTTTTTCGACGATGCCGGACAGAAATAAATTCGTATTATACGCTTTTCGGCAAGGAAGGCGAATAAAAATAAAGATGACAAGGAAGGTTTGTGTATTATGATTTCAGCTTCTGCAAGTGACGAGAAATCTTACTCACGTTATAACCAATACGGAGACAACCCTATGGCTCCGGTCGGTCCTATCGGACTCGTACCTATCAAAGGCAGCGAGGATTTTACCGATCAGGTCAACTATTACCTCAATAAGAGACGTTCCGAATATCAACAGGAAGTTTTTATTTCAAAATATCCGGGATTCTTCAGAGAGGATTACAAAATCAGCGTAGATAATGCCCGTTTCTCTTCAGGTGAAGGTAAAGCAGTAGTTCAAAGTTCTGTAAGAGGTCACGATTTATTTATTCTTGCCGACGTTATGAACTGGTCTTGTACTTATAAGATGTTCGGTATGGACAATCACATGAGCCCTGATGATCACTATCAGGATTTAAAGCGTGTTATTCTTGCCGCTTCAGGTAAAGCCAGAAGAATAAATGTTATTATGCCTTTCCTTTACGAGAGCCGCCAGCACAAGCGTAATTCAAGAGAATCTCTCGACTGTGCTTTCGCTTTGGAGGAATTGTATAATCTCGGTGTAGACAATATCATTACTTTTGATGCTCACGATGAACGTGTAGCAAATGCTATTCCTTTATCAGGATTTGAGAGCATCTCCCCTACATATCAGATTATTAAGGAGATGTATCGTCAAATTCCAAACCTTTCCTTTAAAGATAAGAATTTTATGGTTGTATCACCTGATGAAGGCGGTATCACAAGAGCTATGTACTTTGCTTCTATTTTAGGTATTCCTCTCGGAACCTTCTATAAGAGAAGAGACTATACAAAGCTTGTTAACGGACGTAATCCGATTATTGCTCATGAATTCCTCGGTGATTCAGTTGAAGGCATGGACATTCTTATAGTAGACGACATGATTTCTTCAGGTGATTCTATCCTGGACATCGGTCGTGAGATGAAGAAGCGCGGTGCAAGAAATGTATATTGTGCTGTTACATTCGGTTTATTTACAGAAGGAATCGACAGCTTCAATCAGGCATATGAGGAAGGTATCATCAATAAAGTATTTGCTACAAATCTCATTTACAGACGTCCTGAGCTTCTTTCAGCTCCATGGTTTGCTGATGTAAATATGTCTAAGTTCGTTGCTTTGTTAATTGATGCTATCAACCACGATTCATCTTTATCCAATCTCATTAATCCGACAGAGAAAATTAAGAAGTTGCTTAAAGAGAAGGGCGAGATTTCTTGATATAGCAAAAATATAAAAGTTTGATACAATATAGGGGTTGAAGTATTCAACCCCTATTTTTTGGCAAACACGGTGGTCTAATGGCAAATACAAAAACTAACAGCAGTAAAAAGAAAACAACAAAGAACGGAAATACAAGTACCAAGAGTAAGAACACAACCAAAAGTTCCAAGCAGCAGGTACCTGTCAGCAATTCAATCGGATTCGCTGACCATTTTCACGCATTCGCTAAAACGCGTTTCTTTAAGTTTTGCATTTTTATTTTGGTGTTCGCAGCAATAATCGGACTGGATTTACTTATATCTTGGAATAAATTCGATACCTTTTTTCTTATTTGGGGTATTGAAGTAATTGCAGCTGCCGTATTTTATATATTAAGTCTGATAATAGGCAAAAACAAAACATCTGATAATGACAATTCAAATGAACGGAGCTGATATTTGTGGCCTTTGACGGTATTACGTGCGATTTATTGACTAAAGAACTTAATACTATTCTTTCCGGAGCCAGAATTGACAAAGTATATATGCCGGATAAGTATACTGTCATTTTAAACCTGCGTGGTTTGATGACCAATAAAAACAAGATGTTTGATGATTCGACTCTTACCTTCTTTGACGGCAACAAGCTTCTTATCAGTTTTGCTCCGTCAAATCCGCGTATAAATCTTACAGATACCAGCCGCGAGAATCCTGCTGTTCCGCCTTCATTTTGTATGCTTCTTCGAAAATATCTTTCCGGTGCACATATTACCTCTGTAGTTAATCCTAATGTTGAACGTATTATAGAAATAAATATATCTACAGTGAACGAACTTAAAGATGTTTGCGATTATAAACTTACTGTTGAGCTTATGGGCAGATACAGCAATCTGATATTGATTAATCAGCATGGCAAAATAATTGATTCTGCTATACATATAGACTTCAGTATCAACCGTGTACGTGAGGTTATGCCTGCCAGAATATATGAGTATCCACCGGTTCAAAATAAAATTATACCTTACGATATAATATCTATACTTGATAATTCTGATTCCAAATATTCTGATTTGTGTCAAATAAAAGGTTCTGTTTTGCCGGTTTTTACGTCTGAACAAAACAGACCGATATCAAAAGCCATCTTGAATTCTATTAAAGGTCTATCCCCTCTTCTGGTTCAGCATATTATCAATACTGCCAAACTAGATGATCGTGTTACCGTTCAAATGCTTTCAGATGATGAACTTAACAGACTTAACGCTTCCCTCAGAGCTTTTTGCACACAAATAACAGATTATAACAAACACGGATATGCTTATTTCTCAGATATCGGAGATTCTTTGGAATTCTCCCCTATTAAACTGAACGGCTACACCAATGAGAAAGATTGCGGTTCACTGTCGGAAGCAATTGAGCTGTTTAATTCCAATCGTGACAGATTGATAGATATAGAAAATAAAAAAAGCCGTCTGAGAATAATCGTTAATAACGCATTAAGTAAAACTCTTCACAAAGAAGAACAACACCGAACAGATTACGATGAGGGTTCTAAGGCAGATATTTATAAAAAGTACGGTGATTTAATTTTAAGTAATATTTACAGAATAAACGATAAAAAAAGCATAGTAACAGTTGAAGATTACTATTCAGAAGACTGTCCTTCAATTGACATTCCTTTAGACCCAACAATGAATGCCAACGATAATGCTCAGGAATACTACAAAAGATTCCGTAAAGCAAAGCGCAAATTCGAGCTTGCTTCGGCCTATCTTGAAGATGACAGTCAGGCAATACTGTATCTGAGAACACTTAAAACTGCAATAGATGCAGCTACAACCGGTGATGATATTGAAGCAATTAATGAGGAGATTGCTACGCTGACTGATTCAGGCCGTCAAAAAAACACTTCGAATAATAACAACAATATAAATCCAAATCGCAATGTCGGTATGTCTAAATCCGGCAAAGCTTCTTCGCGCGCATTACGAGCTGCAGCATTAAGAGCAAAAAATAATACCAGAAACAGCAAAAACAATAAGAAAGAATCACAAACAAAGGATAATTACAGAAGATATACGTCTTCTGACGGTCATACTATTCTATGCGGCAGAAATAATATACAAAATGATAATCTGACATTCCACGTAGCAGACAAAGAAGACTGGTGGTTCCATATAAAGGGATTACCGGGAACACATGTAATTCTTCAATTAAAGCCTGAGGAGTCAATTCCTTCGGACTCTTCCGTTTTGGAGGCTGCTTCGCTCGCGGCTTTCTTCTCAAGAAGCACTATAATTGAAGAACATTCCACACAGGATCTTAAAGTTGAAATTGATTATTGCCCTGTCTCTCATGTAAAGAAAATACCAAAGGCAAAACCGGGTATGGTAATTTACGAAGGATATTATTCAATAAATGTTATTCCTAAGGAATTATAACGTAAATTTACAGTTCGGATGAGAAGCTCTTAAGAATTTTCTCCTTAAATTCAGACTCATCAAGTGAGAATATACACCCACAATATTTTTGTCTGTATAAGTCGATATCTCTTGCCATCTTCTGACCTTCCCTGAAGTGTTCACGCCAATCATGATAGTCAAATCTAATTCCGTGTTCCTGAGCTTTAATCTCAAAAATACGCTTTATTTTATCGTGCTGTTGATAAGGACTTACAAGAAGTGTTGTTGATACAACGTCAAAACCATGCTCAACAGCATATTGACAGGTATTATCAATTCTTATGTCATAACACAAATCACATCGGGAATCATACATACCGTTTGGTTTTAAGTAATCTTTACTTTCCCATAAAGATTGCATAAATCCATCCTTAATCATTAATTCCAAATTATAATGTTGTGCAACTTTCTTAAGGTTATCCTGTCTTCTGTTCCATTCAAATTCAGGATGGATATTAGGATTATACCAAAACAAAGACATCTCATCCTGTGTATAGTAATTCTGAAGTAAATCATAAACAGGATACATAGCACAAGGACCGCAACAACAATGTAAAAGCAGCTTACTCACTCCTGTACCTCCGGATTACTCCATATATCAGTCTGAATAACATTCTTATCTGCAAATGATTTAGGCATAGGTATATTCAAATGATCAAAAGCTCTTTTTGTCAAAACACGACCGCGAGGTGTCTTGGCAATAAATCCATTTGCTATAAGGAATGGCTCATAAACATCCTCAATTGTTATCGAATCCTCACCTGTACATGCTGCAAGCGTCTCCAGGCCAACAGGTCCACCCTGAAACACATCTGCAATTGTTGTCATTATTCTTCTGTCAATCGCGTCGAGTCCGATCTCATCAATATCAAGTGCTTTCAAACCAAAATCGGATACAACCTTATCTATACTGTCTCTTTTAAGATAAACTGCATAATCTCGCATTCTCTTGAGAAGCCTGATAGCTATTCTAGGAGTACCGCGGGATCTGGAAGCAATATTTCTCAGTCCGTCTTCGGTTATTTTTATATTAAGAATATCAGCGTCTCTTTTGAGAATTTTCATCAAATCAGGTGTCTCATATAATTCAAGACGATGAAGCATTCCAAATCTGTCACGCAGCGGTGCGGAAAGCATACCTGCTCTTGTAGTTGCACCAACAAGTGTAAACTTTGGAAGATCAAGGCGAAGTGATCTGGCAGACGGGCCTTTACCAATCATTAAATCCAGGCAATAATCCTCCATAGCAGGATATAATATTTCTTCAACACTTCTGTTGAGTCTATGAATCTCATCAATAAAAAGAACCTCATTCTCATTCAAATTAGTAAGCAACGCCGCTAAATCACCGGATTTCTCGATTGACGGTCCTGTTGTAATATGCATACCGACACCCATCTCCGCAGCAATAATACCTGCCAGAGTAGTTTTACCAAGACCAGGAGGTCCGTATAACAGAACATGATCAAGTGCTTCGCCCCTTGATTTTGCAGCATCGATAAATATCTTAAGATTCTGCTTTACTTTTGTTTGACCGCTGTAATCATCAAAGGTTAAAGGACGGATACTGTTCTCTTCAATATCCATTGCCTGTTTTTGTCTGCCGATTATTCGTTCCTCATCAAATGAATCAAAATCCATATCCACCTCAACATAAGTTCAATACGTTAATTATATACCAAACTTATCAAAACTTACTCAACGACTTAAGCGAGGCTGTAATAAGTCTCTCTAATGTCATGTCACTGCTGTAAACCTGAGCTACCGTTTCCTCTGCAACGTTCTGTTTATATCCCAATACAACAAGAGCATCTACAGCATCATTGAACATTGATGTATCAGCTTCGGTATTAACAACTGACAACACTGCCGAATTGCCTGATGAAGAACTGACAGAAGAACCGCGTCCCTGCTTCTTAAGTTTATCCTTAAGCTCAACAACTATACGTTCAGCACCTTTCTTACCGAGACCTTTTACTTTGGTAAGTGAATTAATGTCACTGTTAATTACTGCTACTGCAAGCTTATCAGGTTCAATCTGTGAACATATTGAATGTGCTACCTTAGGTCCTATACCGCTGACTGTAAGAAGCATCTCAAATGTATTCTTCTCGGCTTCAGTAGCAAAACCGAAAAGAGAAATCTCATCTTCTCTTACATTCTGATATAGATAAACCTTTACCTCGGAACCTACCGTTCCGAGTTTAACCGACAAATTAAACGGTATATTAATAAGATAACCTATACCGTTATTCTCAACAACTATCGATTCTTCTTCACATTTTGTCAATTCGCCTTTAATATATGCGTACATCTTATTCTCCCTCTATTGGGTAATATCCCATTCTTTCTTACCGTATCTTCCGTACTGATAACCGGACACAGCCCTCTCGGCAAATTTTACTCCGGTATTTGCCAAACACAAAGCAACAGCCAAACCATCACAAGCATCATCAGGTTTTGGTATTTCATCCAAATGAAGTATACTCTTTACCATTTGTGACACCTGATTTTTATCAGCTTTGCCGTAACCTGTTACAGCAAGCTTAATCTGTCCCGGAGTAAATTCATATACCGGAATGCTGAATCTGGCCGCCTCTACAAGTACTACCCCTCTTGCTTGAGCAGTTCCTATTGCCGTCGTCTTATTCTGACTCAAAAACAATTCCTCAACTCCCATATAGTCCGGCTTGTATAATTCCAAAAGGCAACTGATTTTGGTATTAATCGCAAGCAGTCTCTGCTCAAATGCAACTCCTGCCTTAGTAGATACAACACCATAATCCAAAACGCTGAATTTATTGCCTTCCTTAGCAATTATTCCATAACCTGTAATTGCATATCCTGGGTCAATACCGATAAATATCTCGCGTTTCCTCTCCAGTTTATTAACCATATTACTCACTTCAACACCTCAATCACTGACGGAGTAATATCCGGCTTTACATCTGAATACTCATATGCTTCACTGATAATTTCAGTTGCTTCAAACAATCTGTCATCTTCATCAGCATGATTACCGCCGAGATACAATGCACATAAAGCATCACCGCGTTTTACATAGTCACCGACCTTCACATAGAAACCGATTCCGGCACCGTAATCAATCTCGTCTGTTTTTACCTTTCTTCCGGCACCGAGAGCAACAGAAGCTTTTCCTATCATGTCAGCTTTAATTGCAGAAATGTAGCCGTCTTGAGATGCACTTATTCGCATACACTCATTAGGATAATCAACATAAACCGGTGAACCGTTTGAATTAATATGACCGCCCTGTGACAAAATAAGCTCTTTATACTTCTCAAGGGCTCTACCGTCTGTAAGTCTTAATTTGCATTCTGCAAAAAGTTCATCCATGCTCATAGAGTCATTTTTACCGGCAAGCATAACCATATTGGCTGCAAGAGCACACACAACATCTTCAACATCGCTGATATGCTTACCGCTCAGTATCTCGAACACTTCCTGCATCTCAATAACATTACCGACATTTCTTCCCAAAGGCTGATTCATATCTGTAATAACAGCAACTACTTCCCTTCCGGCAAGCTTACCTATTCTGATCATTGCTTCGGATAATTTTATTGCTTCCTCTTTATTCTTCATAAATGCACCGTGTCCGCAGGTAACATCAAGAACAATTCCGTGAGCGCCTCCTGCAATTTTTTTACTCATAATACTTGAGGCAATAAGCGGAATTGAATCTATTGTTCCGGTTACATCTCGCAAAGAATATAAAACTTTATCTGCAGGTGCTAAATCAGGAGTCTGACCTGAGATTGCCATATTACATTTCTTAATCAACTCAGGAAACTCAGACATGGGAACCTCAACATTAAAGCCTTCTATTGACTCAAACTTGTCAACAGTTCCTCCGGTAAATCCAAGTCCTCTTCCTGAAAGCTTAACCGTACTTACACCGAATGTTGCAACCAAAGGCATAACAAGAGGTGTACACTTATCACCTACACCGCCCGTACTGTGCTTATCAACAGGAATACCGTTAATATATGATAAGTCATTCTGACGACCTGATTCCGCCATCTTAATCGTCAATTCTGTCATCTCATGGTCATTCATGCCATTCAGAACGATTGCCATCAAAAGAGCAGATATTTGATAATCCGGAATACTCTTATCAACAACACCCTTAATAAAAAAATCTATATCATCATCACTTAAAGCGTTACCATATCTCTTCTTAAGAATTATATCCTGCATATTCATAATCGAATCCTGCCTTACAATTTAATAAAATAATTATAACAAACTTTTGTTCTAATCGGTATAATAATTTGCAAATTTTCGGAAAGAATTAATATACTTTTGTTAATATGGTAAAATACAACAAAAAAAGAAAGACAGGAATTCTTATGGAACCTAAAACCTTAATCATAATCGGTGCCGGAAGAGTTGCAGCAAAGCATGTCAAAGCAGCTCGTGTACTCAAGGATAAAATAAAGCTTATTGCCGTTGTTGATACTGACAACGAAGCAGCTAAGCGTCTTATCGAAGCCTCAAAACTTCCGTATTCTTCAGCGATTAAGGTATATTCTGACTATGAAGCTGCAATTAAAGAGCTAAAACCTGATATGGCGGCAATTACTCTTCCTTCAGGCTTACACTTTAAGGTAGCAACCTATGCTCTCAATAATAATTGTAATATTCTTCTCGAAAAGCCTATGACCATGTCCTCAGCAGAGAGTCACTCGCTCTACGACTTATCCAAAGAGAAAGGTCTGAAGATTGCTATGGGACACATATACAGATATTTCCCTTTGGTTAAGCTTATCAAGGAAGATATTGCTGCCGGAAAATTCGGAGATATTACACACGGAACCATCACGGTAAGATGGGGACACGATCAGGCATATTACGACCAAGCAGCTTGGCGCGGAACATGGAAAAGTGACGGCGGTGCCATGATGAATCAGACAATTCATGCAATAGATCTTCTTATATGGCTGATGAATTCAGATGCTGTCGAAGCTACTGCATTAATTGCAAAACGTTCTCATAACATTGAGGCAGAAGATACCGGTATGGCTGTTCTCAGACTTCATAGCGGTGCCCTGGCACAGATAGAAGGAACAACATCAACATCACCTTCCGAGCAAATGGCTTGCTTCAATATTCTCGGCACAAAAGGCAGCATCGAATTAGGACTTCATAATAAGAAACCATTTCTCTCAATAAAAAACGAAACCGGTAAAAGTCTTAACTTGTCATATATCAGCAGACAACTTAAAGAAGGCGGTATAAAATCATTTACTTATGCTCTTAATCCGCACACTGCTATCTATAATGATTTATGCGATAAATTAGTTAAGGGCGGAGAGCCGACAGCAGATGCCAAAGCGGGATATACCTCCGTTGATAATATGCTCGGTATATACAAATCTGCCTTATCAAAGGAGACAGTAAAACTTCCGCTCGATGAGAATTTCTCTACTGTTGAAATGGAACAATACAAATTTTAAAATTTAGGGGTTCTTCTAAGAATTTGTGGGAATAAGTAATTGAAAAAGGAGCATATATATCCTAAGGTTTAGTTGCAAAAATAAAAACTCAAAAGGATATAGAATATGCTCCTAGACTTCAATAATACACAGATAAAGATTACTTGCCA
>JAZLGO010000062.1:0-22012 GCA_045616305.1 Saccharofermentans sp. | reverse complement strand
ACATTGAAAGATTCTTTACATATCGATCATGTTATGACACAAATATCTGAACTTGAGGCAAGAACTCAAGAACCGGATTTTTGGAATGACGTAGAAAAAGCTCAGGGACTCCAAACGAAGCTTAAGAGATTGCAGAAGAAGGTTGATTCTTTTAAAGCCCTCAGTGATTCCAGAGAGGATTTACTGGTGTTATGTGAACTTGGCAATGAAGCAGAGGATATGGATTCTCTTGAGGAACTTAAAACGGGGGTAGATGATTTTAAAGCTCAGTTTGAGAAAATGAGACTTGAGACACTTCTTACCGGTGAATATGATAAAAATAATGCGATTCTTACTTTGCATGCAGGAGCAGGCGGAACAGAGGCTCAAGATTGGGTAAGTATGCTTTACAGAATGTATACTCGTTGGGCTGAACGCAACGGATTTGAGATTAAAGTTCTTGAATATCTGGATGGTGATGAGGCAGGAATTAAGAGTGTATCTATGATGCTGATTGGTGAAAATGCTTACGGTTTCTTAAGATCTGAAAGCGGTGTGCACAGACTTGTGCGTATATCTCCGTTTGATGCTTCGGGAAGAAGACATACTTCATTTGCGTCTTGCGAAGTAATGCCGGAGCTTGATGACACGATTAATATAAAAATTGATCCGTCAGATTTGCGTGTTGACACATACAGATCAACAGGTAAGGGCGGTCAGCATATTAATAAGACAGATTCAGCAGTCAGACTTACTCATATTCCTACAGGTGTTGTGGTTGCGTGTCAGTCAGAACGTTCTCAGATACAGAATCGTGAGACAGCAATGGAAATGCTTAAGGCAAAGTTGTTTGCTATTGCTCAGGCAGCTCATATGGAGAAGATAGAAGATATCAAGGGTATACAAATGGATATTGCTTGGGGATCACAAATCAGATCATATGTATTTTGTCCGTACACTATGGCTAAAGACCACAGAACCGGATTTGAAGTAGTTGACATTGATGCTGTTATGGATGGTGAGATTGACGGTTTCATTAATTCATATTTGTCCGGGGATGTTATAGAAAAATAAAGTTTTAATAAATAGATTATAAGATAATAAATGGGTGTCTCTGAATATTTCAAAGACACCCATTACTTTTGAAGCTAATCTGAATTTAAGAGTTCCAATCAAAGTAATAAGATGTAATGCCGTAGCTTGTAACCTTGGATTCGGTTGTTACACTTATTGTAGCCAATAATGTCTCTCCGGCAGAAATCTTAATTCCGGCCTTAGGAGTAGCGATATATGTATTATCACCATTATCAGTGAATGTAAAATAATCAGAAGAAATACCTGTAATCGATGAACTTGATTTAAGTCGTATTGTAACTGACTTAAGTGAATCAGACAAAACAGCATCACGTGAGCCGTAGTTCTCGAGACAAAAATCAAAATCAAAGCCGTTATCTGTAATCTTAGTATTCTTAATACTCTGATAGAAAGTCAAAACAGGCGCATCGGATGCAGAAGTTGTTTTTGTAGTTTCCTTAGTAGTAGCTTCAGTTGTCGTTGTTGCCTCTGTAGTAGTTGTTGCTTCTGTTGTTGTAGCTGCAGTAGTAGTCTCAACGGTAGTAGCTTCTGTTGTTGTAGCTACAGTTGTTGTCTCAACAGTAGTAGCTTCAGTCGTTGTTGCTACTGTTGTTGTTTCAACAGTAGTAGCTTCAGTCGTTGTTGTGACTGTTGTTGTTTCCTCAGTAGTCTCAACAGTAGTAGCTTCTGTTGTTGCAACCGTTGTAGCCTTTGTTGTTGTCTCAACTGTTGTAGCTTCAGTAGTTGTTGCTTCAGTGGTTGTAGCTTCAGTAGTATCCACGGCAGAAGCCTCGGTAATTACTGTTTCTTGAGTTGTTGTTGTAATCTCAGGTTTGGATATATTAAGTTTTGCCGTAATATCATCCCACTTTTCAAAAATAACAAGTGAGAATAGAAGAACTGCAAGAACACACAGCAGAATAATTATGCCTTTTATACCCGGATTGGAATCTTTTGACTTTGTTGAACTCTTTTTACTTGTTTTCTTAGAAGTAACAGGTGTAACAGGTGATACTTCCGGTGCTTTGTTTTTTGTTTTGTTTTCAACTGCTCCCGGTCTGCTTTTTGCCGGAACAGCACTCGGTACCGGTTTACTTACAGCAGGTCTTGCAAGTGGCTTTTTGCTGTCTGTATTAACGCGATTCTCCTGAGCTTTGTTGTTGTTTGGTTGAATGTTTTCAACTTTCATATTTGTATCGGTGGTTGCTGAATTTGTCGCTGGAGACGCCGTTTCAGGTACGTCATTAATCTTCTTAAAAGGCGATATGGAGCCAGGATCATCCTCTGTTGATATAGAA
Source organism: Saccharofermentans sp. (assembly GCA_045616305.1). Classification (GTDB taxonomy): domain Bacteria; phylum Bacillota; class Clostridia; order Saccharofermentanales; family Saccharofermentanaceae; genus Saccharofermentans. The sequence goes on along the minus strand of JAZLGO010000062.1, from coordinate 19,661 downwards.
GCTATTATTTCTTCATTATCTTTTTGTGTATAGGTCTTATCTGAAGATTTAAGTTCAGTCATCGGCTTGCTTTGAACTTCGTCTTTATTTGGTTCTGAGCCAGTATTATAAGTTTTATCGTTTTTAGGCGAACTCTTTTTAGCAAAGGCATTTACACCGGAAGATATTTTACCGAATGATTCAGGTTTAAAACCGTCTTTTTTCTTATCATCCTTATCTTCGGGCATACCAAACTCATCAACAGGAAAATCCAAATTACTCTTTGGTTTGCTGTTGTTTACTTTACCTGATACGGTCGGGATACCTGCAGCTTTAGCTTTAAAAGGATTAATACTGTCATCAGGTACAAATGAATCAAATTCATCTTCGAATTGATTGTTCATTGAAGATTTCTTTTCTGTTACATCTGATGTCTCAGGAAAATCCAATCCGGAATTATTTGAAGCAGTACTTTGGAAATCATCTGTAGGAACTGAATCCATTGGCCTGAACGCAGAAACCGATGAGTCAATCTTGAAATCACTGAATTCATCGAAATCATCTGAAACATTTGATGTACTGACATTGTTATTCTGCTGGCCGTTGATTTCGGATTTCAATTTTTCAGAAACACTTGAAGCCGGATCATTAGCTTTGAAAGAAATAGCAAATGATTCAAACTCATCGTCGGACGAGTTATCAGATGTTGAACTGTCGTTTGTATAAGAACTGTTAAATAATTTTGGTTTATCACTTACTTCGTCATTGGATTTTTTTGGGGAATTCGGAGCATCGCTGCCAAATAAACGTGAATCATTATCATCTGAATTGTAAAGCATAACACACCTCACTTTTATTACTTATATAATAATATAGATTAAATCTGATATTTTTACAATATGAGTAACATTTCAAAGAGTTTACAATTTATGTTTGACAATGTGAGCTATTAGTGATATTATCATCTAGCACTAAATAAACGGATTGGCTCGTGTGGCGGAATAGGCAGACGCAACGGACTTAAAATCCGTCGGAGTAAAATCCGTACCGGTTCAAGTCCGGTCACGAGCACCATTATTTCGTGTGCTGATATCGCGGAGTGGAGCAGTTGGTAGCTTGCTGGGCTCATAACCCAGAGGTCGCGAGGTTCGAGTCCCGCCTCCGCAACCATATTAAGGAAATAACGTGATGTTATTTCCTTATTTTTTGTATTTTTTTAATTCCGTAGTGCTTTTGTACGTTTTTTTACCCATGTTATGTGATATTGTTTAATTACAAATAAATACAGCCATATAGAGTATGTGAGGGACAAGCCCGAAGATCATACGACAACCTGCTATTTATAGTAAGGTGCCAATGCTTGAATGATGGATGTTGTTTTCATGCATACTTATATGGGGGAAGAAGGTAAGTATGTATACGAGAGTTAGAGTAGAGTATGATAAGAGAAAAGAAGCAGCAAGTAAGAAATATTGTGATAGACCACCTTTAACGGAAGCAATGATTAAGGTGCTTCTAAAGAATTATTATGGTAGTAGTTTTATTATTCTATCTGCTGATTATATGTTTAAGGAAAGAATATTTAAAAAGGAATTAAGATTTCTACCAGTGGATGTTTTATCTCAGGAATGTGCTTATGTTATTTTTCCTTTTCATAGAACTGGTAAGCCAATAGATATGAATGAGCTTCTTGAAATCTGTAAAAAATGGCAGAATGAACTTGATTTGAAATATATATTAGTTGGGGAGAAGGAAGGAAATACTTATTTTCTGGATAGGGATAATAATATATCTGATTCCTTTACTAGTAAAGAATGTGGTAATATTTGTCGATTAATATCCATTTATTTAAAAAAAATGTATAAAAAAGATGTTTTTGAATTTAGGGCAATTCATCAACCAGGAAGTATAATGTTTGATGCTTATCCTACATATCTCAAAGGTGAATTTTGTATGCCAATTGATGCTTGGTATAGTTACTACGGTAGTTTATATAATTAGATTTACCATTATGGAGAAAGAAGGTAAGTATGTCAAATGAAAGATTAACAAGAATGAAAGCAGCTATTAAATATGACTGTTGTTTTCCACTTACAGAAGCTGGAATTCGATATCTGTTAAAGGATTATTATGACCAAAGCTTTATTATATTCTCCAGTTCTGTTCATAATTCAGAAGGTAACTACCGGTTATATGAAGCTCTCGAGAAGGATATAAATTCACTTAATCTGAAATATCTTCCTTTTAGAGACACTATTACCAAGATGATTTCTGTGCTTGTTTTCCCTTTTGATTCAAAAGGGCATCCGGTTGATATGTATAAAGTAATTCAAAATTTTATTGATTGGAGTACTTCTTATTCTCAAAAGAAAATAATGATTAAAGATAAGAATGGATATGTTTATTGTATAGATAATGATACCCAAGAGGTTATCTATATGGAATATAAGGTAAATCAGAGTGTTATTGATTATATTAATTTTTATCTTGATAAACTGCTACCGGAAACGGAGCATAGCATTTTCACTATAGCTCAGCCGGGTTCACCATTTTTTGCAGCTTATCCGAGAACTCTTAAGGGTGAGTTTTGCATGCCACTTGATACATGGAGAAATTCATACGGAAAACTCTATAGTTAGATTTAGCATTTTTTACATTTTGGATTATAATAATCTGTTAGTTTATTTTTTGGAGATGAATGGTATGGCTTATCCGCTTGTTGAGAATTGCCTTTACGAGCTTTGTTATGTTAACGGAAAAATATATAGCACAATAGATTCAGATATTTCTTGGGTATTTAATCCTACTGATTCTGTTACATATTATGAGACAGTTAGAATTCTGAATGGAAAACTTTTATTTTTTGAGGATCATTTATCACGACTCAGTGCATCTGTAAACGGTGAAGAGGCTTTTGATGTTAATACAGATTACATTTGTAAAGAAGCAGTGGATTTTCTTGATGCAATAAAAAAGAAGAGTATAGATATAACAAATGCTAATTTAAGAATAGTACTTACTAAAAAAAATCTTATTATACATATTTGTGAGGCAAATATTCCTTCGGAAGAACAAAAGAAATCAGGAATTGTAACACGAATTCTTAACTGGGAAAGAGTTGCTCCTAATATTAAAGTTTTCAGAGGCGACTATAAGCAGAAAGTAGCAGAGACTTTTTCTATGGATACTTCTTTTGGTACACCTTATGAAGTACTTCTTACTAATAACTCAGGTAAACTATATGAGGGAAGTAAGTCTAATCTTTTTGTTATAGTTGGTGATACTGTTTATTCTGAGACAGACGATAAGATTCTTATTGGTATTACCAGAAAACGTGTATTAGAGGCTCTTAATAATTCAGGCCTTAAGTTTGAGTATAAAACCTTTACACTTGAAGAGATAAAGCAAAATAGTGCAGCAGTATTTGTATCATCTACGCCTTTTGATATTTTGCCTGTTTACAGCATTAATGATACTGTTATTGATTCTGCATCAAATATCAGTTTGCAGAAGATATCAAAGGCCTATGATGAGGCAGTAAGTAATTATATGAATAAATAATTTTTGGAGGTACATATAAATGGAAAAACACAGCGGAAAGGTATCGGTTACAACAGAGAATATTTTCCCGGTAATCAGACAGTGGCTTTATTCTGACAAGGATATTTTTGTAAGAGAACTTGTATCTAACTGCTCAGATGCAGTTTGTAAGCACAAAAGACTTGTTGAGATTGGTAAGGCCGAGGCTTTTGATGGTGATTATCGTGTAGATGTCATTTTCGATGATAAGGAAAAAACAATTAAATTTATCGATAACGGTATTGGTATGAGTGCTGAAGAGATTGATAAGTACATAAATCAGATTGCTTTCTCGGGAGCTATTGATTTTGTTACAAAGTATCAGGAGCAGTCTACTGATAAGAGCGGTATCATCGGCCATTTCGGTCTTGGTTTTTATTCTGCTTTTATGGTTGCAGATGAAGTGTCAATCCTTTCGAAAAGCTTTGTGAAAGATGAACCGGCCGTTTTGTGGAAATCAGAAGACGGCATGGAATACGAGGTATCAGACGGTGTTAAGGAAACACAGGGTACAGAGATAACTCTTAAGCTTTCAGAAGACGCCCAGTCTATGTTTACTGACTCAGAACTTCGTTCAATTATTGCTAAATACTGTTCTTTTATTCCTGTTGACCTTTACTATAAGAATGTTAATGAAGAGAATAAGGCTGAGGTTGATGATAACGGTGAAGAAACTAAGGAAATAAAAGAAGAGAAACCGATTAACAATAAGGAACCTCTTTGGACAAAGATGCCGAAGGATTGCAAGGATGAGGACTACATTGAGTTCTATCACAGTGTTTTTAATGATATGAGAGATCCATTGTTCTGGATTCATCTCAATATGGATTATCCTTTTACACTTCAGGGTATTCTGTACTTTCCGAAGACTGATAATATTTATCAGACTCTTGAGGGAAGAATTAAAATCTATAATCATCAGGTTTTTGTTGCCGATAATATTGAAGAGATTATTCCGGAATTCTTATTCTTATTAAGAGGCTGCCTTGATTGCTCCGATTTGCCGCTTAATGTGTCAAGATCAGCTTTGCAGCAGGATGAGTATGTGAAGAAATTATCAGGTCATATTATCCGTAAGGTATCAGATAAACTTAATGATTTGTTTAAGAAGGAAAGAGAATCATTTGAGAAATACTGGAGTGATATTTCTGTATTTGTTAAGTACGGAATGATGCGTGAGCCTAAGTTTAATGAGAAGTGTAAAGATATTTGTCTCTTTAAAACAGTTGACGGCAAGTACATGACTGTAAAAGAACTTACTGACGGTAAGGATACAGTTAAGTATACGAGTGATGCAAAGGCGCAGGCTGCCTATGTTGATATGGCAAAGAAGGACGGTTTTGACGTAGTCATTCTTGATGAAGAGATTGATAATAATTTTATTTCTTTCTTGGAATACAACATGAGTGAAGTTCATTTTAAGCGTGTTGATTCTGAATTGTCAGGTGAAACACAGAATGAAGAGACTACCAAGTCTTTGCAGGATTTTTTCAGAAGTGCTCTCGGTGATGATAAACTTGAAGTAAGTGCCATGGCTATGGGTTCTGATAATATGCCGGCTTTTATCAGAGAGACTGAGGAAGCTCGAAGAATGAAAGAAATGCGTGAACAATTTGCCAAGATGAGTACAGGAAAGGAAGATGATCCTTACAAAGATTTGGATACGATGTTCCCTGTTAAGCAGGATTTGGTAGTAAATACAGATAATCCTCTTATTTCAAAATTGTCTGCCCTTAATTCAATGGGTACTAAGAAGGAAGAGTGTGACAGACTTGCTTTGCATGTGTTTGATCAGGCAAAATTGGCACATGGTTCTCTTGATAGTGAAGGATTAACAAGATTTTTGGAATATAATTCAAAGCTTTTGGCACAAAGTGCTGACAATATATGTTAAAATTCTAAAGGTTGAAATTTTTAATAAATGTATTTCTGTTGGAGGATTTTCTAATGTCTGTAGGTGTAAGAAGAATTTTGTCCGAGAAGAAAGAACCATACGCAGTAGAAGCACGTGGAATTCTTAAGGATGTTAAGTCTGATTTGGGAATCAATACTATTACTAAAGTCAGAGTAATCAATCGTTACGATGTTTCAGGTTTGACGGATGAAGAATATAGTGAAGCCAGAAATGTTGTATTTTCTGAACCACCGGTTGATGAGGTTTATGATGAGACGGTTGACTTGAGTGACAGTTGTTTTGTTCTTGGTATTGAAGCTTTGCCGGGCCAGTATGACCAGCGTGCTGATTCAGCTGCGCAGTGTGTTCAGTTTCTTACACAAAAGGAAAGACCGATTTGTAAGACTGCTAAGCTTGTAGTATTTTACGGAAGCGTTACCGAGGATGATAAAATCAGAATAAAGAATTATCTTATCAATCCTGTTGATTGCAGAGAAGCTTCATCAGAAAAGCCTGAAACACTGGAAGATAATTATGTTATTCCGACTGAAGTTAAGACTATAGACGGTTTTGTTACAATGGATGATGCTGCTCTTGCAGATTTGCGCTCAAACATGGGTCTTGCTATGAGTGATGCTGATGTGAAGTTTACTCAGGAGTTTTTTCAATCCATTAAGCGTGATCCTACTATTACGGAAATCAGAGTTCTTGATACATATTGGTCTGATCATTGCCGTCATACAACTTTCCTTACTGAACTTACAGACGTAGTATTTGAAGGTGACGATGAATTATCTAAGGAGATTAAAGCTACTTATGATAATTATAAGGTTACCAGAGAAGATGTATACGGTGAGCGTATTTCAAAGAAGCATATCTGTCTTATGGATGTAGCTACTATGGCTATGCGTAAACTGAAAAAAGACGGAAAACTTGCTGATCTTGATGAGTCAGAAGAGATTAATGCTTGTTCGATAAAGATTAAGATTCAGGTTGACGGTAAGGATGAAGATTATATTCTTATGTTTAAGAATGAGACACATAATCATCCTACTGAGATTGAGCCATTTGGCGGTGCTGCTACATGTCTCGGCGGAGCCATAAGAGATCCGCTTTCAGGAAGATCTTATGTATATCAGGCTATGCGTGTTACAGGTGCCGGTGATCCGACTGTTCCTGTATCAATGACACTTAAAGGTAAGCTTTCACAGAAGAAGATTGTAAGAACTGCAGCTGCTGGTTACAGTTCTTACGGTAATCAGATTGGTCTTGCTACAGGTCAGGTTGAAGAAGTTTACCATCCGGGTTATGTTGCAAAGCGTATGGAGATCGGTGCTGTAATCGGTGCCGCTCCTGCCGGTAATATTGTTCGTGAACGTCCGATTCCGGGTGATATTGTTGTTTTACTCGGCGGCAGAACAGGTCGTGACGGTATCGGTGGTGCTACCGGTTCATCTAAGGCACATGATGAGAAGACAGTTCTCACATGCGGTGCTGAGGTACAGAAGGGTAATCCTCCGACAGAACGTAAGATTCAGAGATTGTTCAGAAATCCGGACGTTACAAAGTTAATCGTAAGATGTAATGACTTTGGTGCAGGCGGTGTATCTGTAGCAATCGGTGAGCTTGCTGACGGTCTTGAGATTAATCTTGATTTGGTTCCTAAGAAGTATGAAGGTCTTGACGGAACCGAGATTGCTATTTCAGAGTCACAGGAGAGAATGGCTTGCGTAATTCATAAGGAAGATAAGGAGAAGTTCCTTGCTTTTGCAGATAAGGAAAACCTTGAAGCAATTGTTGTTGCTGAAGTTACTGGAGAGCCACAGATGAAGATGGTATGGAACGGTAAGGTTATCGTTGATTTACCGAGAAGCTTTATTGATACAAACGGTGCAAGTCAGTTTACAAAGGTAGTTGTTAAGCCTTCGGACTTGAACAATAAGTATATAGATTCAGATAATGACGGTTATAAGAGCGGAGATTTTGCTTCATCTATGAAGGGTGTTCTTAATACGCTTCAGGGTTGTTGTCAAAGAGGTCTTATACAGAGGTTCGATTCTACAATCGGTGCTGCAAGCGTAATTATGCCTTTCGGCGGTGAATATCAGTTATCACCTGAGGAAGGTATGGCAGCTAAGATACCGCTTGATAAGGGTTATACGGCTGATTGTTCGGTTATGACTTACGGATTTGACCCGTATTTTACAGAGTGGAATCCTTATGCGGGCGCTTATCATTCAGTAGTTGAGAGTTTGCTTAAGCTTTTGTGTATGGGTGTTGATCCGTTGACTGCAAGACTTACTTTCCAAGAGTATTTTGAGAGAATGAGTTCTGATGAAGCTTGGGGCAAGCCATTATCGGCACTTCTCGGCGCCTATAAGGCTCAGCTTGATTTCGGTACTGCTTCTATCGGCGGTAAGGATTCAATGAGCGGTACATTTAATGATATTCATGTTCCGCCTACGCTTGTGAGCTTTGCTGTAGGTATGTCAAAGTCCGATAAGATTGTTACGGCTACTCTTACAGGTAAGAATCAGAAGTTATATGCAATTAAAGTTGCGCGTAATGAGAACGGTTATTATAAGAAGGATCATGCGCTTCGTGTAATTAAGGCCGTTAAAGAAATAATTGCAAGAGGTCAGCTTAAGAATGCTGCTGTTGTAAAGTCTGCCGGTATTGCTGCACGTGTTGCGCAGATGTGTTTCGGAAATAATCTTGGTTTTGAGTTTGATACTAAGGTTGATATGAATCAGTTGTTTAACAGAAGTCTCGGTACGATTATCGTAGCAGTAGATAATGATGCTAATGCTATAGATAAGATTGAGATGGCAGGCGGATTCTTCTTAGGTAAGACTGATGACAGCGGTAAGTTCACTTACGGAACTCAGGAAATAGCAGTATCAGATGCATTGGAAGCTTACGAAGGTAAGCTTGAGCCGATTTTTGCCACTAAGGCTGTTGACGGTACAATGCCTGTAAAAGTAGAAGTATTTAATACTGATAAGACATTTAAGGCTTCCAACGTTTTGACCGGAGCTAAGCCGCGAGTAATTATTCCTGTTTTCCCTGGTACTAACTGTGAGATAGATTCTGCTCGCGCTTTCGAGCGTGCCGGCGGTGAGGCTGATATATTCGTTATCAGAAATAAAAACCAGAATGATATTACAGAGTCTCTTAATGAGTTAGCTAAGCGTATAAATAACAGCAATATTATTATGCTTCCGGGCGGTTTCTCAGCAGGTGACGAACCTGAAGGTTCCGGTAAGTTCTTTGCTGCTGCATTCCGTAATCAGTATGTAACTGATGCTGTACGTGATTTGCTCTTTAACAGAGACGGACTTATGCTTGGTATATGTAACGGCTTCCAGTCACTTATTAAGCTCGGATTGGTTCCTTACGGTGATATAACTGAATTAAAGGCTGACAGCCCTACGTTGACTTTTAATAATATCGGTCGTCATCAGAATTCATATGTTTCAACAAAGATTATGTCAAATAATAGTCCATGGCTTTCTCTTACAAAGCCGGGTGATATCTTCAAGATTCCTGTATCACACGGTGAAGGAAGATTTATTGCAGATGATGAGTTGGTTGCTAAGCTTGCTGCTAACGGTCAAATTGCAACTTGCTATGTTGATGATAACGGTAATCTTTCTAATGAGACTAAGTTTAATCCTAACGGTTCTGTATGCGCTATTGAAGGTATTTTGTCACCGGACGGACGTATCTTCGGTAAGATGGGACACAGTGAGCGTTATGATGTTGATTTGTGTAAGAATATTCCGGGTCCTAAGGATCAGAAGATTTTTGAATCCGGTATAGCTTATTTCCTCTGATAACATGTACAGGGATGAAGTAAAAAAAATAATGAGTAATAATGAGATTCTGCCCGAGCAAAAGTTCGGACAGAATTTCTTATGTGATGAGAAAATTATAGATGATATTATCGAATGTTCCGGAATTACAACAGATTCCTGTGTTCTTGAGATAGGACCTGGAATAGGCGCACTTACTCATAAAATACAGGAGATTACTGCCGACTATACTGCAGTTGAGATAGATAAACGTTTGGCTGATTTTTTACGTCGCGAAATTGTTGTCTCTGATAGTGTAAAAATTATAGACAGTGATTTTCTCGATTTAAATATTAATCAATATGAGAGAAAAAGACCTTATGATTACATAATAAGTAATATTCCTTATTATGTTATGACTCCTATAATGAAAAAATTGATTACAGATAATCCTTGTTGTAAGCGTATGACTTTTATGGTTGAGAATGCTGCCGTAAACAGAATCATAGCAAAAGAAGGAAATAAGAATTACGGACCTTTGGCGGTATTATGTTCAAACTATGGTGATGTAAGAAAAGAGTTTGATGTCTTCGCTGATTCATTCATACCGAGACCGCACACGCTTTCTTCCGTTATAACTATTAACAGGAATGTTAACAGAAGTGACTCTTTTGTTAACAGAACTGATTTATATTTACAATTTTTGGATGCCGCTTTCTCTCTGAGACGTAAAACTATGATGAACTGTCTTGGTAATTTTCTTAAAAACCAAAATGCTGTAAAGCCAGTATTTATCGGGGATTTGGCTAAAGTTTTAAGTGATATGAATATACCGTTGAATGTTAGAACAGAGGCACTTACTCCGCAACAAATCCATTCAATTTTTCTTAATTTATTAGTTTAAATACATTAACAGCACCTTCACCAAATACTTTTTTATGATTTGTATAATCAATTTATAAAAATATTTTATGAGAGGTGCCGACAATGAAAAGTAAATCAAATACGTTTAAATCATTAGTAGTTACAGTATTGGTTATATGTATTTTCGGAAACATGACAGTTTTTGCTTCTTCTGATTATTCAGACGATTCAGGTGTCGGCGCTTTTGTGGCTCGTTTATATAATATTTGCCTTGAGAGAGATTACGATCAGGGCGGACTTAACGGTTGGTGTGATGCATTATTATCAGGCGAGACTGACGGCGGTACGGTTGCTAAGGGTTTCTTCAATTCTGATGAATACAAATATATCGTTGCTGATGATGATTCACAGTACTTAACTAAATTATACAGAGTTTTCTTTAACAGAGAACCTGACGAAGCCGGATTTAACGGATGGTTGTCAAAGCTTGGTACTTCTGATGATGCACGTGATGTTGTGATGGATGGTTTTATTAATTCTGCTGAGTGGATTAATACTTGCGCTGAGTACGGAATTAACAGCGGCAGTAATCTTGCCCCTTCAAACAGTAATGCAGATGTAACTGAAGGTATACGAATTTTTGTTAACAGTCTTTATGAGGGTTGTCTCGGAAGACCTGCAGATGCTGAGGGATTTAACGGTTGGGCTGCAAAACTTGCAAATCGTGAAGTTACCGGACGTGATGTTGCTTATGGTTTCTTCTTCAGTACTGAATTTATTAATAAATACAATTCATTGTCTACAGAAGAGAAGGTACAGACTTTCTATCAGGTATTCTTTAACAGAGCAGCTGATGAAGGCGGTCTTGAGAGCTGGTGTTCAATTATTAATAACGGCGGTACACTTGAGACATTGTTTAACGGTTTCTCACTTTCAGTAGAATTTAAAAATAAGTGTAAGGCTTGCGGTATAGTTTATTCTTGGGATGATGAAGATACAGAGCCTGTTCCTGAGACAAAGCCTGAATCAAAGCCGGTTACAACAGCTACTCCTGTTCCGACGGAAGAACCGGCAGTTATAGTTCCGGAAGAAAAGTCAACCAATCAGTGTTCTGACAGATTTAATGATAATTCTATAGTTACTTTTACAGTTGATTGCGGAAATGGTGAGACACAGGAAGTTACCGGATATTTTGATTATGAAGCTGAGGAAGAGATTCTTGATTTACTTAATGAGATGCGTGTAGCTGAAGGTTTGGAACCATTGGTTATGACTGATGAATACAGAGATGCTGCAAGACTTCGTGCAGTTGAGATAGTAGTAAATCCTTCACATGACAGACCTAACGGTGAGTCTTGTTTTACAGCTATCCCTTGGCATAATGCAGGTGGTGAGAATATAGCTGCCGGCTTTAATACAGCTTATGATTATAACTATCAGTGGTATAATTCTGAAGGTCACAGAGCTAATATGTTAAATGAGAAGTTTAAGTATGTAGGAATCGGTGTATTCGTTTGTGAAGGTTCTGTTTACGGTGAATATGCAGCTGAGGCATTTTCAGGCTGATATTAGTCTTATTATTTGATTAACAAATGTACAACTATCGACTGTTTATTGTTATAATAAGTAGTCGATAGTTATTTTTTGGAGCGTGTTTTATGAACTCGAATTTATATGGTAAATACAGTACTTTTTCCGGAAAAAGCGGTTCCGGAAAGAACATGAAGAAGAAAGAATCAACTAAGGAATTAATAAATAACGAGTATAAACAGCTTCACAGGAGTAAGCTTGTTGAGATTTCACGTGATAATCCTAAGCCTACACTGGAAGAGAAGATTCAGGCTAAGGTAAGTGGAGCAAAGAAGGAAAGCAAGATAAAAGAGAAGAGTAGGGTTGAAGTTGAGATTCTCGGCAGAAATTACTTTATTGGTTCTCGTGATGGATTGAGTGAAGCTAAAATAAAGAAAATTGCTGAATTTGCGAATGATTTACTGATAAAAACAACTTCGGATAATCCGGGATTAATAGAGAGTCGAGCTGCAATATTAGCTTTGCTTGATTGTGCGGAAAGATATATTCAGCTCGAAGAAAAATATAATAATATGCGTGTTGATTATTTATATTATCAGCAAAAGGAAGAAGAAAATTTGCAAACGAATCCTATTGAAGATACACCGATGCAGGATTTTATAAATACGAAAGGAAATACAGATGATGAACAAAATTGAGTTGATGGCACCTGCCGGAAATTTGGAGATACTAAAGGCGGCAGTTGATTATGGTGCGGATGCTGTATATCTTGGCGTAGGTGCTTTTAATGCACGAATGAATGCAGATAATTTTGGCTTTGATGAGCTACAGGAAGGTATACGTTATGCAAAATTGCGCAGCAGTAAGGTATATCTTACATTGAATACTATAGTTAATTCGTTTGAACTTGATGAGGCTGTTATCACAGCTGGAAATGCCTATGATTTAGGAATAGACGGTTTGATTATTCAGGATATAGGTTTGGCATTAAAGATTCATGAGCAGTATCCTAATATTCCGCTTATTGCCAGCACACAAATGAATATATTCAGTATAAGTGAATTCTCGAAGCTTAAGGAAATTGGTTTTACAAGAATAGTATTTCCGCGTGAGTTGTCTTTGGATGAGATAAGTAAACGTAATAAAATTGCTTCACGTCTCGGGTTGGAAACAGAAGTGTTTGCACATGGTGCTGTATGCGTATGTGCATCCGGTCTTTGTTTATTCAGCAGTATGAATAAAAGCGGTTCAAGAAGCGGAAACAGAGGGCTTTGTGCACAGCCGTGCAGACAGGAGTATACGCTTTATAAGCAGAACACAGAAATAAAACAAGGTCATTTGATTTCACCTAAAGACAGGAGTATAATTCCATATCTTTCACAGATTATTGAATCGGGAACCACGTCTCTTAAAATTGAAGGAAGAATGCGTGATATTAACTATGTTAAGAGCACCGTAAGAGCTTACAGAATGCTTATTGATGCCTATTATGAAGGCATATTGGATGATAGTCTTGCTGATTCTGTAATGAATGATTTACTTGTAAACTTTAACAGAGGCGGTAAATTTACTTCTCAATATTTGAACGGAAAGAAACCGAGTGATTTTCTGTCAGGTGAATATGTCGGTAAATTCGGATTGAAATTGGGTATTATTCGGTCATGTGATTCAAGTAAGGGAACAGTCACCTTCACTTATAATGATAAGCTTCCGTTACCTTCAAGAGGAGATTATTTGTCAATACGAAGCGGTTCGGATGAAGTGTGTTCATTTCCGATAGGGAAAATCCATGAGATGCCTAAGGCTTTAGCTGTAAAAGGACTGCATCCGGAAATGATATTAAAGCTTAAGGAAAATATGTCCGTTTATCTTATGGGACATGATATTGCAATTGACAGAACTGAGCTTCGTAAAACTCATATTAATATTTCAGTTGATAATTCAAATCCGGGAATGATATCTGCAAATGCAAAAGTAATTTCCGGTAGTAACAGGGAAGTTTTTGCCGAATATGAAATAGATATTGATGAGGGATTTGAAGGGAATACTTTGGCTTTGGAAAGAGTTGAGACTCAACTTCGAAAATGTGGTGATACGCCATTTGTTGTTGATGATGTTTATTTTGTTTCCGAAAATGAGTTTAAGTGCAAAATAAGTTTAATAAATGAGTTAAGAAGAGGTTTAACCGATAATCTTTGTTCAGAGATATTGTTTAATAATGAGAATTATTTGAACTCTGATTTTGAAGACTTTTTTGATTTTGATGAAGTTGCAGATGTTACTGAACAAGCAGAAGATGTTGATATTAATAAACAGGGAAGCATTATCAGCATGGTGTATTTTCCTTCTTATAAAAATGTTACTGCTGATTCACTGAATTCTGAAAGTGATCTATTTGCTTTTAACATCTATGACTTGTGCGTAAAGAAATTCAGAGATGAAGTTATCAGTTTTATGAGTAATTCTGATAAAAGACTGGTAGTAGTTTTTCCTGATTTTCATCATGATTCGGTAATAAAAGTATTTCTAGAGTCATATAATATGATTAAGGAGACTCTCGGTGATAAACTGTTTGCTTATATTGATTCCAAGTTAATAGGTATTTCCGAATTTGTTTCCGAAGGTAATGTAAAACATTTTGTATCAGCCGGTACCAATATTTTTAATGAAGTTTCTTCAAGCTTTGTTTTCGAACAGTGCGACGGTCTGTATCCTTCATATGAACTTCAGAATGATGAAATGACTGACACGATACTTAAATCAGGAAAACATTCAGATAAATATGTATTACTTCATACAGAAGGTAGAATTCCGTGGATGCAATCTGACTTCTGTCCTGTAGGAGCCCATCAGACAAAATGTCGTGCCTGTTTTGATTCGGTTGACTATATTTTGAAGCCTGATGAAAGTGCAAAAAACGAACAAAGCGGTTTATATGTATTCTCACGTCCTATGGATTGTTCTTCATCAATATGGGGTGAAGCAAAGAACAAATACAACAGTGAAGATGCTACGAGACTTTCAGAGGCCGGCTTTAATGTAATTAATGTAAGCGTAGAGATATAAGGAGAAGATAGTAGTATGGATAGAGCAGAATTGAAAATTGAGAAATGCAGACCTAATGCAATCATACCTACATATGCAAATGAAGGTGATGCCGGAATGGATTTATATGCATGTGAAGACGTAATAATTGAACCTGGAAGAAGTGCTCTCATTTCTACAGGAATTAAGATGGCAATTCCACTCGGATATGAGGTTCAAATCAGACCGAGAAGCGGTATTTCTCTTAATACACCTATCAGAGTACCTAATGCTCCGGGTACTATTGATTGCGGTTATCGTGACGAAGTAAAAGTAATACTTTATAATTCGTCTTTTATGAATGAAGCTTCTGACAGTAATCCGTTTACGTTGAAGACCAAGGGTAACAGACACGGTAATTATATGATATGTAAAGGTGATCGAGTAGCTCAGATGGTGTTTGCCAAAGTAACATATGCAGATATAAAAGAGGTTGATTCTGTTGATTCTGTCGGTTCAAACCGTGGAGGCGGTTTTGGTTCTTCCGGTATTTAATTTTGAGGTATATATATGATTGAGTTTTTTAAATCTTCTTGTTTGAGTGAAGGTGAATCAGTAAATAAAAACACTAATAATATAATTGTTCCTACAGATGATATAGTTGATGATTGTTGGGTAGATGTATTTGCTCCTTCGGATAATGAGGTTGAAATGTTGAAGGAGAGGCTCGGCATTCCGGAAGATTTTATTCAGGATTCTCTGGATGAAGAGGAACGCCCTAGAATGGATTATGATGAAGAGAGCGGTATTGTTCTTATTATTGTAGATATTCCTTTTGCAAAGACCGAGAAAACGATAATGAAGTATGAGACTACTCCTATCGGTATTATTTTGACAAGAAAGAATATAGTAACGATATCAAATTATGATATAGGAATTTTGGATCAATTTAAAAATAACAAGGTAAAAGGAATTAATCTATGCTTCAGGACACGGTTTATTTTTATGATGCTGTTGTCTTTTGCGAACGAATATTTAAGATTACTCAGAAATATAGATAAGAATTTGGATTTAACGGCTGCAAATCTTGCAAAAGGAATAAAAAACAGTGATTTGTATGAGATAATGGAAATCAGTAAGACACTTGTATATTTTACTACCTCACTCAAATCTGACGAGGCTTTGCTTGATAAACTTATAAGAAGCAGGGCGGTGAAGAAGTTTGATGATGACAACGAATTATTGGATGATGTAATTATTGAATTTAAGCAAGCGCATGAGATGTCTGAAATATATTCTACTATTGTAAATAATACGCAGGATGCCTATTCTTCAATAATAAATAACAATATGAACGTAGTAATGAAGATACTTGCAGCTGCTACTTTTATATTGGAGATTCCGAATATTTTTACAAGCTTTTTCGGGCAAAACTGTCCTATGCCATGGGATGAATCGTTCAGTGAACATCCTTGGCCATTCATCTGTCTTACAGGTTTATGCATTATAGCTATAGTGATAACAGCTTGTTTTATGAAGAAAAAGGATTTATTAAATTAATATATGGATTACAGAAATTATCAGAGAGAACATAAGCGCAGAAGTATGGGATTTATACTTCAAACTGCTTTGATATTAAGCATTGTTGCCGTAATACTCGTTGGTTTGATTGTATTAACCATACATTCTTCAAATAATTTGATGGATGTGGAAGGTAAAGTTGTATCTAATGTTCCTTCGAATATTTTACCATCATACTCAACATGTTCATTTGAGTCATATGACGGACAGACTAACTTGTCAGGATGGTTTTTTAAGTGTGATCACCCTATATCTACTGTTATAGTTGTCCATAATGTGGGAGATAATCGTTTACAGTATGGTGTTGACATGGTTGATATGGTTGAACAACTATTGGACAACAACTATAATGTTTTCCTTTTTGATTTACGTAACAGCGGAGATTCCGGCGGTGATATAGTAGGATACGGTTATCTTGAATGGCAGGATGTACTGGGTGCTATATCTCAGGTTAAGAAAATATCGGTGACTACAGATGTTATTCTTTTCGGATTCGGTACAGGAGTAACTTCTTCTTTATTGGCATATGATATGTTACCTGCGATGAATGCTTCTGAAAGTGAGTTAAGTAATTATGATAGTGATATTGTTGCACTGGGGTATGATCAGGGGTATATAAAAGGTTTTATTTTCGATTCTCCTGCTAAAAATTCTGATGATTATATTATTCCGGTAGTTGAGCAAAAAGAGTTTTTGGGAAGTTTTACTAAGCAAACGGTCCCATATGCTATAAGAATATCTTCAGGTATTGATTCTTCGTTGAATATAGCTGCTGAGATATCTCGTTTGCCGATACCGGTATGCATTGTTTACGGTGCACATGATACTTTTATCGGTGCAGATAAGATAAATCAACTGCTGACAGAACGTATGAGAATAAATGAACATCTTACTTCTTCGGTTATGGTTCCGGGCGCAGGATATCTTGAATCTTATACATTGGACAGAGAACTTTATATAAATACAATAATTGCCTATCTAAATAAGTTTTTTGACTGAAAATGAAAAAAGAGTATAATTGTTTTACTCGTTAATTAGGCGGTAAGTGTGATTTTATGAATACTTGTGATAAAGAAAAAGATATATTGATTCTTGGTATTGAGTCTTCTTGTGATGAGACTGCTGTTTCTGTTGTTAAAAACGGTCGTGAAGTTCTCAGTAATGAGATTGCGTCTCAGGCGGATTTTCATGAGCAATTCGGCGGTGTTGTACCTGAACTTGCTTCAAGAATGCATATAGAGGCCATTTATCCTTGTATTGTCGAAAGTCTGGATAAGGCCGGTGTTACTGTCTCTGATATAGATGCAATTGCTGTTACATACGGTCCGGGACTTGTAGGGGCACTTCTGGTAGGTTTGTCTGCTGCAAAGGGATTGTGTGAAGTAACCGGAATTCCGTTGGTAGGAGTAAATCATATGCACGGACATATTGCGGCTAATTATATTACTCACAAGGATCTTGAGCCGCCGTTTATTTGTCTTTGTGTAAGCGGCGGTCACAGTCAGATAGTGCTGGTAAAAGATTATCAGACATATGAGTTACTTGGTACAACTCGTGATGATGCTGCAGGTGAGGCAATTGATAAAATTGCGCGTGTTATAGGTCTCGGATATCCGGGAGGTCCTAAAATGGATAAAGCTGCCCAAGGCGGTGATGTTAACAGATACACATTTTCGAGAACTCATATGGGAGATACTCTGGATTTCTCTTTCAGCGGTATAAAAACGTCTGCCTTGAATCAAATTAATAAGATGCAGATGCAGGGAGAAGAAATAAATATTTGTGATTTTGCAGCTTCATATCAGCAGCATATTGCAAACGAACTTGTGAAAAATACAGTACAGGCAGCAAGAGAAACCGGAATTCGTAAAATTTGTATTGCCGGAGGAGTAAGTGCTAATTCTTTTCTTCGTAATGAATTGAAACGCAAGGGAAAAAGCTTTGATTTGTATTTCCCGGAAATGAAGTATTGTACCGATAACGCTGCGATGATAGCTTCTGCAGGTTATTATAATTTTATAAACGGTGTAAGACATGAACTTGACTTAAACGCATGTCCTTCACTTGAACTTTGATTGGTGAGAGTTATGGCTATAGTAAAAGGAATAAAAGTAATTGCGGAGAACAGAAAAGCTTTTCATGATTATTTTATTGAAGAGAAATATGAATGCGGTATTGTTTTATCCGGAACTGAGGTTAAGAGTCTCAGAGCAGGAAAGGTTAACTTAAAGGATTCTTATGTCACCGTAAAAGACGGTGAGATGTATCTTATCGGTGTTCATATAAGTCCTTACGAGAACGGAAACAGATTTAATCTTGATCCTATGCGTACTCGTAAGCTGCTGATGCATAAGAATGAAATAATTCGCTTGTATTCAAAAATCAAACAGGATGGTTTGACACTGGTTCCTACTAAGTGTTATTTTAAAGACAGTAAAGTTAAATTTGAGATAGGTTTGGCAAGAGGTAAGAAGGACTATGATAAGAGAGAAGTTCTTGCCAAAAAACAGGCTAATCGAGATATCGAGCGAGCTATGAAACAAACGGGAAGGCGTTAAGAAAGAAGTTTACATGATTCAGGATAAAGAAATTATTATTTCTAAGAAGTATGTTTTTTTGTCTTCGGTATTCTGGCTGATATCGTTAGTAATACTTTTTTTTATTTATAGATTTTCTTTGGAACCTGCGGCTGTGTCATCGGCACGCAGCATGAATTTCATGCATTTTGTCAATGATGGTTTAGATGTTGGTTTTACAGAGAAATTTATTCGTAAGGGTGCTCATATTTTTGAGTATGCTGTTTTGTCACTGTCTTTGTTTTTTTCTATCTTTTTTACAAACAGAGTGTCAGTATCTACTTCTTTCAGTGCGGAGAAGATGAGATTTATTATGTCTGAGAATGAATTTGTTATATTAATTACTTTCTGGTTTTCGATGCTGTTTGCATTGTGTGATGAGTATATTCAGCTCTATGTTGATGGGAGAGCGGGAAGTGTTTTTGATGTTTTATATGATTTGATAGGCGTTTGCTTTGTATTGTTGTTTATTCGTCTTGCATTCTCGATATATATTTTTGTTCAGCGTAAGAACAGTTAATTGTAAGATAAACTGTTAAAAGTGTGGAATACAGACACATTTGATTTCTGGTATTGAAAAGAATACTTAATATAAAACCTGCTGTCTCAAAAGTGGATTAATTCACAGAGAGGCAGGCCCCGGTTATTATGGCTTTCTATATTCAAGCCAGAGACAACAAGATTCACTGAAAACCTCGTTTTCAGTCACTGTAAAGTGATTAGGCGTCGCCAAAATCACCCTAAAACGTCGCTGCCGGCGACAAAAAACACCTATTCCAGCGACGCGGCGGTCAGGCGTCGCCAAAATCACCCTAAAACGTCGCTGCCGGCGACAAAAAT